>CAJQKB010000160.1 GCA_905478775.1 uncultured Opitutales bacterium | reverse complement strand
GTTCTTGGTTGGTTGTTGGTCAAAGTGATCAATGTACAGTCGTTTGGATGGACTCTCCTCTGGCATGTCCCTTACACCGATTTTCTCATCTTTGGGATCCTGTTGGTTCTGACTGGTTTTCTCTCGGGTTGCCTAGCATCTGCTTATTGGAATTTTAAACGCAAATGAAGTTTTTCTTACTTTTCTTTCTTATTTCTCCGTTCCTTTTATTGGCTGAATGGATTGAACCCCCCGTCCGCTCCTCTAAAGGGTATCGCGTGCCTACTCCCGATTATGTGCCCGTTCTTCCACGGGATCATGGTTCCCACCCCGAGCATGGAATTGAATGGTGGTATTGGGTCGGACATTTAAATACGGTTGATTCGAAAAAACATTTCGGATTCCAATCCACGATCTTTCGCCTGGCAGGCGATTCCAAGAAGTCCGGGCAGTCTTCGAATGCTCACTTTGGTAATCAAAATCTTTTTTTGCTCCACAGTGCGCTTAGCGATTTAGAAGAGGGGAAATATCTTCATCACGAACGAGTAGTACGAGAGGGTTGGCAGGCAAGTGCTTCACGGGAAACTCTTCAATTAAATGTGGGCGGAATAAAGGTGAGTCTTCTTGAAGACGGAATGGGACACGAAATCATTACTCGTTACCCCGGGGGAGGAAAGCTTGAACTCACTCTTCATCCGACAAAGCCATTAGTATCCTTCGGAGATCGTGGGTTGAGTCGAAAAGGGTCTGATCCAGCCTCGGTCAGTTGGTACTGGTCCTACACCCGTCTCCAGGCAACGGGCACACTTCATCAGAATGGCGTCGAGATTCCAGTCGAAGGAACTGCTTGGATGGATCACGAAATTTCATCCAGTCAACTGGGGGAAGATTTAGCCGGGTGGGATTGGACTTGTATGCAGTTGGACGATGGGACCGAGCTAAAAGCCTATCGTTTACGGAAAAAAGACGGGGGCAGTGATCCGTGGTCAGCAGTTTACTGGATTGATCAGGAGGGAAAGACGGAAAGGGTGTATGAGAAAAACTTTTCCTGGGAAACCCTTGATACATGGAGCAGTCCAAAAACGGGACTCCAATATCCCACCACAGTCGAGGTCTCAGTAATTCATCCCACCAAGGGGCAGGAAGTGTATCGCTTACGCCCCTTACTCGATCAGCAGGAATTTACGGGCAACCGATCGGATAATGCATATTGGGAAGGTGCCTGTGAGGTCCTGAATGAAAAAGGGAAACGGATTGGCAGCGCTTACCTCGAGCTCGCTGGTTATGGAGGAGGACTGGGTGCCCGCCTCAATTAAATTGTAAAGGCTATATGCTCCACACAATATAACGAATTAATAACGAGCATACTTGACAGTACACTTACCCCGTGGTCAGAATTCTCTGATGTTCAATTTTTTATGGTATATGTTCACCCTCTATTAAAAAGAGGTTCATGGTAGTTTCAGTTTATGGAATACATTCTTAGTCCTCGCCTTCGGTATTGGAACAAAAGATATTCTTCGAGTATTTAATTATGCCACAACATCAAGACAGCTTTGAGGAGGCCCGAGCAAGTTCAGGCATACAATTCACTGAGTTTAATGGTGAAGGAATCCCCTTCATTCTACGCTTAAAAGAACTGCGGAAAACGGCGAAGAATTGGAAGGAGTTCAGCAGCGATAACCCATTTCAGGTGGTTCCTCATTCAGAGGAGGGACTTCGTTCGATGCGCCAAATTCCGATCGAGATGGATCCACCCCAGCATACCGATTTTCGTGCGCTGGTGGAGCCGTTCTTTATTCGTCCGACTCATGCAGACTATATCGAGGATATGGCAAAGATGGTCACATCAATGGTCGCGAATATAATCGATGTGGGGGAAGTGGAAGCCGTTAACCAATTTGCCCTGCCCCTGCAATGCCGTGCATTAGCCAGATTATTAAAGGTTCCTGATTCAGAAGCAGACAAATGGATGGAGTGGGGGATGCATGCACTGACAGAAGGAAGCGGACTTGAGGACTACACTGCAGAACAATTTGCCCGAGCCGAACGGGAGCCGGGAGATGATTTTTTTAGTATGCTTAACCACGCGGAGATGAATGGAGAAAAGTTAAGTTTTACAGAAAAACAGGGGATCGCCAATGTCACTTTTGCCGGTGGCAAAGATACCGTAATTAATGTGGTCAGTAGCATCATTGTCTACCTTGCCGAACATCCGGAAGCCCTTGGTTTTCTTGGAGAAGATGAGCGCTACATCATGACCGCCTGCGAGGAATTTGTTCGTTATGTAAGTCCGCTCACTGCGATTGCCCGAACCTGTCCGCATGCCGCCAGTGTGGCGGATCATGAGGTTCCGGCGGGGGGGCGGGTCGGACTGTGCTGGCCATCTGCAAATCGGGATGAGTCTGTATTTAAAGAACCCAATAAAGTGATATTGGATCGTATGCCAAACCCGCACATTGGCTTCGGCTTTGGGATTCATAACTGCCTCGGTGCTCCGCAGGCCCGATTAATTATTCGTTGCCTGCTCAAGTCTTTGTGCAAACAGGTAAAAAGTATAAAGCTAATCTCTTTTGAACCCCGAATTGAAAAAGAAGAATCCTACACCCGTCAGGTTGGATATGATCGGGTTGTCGTGAAAATAAGTTAATTCTTAGATTCGGTTCGAGCGAAAAGGACCTTCTTTTAATTCACCCGCAGGATTCCCTGCATCGCCATCCAATGACCGGGAAAGGTGCAGATAAATGGATAATCCCCCGGTTTTTTCGGAGCCCGGAAATGAAGGGTATGTATTTTACCCGGTTCAATGACCGGGATGATATGTAACACTTCATTCAAATCCGGGGCATAGTTTTTCTCCCCGGCTTTAGGATCGCTGATCATTTTAAAAGAGGCCTCTCCCACTTTTTGGGTCGAGCCCGGTTCGATTATCACCAGGTTATGGGGCATGGCATCGACATTTTTTAATTTTAAAGCCAGTGCTTCATTGGGTTTTGCTTCAAGTAAAGTATTGGAATATTTCAGACCGCTTATGGTCTCGATACGAATCTCCCGTTCCCCTTCAATCGTATCACCGGTATAGTCTGGTTTCTTTTTCGAGTCCTGGTTTGCGACTCGAAGGGATACAAAGGACAGCTTATCTTTTCTTGGTTTTGCCAGTCCTTTTAATGAGTACGGTTTGTCCGGGAACATTGGTGAGCAAAACAGATCAGTTTTAAATTCCGTACCGTCGGCATCCTGTAAATGCATACGAATATGCAATTGCATAATTGGTTCAAGGTCGGGCATTTCCACGAAAATAGATGTTCCATTCTCCAGTAATTTTACGGATCGAATATCTACTCGGTCATGTCCAAGACTTTCCGGAACCTTAGCGGAAAATTCAGGGGAACCGTATCGCTTCGCATATTCATAATTCCAGGCATGAGAAAAGTAATTCTTTACCAAGGATGTTGAACGGGGATCGAGCTTGGTGGTGAAATCAATTCTCACACCGTTGCTATGAATCTTAAACCCCTTTGGTTTTCGAACTTTTCCCCCGGTGTATCGTACTCGGTGGAAACAACCGTCCTCAATGGAATAGTCTCCCCAACCATCCAGTCCGGCTACATAGAGTTGGCCATCCTTGGGATGAAAATCGCCACGCATCACTCCGGCCAAAAATTCTCCTTCCATTGGAACCACTGCTCCCTGTGGGCGAGAACCGGTAGCGTCCCGAAGGATTAAGTAGTAGGTTCCCGATCCGTAGCTCAGTCCAACATGAGAACCCTTAAAGGGTCCCCATTTCTCACTGGTTATCTCCTTCATTCCTCCGGTTGAATTATCAATCCCTCGGGGAACATAGCAAAGGGGAGGGGATATACCCTTTCCACCTAATCCATACTCCTCTCCCTGATTGACCTCGATGATTGCCGAGGTCGGTGTCCAGGTTCCTTCCTGTGGTCCTGCCCAGAAGTAATCATCCGATCCTCCAACTGCCATGCAGTTACGAACTCCGGTGGCTACTTTTTTTGTCACCCGGTCCGGGCCCGTACGGAATACACTTGTCAATTGGATGAAGTGAAACGATTTGTCCTTCGTCCGGTGCAGTCCAAAGGTGTGAGTATGACTACGGTCAAACCCACCAAAGTCGTTGGCATATTTTTCGTAGTGGTCGACTTCTTCATCCCCATTGGTGTCGTGAAGAACAGAAATTTGCAGACGGTCCAGAACGAAGATTCCGTCCTCATCGACATGAATGCCAATGGGTTGGTTAAACCCAGTGGCATAGCGTTGCCAGGTAATATTTGTTAGATCATCTGAAATTCCTTTGACCAACCAAATATCCCCGGGGAGAGTCGCAACTAAGGCATTACCGTTGGGTAAAAAAGCCATACTGGTCAATTGCATCACAGTTTTATATGGATTGTTGTAGGGAACATTCAGAGTATCGACTACATAATTGGACCCGTTCGAATTACCCAGTTTCCCCGGTACTTTAAGGGTCTTATTCCATCGCTTTACGATTTTTCTTTCTGATTTTAGATGAGCGAGAACGGAATTTTCTTCCACCGGTTTTTTTTCCTTGGATATTCGAAGTATTAACCAAGCTCCTGTACTGGCATTTTGGAAAATGAGTTCACCTTGTTTCCATTCCGCTTTTTCAATGCCATTTGATTCGACTACTTCCACCTTAATGGCCCCATCCATTACCTTGCAGGGAAGCGATAATTTTGTAACCGGGTTCAGGAGATCGATTCTTCGATAGAAAGAATTTTCTCCAGCCCATGGTTCGTCCTGGATTTTTGTATCTCCAATTTGATATTCGAATACCACCCGTTTTCCAAACCGGTGTAAGCCGAGATATTCTCCTCCTTTGGGCATTTCAGCTTTGGGAATAGTAAACCAGCTCTTTCCATCAATATTTGCACCGCGTGATGAACCCCAACGAAATGGTTGAAAATTTACCCATCCATCCTGCCAAACCGCACGGTAAGAAAGGGACTTTGTGTCAAAGCAAGCGGACAGCATATGACCGGCACCTAGTTTTACACAGATTCCTTTTTCCACATTCAAGCCTTTGCCCTTTACCACATGAGAAAAATGTTCTCCCGTGTCCCCTTCATTCCAACGGCCGTCATTATGATTATTTTGATTATATTTCCCCCAGTGGCCATGCAGACCGGCATCCAGTCCAGGGTAGGAGGGCAGGATATCAGGGGTCTTATTCGGGTTCGCCATATAGTAATCCGCCTGCCTTTGGTAAAAATCGTAGACCCGGGCTTCATTTACCTTTTCTCCAGATAACTTATAATTCTCACGCCCACCCGCAGGATCGACATAAGGATGCTTGTTAGGTT
>CAJQKB010000159.1 GCA_905478775.1 uncultured Opitutales bacterium | reverse complement strand
TGATCATATCCGGTCATCAGGTAAGGATCCGATGGTTCATTCGCTTTAACCTTTGTATTTTTCCAGGGACCGCCAACTCCCACTGGTTTACCAAAATCCCATAGTTCATCGATTCCACCTAGCCAGAGCGATGTTTTTCCGTCTGGGGAATTAAATATACGGGAGGATGGGGAAGTATTGGACTTGAGTCCTGCCAGTACTAGCAATCCATTCCAGGTGGTGAAATCAGAGATTTGTTTATTGTGAGTGCTGACCGGTCGCATTTTAGTGTAAAGAGGAGCCTGTCCCACAATCCAAAAAGGAACTTCGTAGAAGGTTCCATGTATGTTAGCGAGCATTCGTTCCGATTCAACCTCTCTGTGCATTCTCGGATGACCAAAGGACAGAGAATTGTCGTAAACCGAAGGACCTTTGGGTAGGCGAAGAACGGTACGGTTTCCCTTTTGTCCCACAATGGAGCGATTTTCTTTACTGATTAAAATGACCGATGCCTCATCAACTGAGTATTCCATTTTTGGAGTAAGGAATTCCCGTAGGGTTTTCTCAAGTTCCTTGGGACCCCATCTCTTAGAGGCTTCAGGACTGATGCATTTGCTTGCAATAGGTTCTTTGTTTAAACGATCGAATTTGAAAGTTACATGATCAAAATCGTAAGCATTTCCATCTGAACTGAGGACGGAAAGGTGGCGGTTATGAGCATTTGGGAAGAGTAGGGCAGAGCGAGGATTGGCTTCATCATAATCCGCTATTGATTGAAATAGTTTATCTTCTTGAGCCGAACTGCGATAGCTATCATCTGAGAACTGAAAGGATACAGATGCATTGCAGGTTTTGTCGGTAACAACCCGAATCCATTGACCTTTAAAATCTTTGGGGAATATATGAGATGTATAACCACCAGTCTTAATTTTTTTATATTTTTCAAACTGCCCGTTTCCTTTCCGGTCCACCTCCAGAGAGAAAGTGACAGGACGGTCCGAAACCAAGTGAACGATTCTTTGAGGAAAACCGTTAATCAGGAATGGATCGGAAGGAACATCACCCTCGACCCGATCATTCATGTAGATCGACCCTGCTGCGTTCCGTGGTCCCCAACTTTTCAAATCCTCAAAATCACCGAACCACAAATTGGATTGAGGTTGCCCGACTAGAGGGTTTCCCTGAATACTTGCCTCATCGGTGGCCAGAACCACTTTCCCATTCCAAAAACAAAAGTCGGGTATGTAGCGAATATGGGAGCCTATGGGTTCCAAGCCACGACAATTTTGGGAGCTGAAATCTTTCGGGAAGTTAAAAAACATGCCATGCATATCCATCAGCAAATCCTTTTGGCCGATATCCCGAATTCTCGGCCATTCGGTAAACCAACCGTGTGCAGCATCATTATTCAGGCATCCCTTGGGCAGGAGGAATGTGGTGAATTTTTCATTTTCCATCACCTGTAAACGAAGAGATCTTTTATCCCAACCGATGGCCCAGACTGGATCGTTCTTGCCTTTTGACGTCGGATGCACGCCTTGTGGGCCAATTACTTCGGTGTATTGTCTGCGTTCAATCACTTCCCATTTTTTACCATCATAAGTGGCAAGACACCCGCGGTCTTCAGAGCTTTTTTGGGTGTACTCCTTGGATACCTGCCAGAGTTCAGGTTTATCTAAATGGCCACTCATCGCTTCCCCGTTATTGCTGACCACAACTTTTCCCTGGGAGGTAAAGCCACCCTTACCATGATATCCGGGAATGGGGTCATGAAAGAGTTTTTTAAATTCCAAGGTATTTACATTTACCTCATAGAACATATTTTCCATATCGTAGAGGTATACATAGTTCTCCGGATCCTTGAGGTGCCGCATGAATGCAGTGACCCGGGCAGGCATTTTGGATGGGCTAATCGCACGGACTTTTCCCCTGGCATCGATCACATAATGTCCAATAAACAATTGCTTGGATTCCTCGTGAATCATACGGGCTGCAGGGGTTCCTCCCACACTTTCAGCATGGATGGTCATGGTCATATTCTTGTCTATAGAATAGAGCTTATGATCGGACCCTCTTGGCTTATGGGGAGCATAGGTGATCATCCATAAGTTATCGGCCCAAGGAATGATTCCCCCAATCCCGCATTCCTGATGTCCATCTTTAAAAAACTTTCCATCTTTACGGCTTTGCGAGTAGGTCGTTAGGTGAGGGTAGATACCGGCAATCTTGCGGGTGCCCGACATTTGTACAACTTGTTCTTGTCCTTTAACCGTTCCCAATAAAATCTCGGCCGATCCACTTGAAATATTTTGATTCTTTACGAATCTCTCCTTTGCTTGAGCGTATGAAAATATAGATGATGCAAAAAGGGCAAATAAGATAATTCTTGGTTTCATTTTAATTATATTCGAATTTATTTCCTGTCTTTCCAAATGTTGACAGGGACATCATTTTTTTGAGTTAACCCGGGAGTAGACCTTCCTTGTTCTACTTGAGATTTCAATAATTGAGTAAGTTTTTTTAAGACATCTGGTCTTTTTCCAGCCATGTTGGTCCTTTCACCTATGTCTTTGTCCAGATTGTATAGTTGAACACTGGAGTTGCCCAATTTTTTGAGCAACAGTTTCCAGTTTCCATCCCGAATCGAGAAGTACCCTTTAATATCATGATGAATGATATTTTTTCGAACCTTGGATATAGTATGATCATAGATTGAAGGTAAGAAACTAATACTATCCTCAGCTACATTATCAGGTAGATCTACAGAGAAGAAATCGCTAAAAGTCCTCATCATATCGGTTAGACAGATCAATTGATCGCATTTTGAACCCGCTTTGACTACTCCCGGCCAACTTAAGATAAAAGGTACACGGTGTCCGCCTTCCCAAAGGTTTCCTTTTTTCCCCCGATACGGTCCGCTTGGACGATGAGTTGGTGCTCGTTTTTGAGTTTGGCTGGACAGATGAAAAGATCCATTGTCTGAACTAAAGATTACCAGAGTATTCTCCCGTATGCGGTTTCTTGTAAGTGCATCTAACACCACGCCGACGGAAGCATCGGTCTGAGTCACATAATCTGCATAATCACCTAGTTTTGTGGATCCTTTAAATGTTTTACTGGGAACAAGAGGGGAATGGGGGGAGTTTTGCGGAAAATAGATAAAGAATGGTTTACCATTTTTAGAATCCTCCGCTTTTTGATCAATATATTCGGAAATCGCACTAGTAAGATTAGGAAGCATTTCTACAGGATTTATTTCCTCAATAATGCGATCATTCTCAATTACACTGCTCATACTTCGTGCATGGTTAAATCCATAATAAGAATCAAACCCCCGTGAAATCGGACCCCCCATCACCTTTGCTCCTACAGGAGCTTTTGATAAAAGAAAACCATCCAGGAGTTTTTTTCGTTTCGTATTTCCATTATTTGGCACTTGATAAGTAAGCCCTAAGTGCCATTTGCCAAAAATTGCAGTGTGATAATCTTGTTCCCTAAAAAGGTGACCCAGGGTTTTGCGTTCTGGGGAAATAAGTGGGGCGTCTCCTTCGCCCAAAACAAAAGTTTGTAATCGGGTGCGCCAATTGTATCTACCGGTTAAGAGGCTGTACCGCGACGGTGTGCAAACAGAAGAACTGGTGTGTGCGTCGGTATAGGTCTGTCCTTCATTTGCCAATCGATTAAGATGGGGAGTTGGGATTTTCGCGTATTTTGGATCAAGCACTTCAATTTCACCGTACCCGAGGTCATCTGCAAAAATAAAAACTACATTTGGTTTGTTATTGGCATACAGGGAGCAAATTGAACCTAGCAATAAGGGGAAAATATTGGATTTGCGAAAACTCATGTTACAAGAAGACTACTCCGCAAAATTTTAAAATTTAACGAACTAGTCTCGTTTGGTATTATCTTTTTTGACAAAGCCTTTAGGGGCGAGAATTAGAAGTTTGTTCAATTCGGTCTCATTCATTCCAACCATTTTGACTTGGGGGTTTCTTTCCAGAGTGAGGCCTTGATAAATAACCTTTTGGGGCATACCTCCATGAACCTGTAAAGAGATTTGACCCTCGAGCTCTCCAATTGGATCGCGAAGTGCCACGGTGATTTGATCGTTGATCGCCAGCCAGATCCGATGACCCACTGCGAGAATTTCATACTTATTCCATTTTTCGGGATTTAGGTGTTTCCCGGCAGTGTCTTTATTCTTTGCCAGAATTTTCCTTCCGTGCTCATGGTAGAGGGCACCCCACCAACCTTTTCCAATGTCTGCCTGATAGCCAATGGCATGACCATTAGACTCACGTTTGGAACGAAATTGAATACCGGCGTTGGCGGCAAAGGGAACCTGTTTAACTTGAAGAGTGAGTTTGAAATCACTTACTTTCTTGTCGTACCAAAGAAATTGATTTCCTGGAATTTTTTGGTCTCCCTTGGTTCCCACAATGGCACTATTCTGCACCGACCAGTACGACATATCCTCCGCACTCCATCCGGTCAGGTCTTTACCATTAAAAATAGTCTCATTGGCAGAAAGAAGCCCCGTTGCCCAAATGAACAACAATGAAAGAAGGGAAAATTTTAGCAGTTTCATAAATTTTGCAGATGATTTCATTTGGTGTGAAACTAGTCCTTAAAAGACAGTTCCAAACTTTCAATCAAAGGCTTGGAAGCATTGGAGGTCACATCACTGATCTTGACTTCGACCTGGAACCCGTATCCATGCGGTAGACCCGCAAGGTTTAGTCTGGCCGGGGTTTTCTTGATTTGTTTTGAAAAGCCCTTGATGTAGTCATAACTTTCTTTCATCTCTGACCATTCACTCCATTTGTCGATCTTACCGTTATTGGTGGTATCCACTCCGACCCGAGATTCCACTTTTTCAACCCATGGACCGTTGCTTACATAATCCTTTGCAGTCTGTGTGATGAGGTAGAATTTCCCCTCTGCAAAACCAATATCCGGGTCGGGGTGTCCCCGCCCGATTTCACCGCAGAATTCAAAGGATTTATTAATATCCGATGAAGTAAACCAAGCGATTCTAATTTTGTCGTTAGCGGGATGAAAATCACAAAATAAGTAATACTGTCCACCGATACTTATAGCAGCCCAGTCGCCATAGGCATCCTGCTCGGGTTGATGGATTTCATATTCGGCCACACTGGTGGGAAATCTTTTTGGGTCTTCTTTCGTCCAATGTGGGTGATTATATTTGGCCATCTTTCCCGTCGGCTTGGTCCGGTGATCAATAGCCGGATCTAAAATTTGGAATGGGTGCATGCCATTTGGGCTTATAGAATGACCAGCCAGAGGGGAATCCCATGAATGCTTTCCTGCATGAATCGGGCTCCAGTCTTCATAAATGATATGAAATTTTCCATCAAGGTCCCGAATGACTGCACAGTCTGAACCGTCAGATGGGTCGGCAAAGGCGAGTCCCATGTTTTTGCCCGGTTTTCCATCGGTCAGGTCATCATCAATAAAAAGATGGGGATCCTGATCGTTGGGGAAGTCGTAGTAGATGTAGGTTTTGCCTCCGACCTGTTCGGCCGTTGT
>CAJQKB010000158.1 GCA_905478775.1 uncultured Opitutales bacterium | reverse complement strand
GGAAGAACCATAGGAGTCTGGGCAATTACCTTTGCATTTTTAGGAACATAATTTCGGGCAGCGGCACCCGGTTTTGCCATCATCAAGTCGGTGGCTTGGCCGACTGAGTCATAGGTTCCCGGAACTACAATAACCAAATTATGAGGCATATTGTCTGTATTGTTAAATGTAAGTTTGAGCCATTTACCCGACTTTGCCATGAGAGATGTCTTACTGAAAAGTAGTCCGGGAATCGCATCGACCGCCAGAGTAAGGTCCACTTTTCGATTTTCCACTTTCTCGATTTCCTTATAAATTGGCACCATCTCATTAAGCGAAATATCATCGAACCAAGCCTTACCCTTGGATCGTCCCCACCCACCGAACAGGCAATTTACAGTGATCCTGCCAGCGGAAGGATTAACAAAAACGGTTTCCACTTTCTGCCAATCATGGGTCTTTCGGATACCCTTGGTCATGGCCTTTTGTTGCAATTCATGAACATTGAGTAATGCACCCATTCCACCCCCTTCGACGCTTTCCGTCTTAATCCAGGCAGAAAGCGAATAACGGACTCCTGACCTAATTTGCACACTCGCATAAGCACTGGTGTCATGTCCCCCTTCGGATGATATACGCAGGGACGATTTGCCGGTCTTTACGGACTTGCTGACTGTCTCGATCGTATGCTCCATGGCACCGCTCCCACTGTAAGTCCGGACCTTCCAACTGGTGGGCAACTTACCATCCGAAGACTCGAAGGAGGGATTGGGCAAAAGATTTGGACCCTTTTTATACCCCACCAAATTGGCTTTCACCGCACCCAGAGCCTGGAGGGGTAACCGGAGCCATTCGTCCTTGGCATTTTCCTCAACCCGCATCAGAAGGGATGCGAAATCGCGGGTTCCCTTGTCTCGCGGAAAGGAGGCAAGTTGAACGAAGGAAGCGAGCCGAACAAGAAGATCCTTGTCTCCAAGGGTTGCACTGTCATGGAGCATTTGTTGCCCCTTTAAGTCAGCAGGTAGAGCCCGGATCGCGTTACGGCGTAATGCCGGGTCTTTTGATACGAGACATTTTGCATGGGATGGGCCGTCGAGAGCACCCATGCCCTGCAAAGTCCAAAGAGCGTGAAGAGACGCGGGTGAAGCTTGGTTCAGTAATTTCCTTAAGGAAGGAACCGCTTCCTTGGGTTGACTATTCACCAAAAGCCTTTGGGCGGTGAGACGCCAGAACATATTGTCATGGCTGAGAGCTTTGACCAGTTTTTCCCATGTTGCATTTTCTAGATTGAAAGCAGGAGCATGGTTTTTTTGGTAAACCAAGCGATAAATGCGACCATGCTGGCGGTCGCGGTTGGGATTTATGTGGGCATTCCCAGGTCCGTTTTGGGCGTCATATCCACCCCGGTTAAGATTCGGGGTCGGATTATGCTGGATGATAAAGTTGTACCAATCGGAAATCCAGAGGTTTCCATCGGGGCCCACCTCGGCTACGATTGGAGAGAACCACTCGTCGGTACTCGCGACCAGACTGTAAGCATTAATTGATTCAAAACCTGAACCCTTTGGGCGAACATCGTACATGCCAAGAAGATGACCGGTCGGACCACACACGAATGCTCTCCGGTTGCGCCAGGACTTAGGAAACCCGGATGACGTAGCAAAGGCATGTCCGCAACCCGCAGTGTAAGCATTAAAAGCATCTACCTGACGGATATTGGGAGTAATTGGATAAAACCTGGGAGAACTCGCGATCATTTTGGCAGTCATCCGTTTTTCTCCCTGATGCACACGATTCGGAACTCCTCCGAAAAAACTTGGATTGTTATTGGCGGTGGAACCGAATATGTCCCCCTGCTCATTCAAACCGATTCCCCAGGTGTTATTATTGAACTGATGAAGAAATTCCATCTTGGAACCATCGGGTTTGAAGCGAAAAGTGCCCCTACTAAAATTGTATTTTTCTCCATTTAATTCTCCCTTGAAACCTGAATACCCAACCGTACCGTAGATCCAGTTGTCCAGACCGTAGCGTAAATTGCTGGGACCGGCATGAGTATCATTAAGCCCGAACCCGGTAATCAGAACTTCACGGATATCCGCTTTATTGTCCCCATCTGTGTCTTTGAGGAAAAGCATATCCGGGGCATGAGCCAAAATCACTCCGCCCCGGGCGAAAGTCATGGATGTGGGAATATTAAAGCCATCGGCAAAGATCGTAAACTTATCCGCCTTGCCGTCCCCATTAGTGTCTTCACATATTTTAATGCGGTCCTTTCCTTTACGACCGTCCTTAAGCTCATTGGGATAATCCACAGATTCCACAACCCAGAGTCGTCCGCGTTTGTCCCATTGAAAATAAATCGGGTTCACAATATCCGGCTCAGACGCAAAGAGCTCGAGTTTAAATCCCACCGGAACCTGAGTGTGCTTCATGCTTTCCTGAGGGGAAAGCGGTAATTGGTAAGGAAGTGGTTCCGGCCTTTTTTCATAGTTTGCAATGTTATCCCGCTTCTCGTACTTCAACGGTTCTCGATTTGCTAAAAAATTTTTATAGCGCTCGTGAACTTTTTCACCCACTGCCCAAAGGATTCCATTTTTGAGGAGTTGGTGAAATTCCGGTTTATTCCACACTCTTTCATCATGCCCAGAAGCAGTATAAAAAACCCGCCCTTTTCCCTCCTCACGAACCCAAGTCCATGGTTCAGGATCCTCATGAGGATCACCAGGCAAAGGATCCCTCACCATCAGCACAGTCCGGTTCTTCGAATTGTGCCGCTCATGAAAATAAGTTTCATCCCATGCCTCCAAGTTACCGATCCCCTGAACGGCAGGATGATTGACTTTTACAACTCTCGGGCTGAAGACAGCACCCTGGTGACTCTTGAAACGGCCTCCGACAAGCTGGTCATACTCGGGGATATTGGCAAAGCACCAGCTCGCACAGTGAACCGGAATAAATCCCTTTCCCGAACGAACAAAAGACAGTAAATTTTCCCATTGACCGGAAGAAAGCTTGGGATGATTGGCATAGAGAAGAAGGCCATCAAATTGGTTAAGGTACTCAGGATCGTCTAATGCTTGGTTTACACTGGTGACATAATCAAAATAAATGGCATCCCGTCCAAGAGACTTAGACAGGATTGGGTAATACTGATTAGAATTATGATGTGTTGATTCGTGTCCAAGAAAAAGAACTCTTATCGGATCGGCAAAAGTCTTACCTATTTGAAAAGTCAGAAATGCTATGAAAAAATATATAAACGTACGGTCCATTTTTTCGGGAATAAAGGTGGGGATAATATTTAAAGGTTCTTAATAATATCATAATTTTATATTAAACAATAGATTGACTTCGTCATTTTTTATTGAAAGTTAGACATATTAATCCTGACAAAAAAAAGGCTTCCCCGAAAGATTTCCTTAAAGAAATCGATCCAAATCATAACTTTCTTGGTATACTGAAAGAAATAAACGGTGTTTCTTTTTTTGTTAAAGATAAAGACTTTCGTTTAATCTTCGCCAATCCTTTTTTCTACAGAAGATTGGGGCTTAAATCACAAAAAGAGTTGCTGGGAAAAGACGATTTCCAGCTTTTCCCGGAACCTCTGGCTAACAAGTTCAGGAAAGATGATGAAGCTATAATACGCGAAAAATTACCCAAATTAGGATTAGTTGAATTATTTCTTAACCAGCAAGGCACACCGTCATGGTACATTACCAATAAATTCCCCATTTTTGACAGGCGAAAAAGAGCTATCGGAATAATGGGAACGGTTCAAAAATACGAAAAAGTTCCAATTAATCATACTCGAGACAAAGAGATGGAGATGGTAATTGAAGAACTGCAAGCGAGTAATGAAGGCACTCCCAGCATTGCAATGATAGCAAATCAGTATGGCCTGTCACATCGCCAACTAAATCGGAGATTCAAAGAAGTAACCGGACTTACCCCTCAACAATTCTCCGTTCAAATCCGCATTGAAAAGGCCTGTAAATTACTCAAGGAATCGAACCGAAGCCTAACTGATATTGGTTACGAATTAGGGTTTTGTGATCAGAGTGCTTTTACTGCACAATTTCGTAAAAGGATGAGTATGACCCCGAGGCAGTATCGTAAACAGTACAGTTAAGGTCGCTTACCTTTTTTTGGCTCTCCGCTTTTCCAAAGCTTAATATTATTGTAGTCATTTTTTGATTTGGGGCCTTTGGTGCTCCTCCCTCGCTTAATATCTTTTTCAAGTAATGCAAGTAGCGAAGCAACCATATCAGGTTTTTCCTCATACAAATTCTTTTTTTCGCCCAAATCAGTAGACATATCATACAATTGTCCAGGTGCAGCGCCAGCAGGTGCCTGCTTTTCTCTGGGAGAAGTCCATCCACCAGATGCCTTTGCAAGTAAGAGTTTCCAAGGTCCCTGGCGGTATGCAAAATGACCGCTTACGGAATGATGAATCACGCCCTTTCGGGTCGATACAATCTTTTTCCCATAAAGCGCAGGCAGAAAACTTACGCTGTCTTCCGCACCATTCTCGAGGGCTTTTTGTCCCAATAGGTCTGTCATCGTAGCAAATAGATCAGTAAGGCATATTAATTGATCAGATTCAGATCCAGGCTTTACCCTCCCGGGCCACTTTACAATGAATGGAATGCGATGCCCGCCATCCCAGAGATCCGCTTTGGATCCCCGTAGATCAGCACTTACAATATGCCCCTGCTTGGCCAGTTCACCAATTCCAGCAGCCTTGGAACAACCGTTATCGCTGGTAAAAATAATCAAGGTATTATCCACCTGTCCTATTTTAGTAAGAGCTTTTTGAATTTCTCCGACCACATGATCAGTCTGCATGACAAAATCACCATATTTCCCGAGGCCACTCTTCCCTTCCCATTCCGGAGTCGGAACAATGGGGGTGTGCGGAGAACCGAGGGGAACATAGAGGAAGAATGGTTTCTTTGAATCTTTACGAGATTCGATATATTGAACAGATTTTTGGGTTAAACGTGGAAGCATGTTGATTACAGGATCGTGAGCGATGACTTTATCATCCTCGATCACCGCCTCCATATTACCGGCATGATGAAATCCATGAAAATAATCAAAACCCCGATGAATGGGACCGTCGGGAATTTTTGATCCTACAGGAGGGGCCTTATATTTCTTCTTCGAATATTCTTCTCCACTTTCTGGATCAAGGTATTTAAAATTGAGATGCCATTTCCCAATAATCGCAGTATGATAACC
Organism: uncultured Opitutales bacterium; assembly: GCA_905478775.1. GTDB lineage: Bacteria > Verrucomicrobiota > Verrucomicrobiia > Opitutales > Seribacteraceae > Seribacter > Seribacter sulfatis. Next base: position 1,841 of record CAJQKB010000158.1, on the reverse strand, counting down.
TTCATTTTTCAAAAAACCAGATACCGTTGGACGGTCTTTTGTAATCAAACACGGAGCAAAACCCTGAACAACTCCGGATTGAAGTTTTGTACGCCAACTATATCGTCCCGTCAAAACTCCGTAACGGGTGGGAGTACAGACTGAGGATCCAGAATGTGCATCCGTAAAAACCATACCCTGGGTAGCTAGCTTATCCACATGAGGGGTCGGTATTTTGCCTTTTTCCGGATTTAAACACTGAATATCCCCATACCCAAGGTCATCGCATATTATGTATATTATATTCGGTTTTTCTGCCCATAATGTGGAAAGGCTGAATAATGGAAGCAGGGCGTATAATTTCATGTGCATAATCTAAGCAGTGATGAAAACTGAATCGTTAGACAAATTCAAAATAAGGTTGTCCTTAAATAAAGGTCTGGAAGAAAGCTTGATGCTTGCGAACAATTTGAAGAATGTTTTAGTTATCCCTTTAACCTCAAACACATGCGACACCTCTCCGTAAGCTCAAAACTTTTCTCAAACAACCGCAAGAAACTTTGTGGTAAATTACCCGGCAAAGCAATTGCAGTTGCGAACGCGAATGATGTGCTGCCCACAAATGCAGACGGTACACTACCACTCCATCCCAATTCCGATCTCTTTTACCTTTCGGGCATTGAACAGGAAGAAAGCTTACTCGTTCTGTTCCCGGATTGTTCCAACCCCAAGCACCGGGAAATTTTGTTCGTTCGTCAACCGAATGAACATTTAAAGATTTGGGAAGGGTATAAGCATAGCAAAGAAGACGCTCAGAAGATTTCAGGCATTCAGACTGTTTACTGGACCGAGGACTTCGATAATATTTTTCAGCTTCTTGCCGCTGAGGCTGAAGTTTTTTATCTAAATGACAACGAACACAGTCGTGCAACCAATGAAGTGGAAACCCGTGAACAACGGTTTAACCGAAAAGTTCTCAAAGATTACCCTCTTCATAAAATTGAACGCTTAGCCCCGCATCTTCACGACCTGCGCTTTTGTAAAAGTGCAGAGGAAATCAAATTGATCAAACAGGCAATTAATGTAACCACAAATGGTTTTCGAAAAGTTCTTCGCATGGTCAAACCCGGGGTAACCGAGTACGAGATTGAAGCGGAATGGGCGAAGGAATTTATTAAACGCAGAAGTAAGTTTGCCTATACCCCTATCATCGCATCCGGATCCAATGCCTGTGTTTTGCACTATTTACAGAACGACCAAACCTGTAGAAAGGGACAACTTCTACTCATGGATGTCGGCGCCTGCTATGCAAATTACAATGCCGACCTTACCCGTACCATTCCCGTAAGCGGAAAATTCTCACGACGGCAAAAGCAGGTATACAATTCAGTTTTACGGGTCCTACGTCAGTGTATTGATAATGCTACCATCGGAAAAAGCCTCAAAGAATGGCAAAATGATTCTCATGACATGATGACGGAAGAAATGCTCCGGCTAAAACTCATAACCAAAGCACAGGTTAAAAAACAGGATCCGGATCAGCCGGCCTGCAGAAAATTCTACATGCATGGATTAGGGCATTCTCTTGGTCTCGATGTTCATGATGTATCAAATGGCCAGTCCGTCTTTCGGGAAAACTCGGTCTTTACCGTGGAACCTGGCATTTATTTACCGGATGAAGGCTTTGGGGTTCGCCTCGAGGATAACATTCAAATTACGAAAAATGGACCCGTTAATCTAATGTCCAAAATCCCCATCGAAGCAGAAGAGATCGAACAGATAATGAATCGTTAGGGTTCTTCCCCAGAATAGTAAGTTTTTCAGTTCAAATAGAAACTTTCGGAGCCTGTGCCATCTCTGGA
>CAJQKB010000157.1 GCA_905478775.1 uncultured Opitutales bacterium | reverse complement strand
GGCCTTTTCCGCTGAAATATCATTCAACCGGGACATCAGGCCAATTCTCTCAAGTAAATGTTTTTTTTGCCATGGCCCTTCGGAAAAATCGCGCAAGGCGAAATTACGTCTGGATATTGAAGAGGAAGCATTTAGGGAGAAAGATGAAATTGCCGCCTTTGTTCGAAATAGTTTGGAAGACAGCGAAGCTTGGCACCGAATAACTTCCGATGATCCGGACGAAGTTATGCCTCCCCCCGAATTTAAGAAGGAACTCACCAAGGTTGAGATTGATACAATCAAAGCCTGGATTGAACAGGGAGCTAAATGGGAAGGCCATTGGGCATTCATTCCCGTAAATAAGCAACAAGAACCAAAGACTGAATTGCCCCAATGGATACGCAATCCCATCGACTCTTTCGTTCTTAAAACCTTAAAACAAAAAGACCTTCATCCTTCTCCGGAGGCCGACCGTAGAACCCTTCTTCGCAGAATTTACTTCGATATGACCGGGTTGCCTCCAACCCCCGAAGAAATAAACGATTTCTTGCTCGACCACTCACCCCAAGCATATGAAAAAGTGGTGGACCGCTTACTTGCATCCGATGCCTATGCCGAGCGAATGACTTTGGTATGGATGGACGCTGCCCGCTATGGTGACACATCGGTTTTTCATGATGACGGCCCCCGTGACATGTGGCCGTGGCGTGATTGGATTCTTAATGCCTACAAGTCCAATATGCCCTTTGATCAGTTCACAATTGAGCAATTAGCGGGAGATCTTCTCCCCTCCCCATCCGATGCCCAGAAAATCGCTTCCGGTTTCAACCGTAACCACGCAACTACCGATGAAGGAGGTGTTATTCCCGAGGAATTTCGGGTAGAATATGTGGTTGACCGAGTAAAAACCACGGGGAATGTGTGGATGGGACTAACCATGGAATGCGCCCAGTGCCATGATCATAAATACGACCCCATTTCCCAGGAGGAATATTTCAAATTTTATGCCTTCTACAATAATAACGCAGATCCGGGTATGCAGACCAGGCGGGGAAATACAGCACCGATGGTTGAAGTGATAACTCCAAAGAGAAAAAAACAACTGTCCGAGGCAAACCAAGCAGTTGAAGTAGCTAGTAGTTCCCTTCAACGCAGGCGAAAAGAATCCCTTAAATCGTTCGATCAATGGACTCAACAAACCAAAAAACAATTAGAAGAAAACCCTCAAGTTCTTGACCCTCAGGGCTTGGTTGCCCACCTCCCCTTCGACCAACTTAACCTCGAAAACAACACCTCAAAAGTAGGCCTTAAGGGAGCGCCATCATGCATTCTCCATCACTCTCCGAAATCAATTAAACAGGCCAAATTTTCAGGAGGTATCAAAATCGAGAATAACTCCTTTGCCGAGTTACCAAATTTTGGTGACTTCGAACATAACCAAGCCTTCTCCATGAGTGCATGGATCAAAACCTCTCAGAAAAATCTCGGGGGTGCAATCCTCAGTAAAATGAATGAAGGAAACCAATTTCGCGGGTATGACCTATGGTTAGATGCCGGACGACCCGGCACTCACATCGTTCACGCCTGGCCCGATAATGCACTCAAAATTGTTTCCAAGAAAACGATCCCCGCCAATAAATGGGTCCACCTTTGCGTGACCTATAGCGGGCAAAGAAATGCAAATGCCGTGGAAATTTATATGGATGGAACCAAGCAGGAAAAAATCGTTGCAACTAACACACTCAAAGCGAACACCATTAAAACGGATAAACCTTTCCGTATTGGTCGCCGGTTCAAATCCGCTCAAGTCAATGGCACCGAGATTGATGAGGTGCGGGTCTACAACCGAACACTCTCCTTGGAGGAGATCAAAGTTATTATGTCACTGCCCTACCAGTCTATTCCTGAACCTTCAGGGTTAACCGCCGGGCTTACTTTTGATTCTTTTGAAGGAAATAAAACCAATGACATAGCAAAACCAAGTAGAGATTTGGTCCTTCATGGAGGAGCAAAGCAGACTGAATTAGGAAAATCACGAAATGGATTAAAAATCGAGAATAATGGGTTTCTTGAATCTACTCAAATCGGTAAACTCGAACATAACCAATCTTTCTCTTGGTCGGTTTGGATTAAAACTCCCAAAAATCTTACCGGTGCAATCCTTAGCAAAATGGATGAATCCCAAAAACATCGAGGCTACGATATTTGGCTCGAGGGTGGAAAGGTTGGTATGCACATCGTGAACGAATTCCCCGACAACGCCCTCAAAGCAGTTTCCAAAAAGCCAATTCCAGTTAATCAGTGGCACCACTTGACCATTACCTACGACGGTAAAAATAAAGGGAATGGATTGAAAGTCTATCTCAATGGAAAGACTCAGCCAATGGAGGTCACTCATGATTCGCTCACCAAAACAATTTCAACCTCAAAAGCCTTTCGTATTGGACGTCGTTTTAACGGTTCCTCAACCAATGGGCTCGAAATGGATGAACTTCGACTGTACTCCCGAGTACTGAGTACCCGGGAAATTGATCGACTGGGCTACATTGATCCTATCCTCCCCCTCATTAAACAGGAGCCCAAACACCTGAACCCGGCCCAACGAAACCTGGTTATTGACTACTACCTCAACCGACATGATCCTGGATACAAACAAACCTTGGCCACGGTTACCCAAAAGAGGCAGGATTTAAATGCTTTAAAGAACAAAAAGCTTACCTCCATGATCATGGGTGACAATCCACCTAACAAGATGAGAAAAACCTATGTTCTGATGCGTGGACAATATGCCTCACCGGATGAATCAAAAGAAATCCTTCCCGATACTCCCTCTTTTCTCCCTCCGATGAAAAAGGATTTACCTAAAAACAGACTTGGGTTAGCCAAATGGTTGATGGATAAAGATCACCCGCTGACCGCAAGAGTTACCGTCAACCGCTACTGGCAGACCATTTTTGGCCGCCCCTTGGTCAGCACTCCCGGTGATTTCGGTTCACAGGGAAGTTGGCCATCACACCCGGATCTACTCTCTTGGTTGGCAAAAGATTTCATTGATCATAATTGGAATGTAAAAAGAACCATCAAGCAGATGGTGATGAGCTCCACTTACCGTCAGTCTTCGGAGACTCGTGCGGTTCACATGGAAAAAGATCCGGTAAACTTATACCATGCACGAGCTCCCCGCTTTCGCCTGATGGGAGAATTTGTTCGCGATAATGCTCTATCCTTAAGCGGACTGCTCAACCGAACTTTTGGCGGACCAGGGGTGAAGCCCTACCAACCGCCAGGATTATGGAATGAGGTTTCCTTAAATGGTGGACTCAGATTTGTACGCGATAACGGAGATAAGCTATATCGTCGAAGCATGTACACTTATTGGAAGCGTTCTGCCCCCCACCCAGGGATGATGGCCTTTGATACCCCATCCAGGGAAACCTGTACCCTGCAAAGACAGCGTACGAACACTCCCATGCAAGCTTTGGTAACATTGAACGACGAACAGTTTGTCGAAGCCTCCCGTGCGTTTGCTCAGCGGATTCTAAAAAGTCCTGCCAAGTCTTTCTCAGATCGCTTAGACTTCGCTTTCGAACTGGCTACTGGACGACCTGCTGATTCTATAAGAAAGGAAGTGTTACGAGATGCACACTCTTACCAAAGTAAAATTTTCCAAGCAGAACCGAAAAGGGCTGTTGATTTATTAAAAATTGGAGAAACATCCCGGGATTCATCAATCCCCACCGAGGAGCACGCAACTTGGACTGTCCTGGCCTCCATGATCTTAAACTTAGACGAAACCTTAAACAGAGAGTAATCAAAATGAATCCATTTGAATTTCATCAAAATCAGACACGCAGACAAATGATCGGGCTTGGTGCCCGTGGTTTAGGTGCACTGGGTGCAGCTCATCTGTTGAATCCATCACTGTTGAATGCAGCCGCATCTGAAGCATCGGACAAGTTTGCGGGTACTCTTCCCGGCCCTCATTTTAAACCCACGGCAAAACGGGTCATTTATTTATTCCTTTCCGGTGGCCCCTCACACATCGACCTGTACGACTATCATCCGGAAATGCGTGATTTCCACGGAAAAGAACTACCCGACAGTATTCGTAACGGTCAGCGTATAACCGGAATGACATCGAAGCAGTCCTCTTTTCCCTGTGTGGCTCCGATGTTTGATTTTACCAGGCATGGACAAAATGGATCCTGGTTTAGTGATGCGATTCCCAACATTGCCAGTATTGCCGATGATATAACTTTGGTAAAATCAGTCCACACTGAGGCGATCAATCACGACCCCGCGATTACTGCGATCAACACCGGTTCCCAGCAACCTGGGAAACCATCCATGGGGGCGTGGCTTGACTGGGGAATGGGTAGCCCCAATAAAGATTTACCCGGATATGTGGTGATGATCTCTAAAGGGAAAGGAAATGCTCAGGCCCTCTACGACCGTTTGTGGGGAAGCGGATTTCTTCCCTCTAAGCATCAGGGAGTAAAATTTCGCTCGGCAGGAGATCCCGTGCTTTATCTTTCCAACCCCAATGGTATTTCGCGGGATATGCGCCGTAATATGCTCGATGGGATTGCCAAAATCAATCAGGCCAAGAAAATGGAAACGGGAGATTTGGAAATCGATGCCCGTATTGCCCAGTACGAAATGGCTTACCGTATGCAGACGAGTGTCCCCGAACTAGTGGACCTGAAAGATGAACCCAAGCATGTTCTCGACCTCTACGGCAAGGATGCCATGAAGAAAGGTACCTTTGCCCATAACTGCCTGATTGCCAGGCGACTGTCCGAACGCGGAGTTCCTTTCGTTCAACTCTTTCACCGTGGCTGGGACCAGCATAATAATTTGCCTAAGCAAATCCGGGGCCAGTGCAAAGATATTGACCAACCGGCCGCGGCATTGGTGAAGGACCTGAAGCAGCGTGGTCTTCTCAAAGATACAATCGTGGTGTGCGGAGGAGAGTTTGGTCGAACGATTTATTCGCAAGGAAAACTAACCAAGGACAACCACGGAAGAGACCACCATGGCCGGAGCTTTTCAATGTGGATGGCAGGCGGTGGTTTCAAAGCCGGGTTTGAATACGGGAAAACCGATGAATACGCTTATAATATCGTGGAAAACCCAGTTCATGTGAACGATCTTAACGCCACAGTATTACGGGCTCTGGGGATCGACCATGAACGGTTCACTTATAAATATCTCGGTCTCGACCAACGCCTCACCGGTGTGGAGCATCCCAAAATTATACCCGACCTGCTTGCCTAAGATGCACGCGATGAGTGGTAAATCTGGGCAAGGTTTTCTATTTTTGCTTTGACCATTTACCCCTGAATCCACAGTACTTTTCACTGTGATTTCGGTGGTGGATAACAGAAAAGCCTTATTGGCGGATTGGCTTCAGGAAAAAACTCCCTTCCAGGGCGGTTCTCTTTCCATTGCCTCTGCGGATGCGAGTTTCCGGCGTTATTTTCGTTTAGTTCATCAGGGCCAATCCTATATCGTTATGGATGCCCCACCCGATTTGGAACCCTCCTTGCCCTTCGTGCAAATTGGGCAATGGATGAAGCAGTCGGCAATCCAAGTACCCGAAATCTTTGCCCAGGATCTTGAACTTGGCTTCTTAGTTCTTTCTGATTTTGGGGATCTCCACTACCAGGATGCCATAAAAGGGCCAAATCGAGAATCTCTTTACCAGTCAGCTATTGCGGAAATTATAAAGTTTCAAAATGCATTAACTGACTCCGAGGAAAAACTACCCCTTTTTGATCAGGCATGGCAAAAAAAGGAACTCGATATCTTTCGTGAATGGTGCCTCCCGGGAGTTCCTGACTCCGAGTATCTTCATTGTACTCAAACTCTTATTGAGCAGATTGACCGGATACCAAAAGCATTTATGCACCGTGACTTTCATTGTAGAAATCTACTTCTCTGCCCCAATGAGCAAGTGGGAATTATCGACTTCCAAGGAGCAATGCATGGACCGGTCACTTATGACCTGGTTTCTCTGCTAAGAGATTGCTATGTCGATAATGATGAAAATTGGATTAAGCAAACCACGTTACAGTTTCAGGATTCACTACTTTCTTCCAACCTTGAATATGCTCGGGTCGAAACAGATGAATTTATTCGTTGGCTCGATTTTACAGGCTTACAAAGGCATTTAAAATGTATCGGAATTTTTCACCGCCTTCACATTCGCGATCACAAGCCTGATTATATGAAAGAAGTGCCCCGGGTAATAAAATACATCAACACTGTGCTCGATCGAAACCCTCTATTACAAGATTTAAAGGAATTATTTAATCGAGCCAAAATTCTTACTTAATTATTTATGAAAGCGATGATTTTAGCCGCAGGTTATGGGAAAAGATTGCGCCCATTAACAGACCACACACCCAAGCCCTTGGTTTCAATTGGAGGAAAACCACTCATTGTACACCACCTCGAAAAAATCGCTCAAACAGGGATTAAGGAGGTAGTAATAAACCTGGGTCACTTGGGCGCCAAGATTCCCGAGGCGTTGGGAAATGGAGATACATGGGGACTTTCGATTCAATATTCCGAAGAAGGTCCCGATCCCCTTGAAACCGGTGGCGGCATGGCAAAAGCGTTGCCCTTACTAGGGTCTGAAACCTTTCTTCTAGTGAACGGAGATGTGTGGTGCGATTTGGATTTTTCTTCGATTCCCCGTTCGCTCGAGTCAAATGACCAATCTCTTCTTTACCTTGTCCAACAACCCGAATGGAGGGAGCGGGGAGACTTTTCACTTGTCAATGGACGCGTTGTAGAATCAGAGTCACCACAATACCTGTACGCCGGTATTGCTCTTTACCACCCCTCAATTCTAGAAGGTGCAAAAGTGGAAAAATTTTCAATTGTACCGAGGCTAAAACAGGCAATTGCATCGGATCGAGTCGCAGGGATTCTCCATCAGGGAGAATGGGATGATGTCGGCACCCCCGAGCGCTTACATGCCATACAGGCAAATCATGGGAATTAAAATGGTTTGACCGATTTGTTCGGAGCCAGGCGGTCCCGATTCGATAATTCTTCCTCAGGGCCAAACGCATCAACACAATAAGCGACCACATTGCGCAAATTTCGATCCGAGATCTCTTGGGATGCCGCCGCCATTGCCTGTCCTCCAATATCCTGAGGGTGATACCCGCGTTCCCCCGATCGAAACTTTCTCATTTGCTCCAGAAAATACCAACCCTCCAGTCTTTGTAAGGAAGGAGCATTCAACAACCGGTTGCCCTCTCCATTCCCCCCATGGCAGGAAACACACCTTTGGTTAAAATATTCCTTCCCCTCCTCCAAGCTACCCTGCACCGTCCGAATGGCAGGCAGTGGATCCTGTTCAGAAAACCAATTGGCCACATAAGCCAATTCAAAATCATCTTTTATTTTTCGCGCTCCAACCCCCATCAAATACTCGGAGCGATTCGAAGCCAATTTCCCGCGCACTCCCGAGCGAAATTTTTCTAATTGATCCATCAGGTACCACATTTCCATACCGTGTAATATAGGACCACGCTGGGCTTCTTTATTGCTGTGACAAAGCATACACTCTGCAACCAAAGTTTCCCCCCTTTGCGAATCACTCATTAACACAACGGAGTCCTTCTTTACCTCCGGCACACAGGAAAACAACAGGATCGTGGTTCCAATAAAAATGAAAAATTGCATCAAGGTATTCATCGTGTGAACTACAATCTACAAATTTACCCAAACTCCTCAAGCGACAAAACAAATCCCTCTATGCTTTACCCTTGGCTCATCATCCTTCACAATAATCAAAATGTCTAGTATTTCCCTCCATAACATAAGCAAGGTATTTCCCGATGGGACACGAGCGGTACAGGAAATTAGTTTAGAGATTAGAGCAGGTGAATTCCTCGTCCTTGTCGGACCTTCCGGTTGCGGAAAATCGACATTACTACGATTAATCGCCGGTCTTGACGAACTCACTGGTGGATCGATTAAAATCGGAGGGAAAGATGCGGATTCGCTCCTACCCAAGGACCGAGACTTGGCACTGGTCTTTCAAAACTATGCTCTTTTTCCCAATCTATCCGTTTATGATAACCTTGCCTTTGGACTCAAGGCCAGAAAAGTTTCCAAAGTGATAATCAAAGAAAAAATTATTCCCGTCTCCCAAAGGCTCGGACTCGAGGAACTCCTTAAGCGAAAACCAAACGAACTCTCTGGTGGGCAAAGACAACGGGTTGCCTTAGGTCGATTACTCGTCCGCAATCCCAGTATCCACCTACTGGATGAACCATTGAGCAACTTGGATGCAAATTTACGCACATCCATGCGGCATGAACTGGCAAAACTCCACAACGAATATCAAAAAACCACCCTTTTTGTAACACACGACCAGGTCGAAGCAATGACGCTCGGACAACGGCTTTGCGTAATGAACCAAGGGCATATCATTCAAGTAGGAACTCCAACAGAAATTTATGATTTTCCCGAGCATCGCTTTGTGGCGGAATTTTTTGGATCCCCTCCAATCAATCTGTTTAAGGGCAAGATTCAAAGTGTTCAAAATAATTCCTTTTTTACCAACGGCACAATTCAAATCCCTTTACCAAAGGATTCAGATTTCTCGGATAGAGAAATTGAATTGGGAATTCGCCCAGAAGATTGGACAGTTCATAATGAAGCACCTTCTCACTCCTTATCTGCAACACTCCAAAGAATTGAAAATTTAGGCGACACTCGTATTCTACACTTTTCAGCTCAGGAGAATGCTATAATAGCTAAATCAGAACTACGGGAATTTCGGGTGGGGAGACAGTATTTCCTGACCCCCCATTGGAACCGAGTTCATTGGTTTGACCTTCAAACAGAAAAGCGAGTCCTACGATAACGAGAGGTGGACCAGAGCAGTTTTCATTTTTCGAAAACAAACGGCAAAAAGAATCACCACTGGAAATAGGGATATGGTAGCGGCCGCCATCCCTACTGACTCCGGTATTCGATGACTGGAATCCCGGAGTTTTGATAATGCAATGGGCAAGGTGGTATTTTCATCATCCAAAAGCAACAACGGTAAAAGGTGTTCCTGCCAACTGAGGATAAAATGAAGCAGCCCATAAGTAATTAAAGAAGGTGCGACTAAAGGAAGTATCAGAAAAAATGTACGGGGAATAGAAAATCCTTCCACTTTTGCCAATTCCAGTAATTCGTTGGGAATCTTTCGAAATACCTGTGTAAAAAAAACAATCCCCAACCCACTGGCAATACCAGGAAAAATTAATGACCAACTTGTTCCCTGCAATCCAAGCCATAACATCCAATCAAACAATGGGACTGCCATAGCTTGTTTGGGAATCAAAATTACGAGAATTGCCACGCCAAATAAAAAGGATTTTCCACGAAAAGAATACTTGGCAAATACAAATGCCGCTGCTGCAGTAATCAAGGTGGCAAAAAGTGCCTGTAAACCAGAGATAAAAAGGGAATTGGAAAAAAAGGAATAAAAAGGAAGGTACTGCTCAGAAAATAAACTTTGGTAGGAATCTATCTCAAAATTTTCCGGAAAAAGTAAAGTGGGTTGGTAAATTTCGCGATTCGTCTTAAAAGACGACAGGAACATCCACAGGAAGGGATACAGACAGATAATGACCGATCCCGTCAAAATACAAAAAGAGATTAACTTTCTCATCGGAGAACCCACCTCCTCCGCCCCTGTAAAATTATAAATAAAAGCAACGCCGTAACAGGAACCACCAACAGACTCATCGCAGCCGCTCCCGGAAAATCAAATCGTCCCGAACCTCCTGGGAAAGCAACTTGGTACACATAGGTGACCAATAATAAACCAGAGTCTAATATTCCTCCCGAACCACCCAGTAGGTTATAGGCACCGGAAAACGAAGCAAAACCATCCACCACCAAGAATACCATTGCGAACAAAGCCAGATGCCAAAGATTTGGGATTAAGATTTTTCGAACCAATAACCATTTCCCTGCACCCTCAATTTTGGCTACCTCCCATTGCCAATTTGGAATTGCCTGTAATCCACAAAGAAAAAATAGGGTTACCATTCCCGTCCACCGCCAAACTGCCTGAATAATCAGCGAGGGCATAATAAAAGAAGGATCCATCATCCAATTCACCGGTTCAAAACCGAGGGGGACTACAAGGTATTGATTCAATGCACCGGTTCGGCCATGAAAGAAGAGATAAAACAAAGTGGACAGGACACCGGGAAGTGCCAAACCGGGTATCATTAAACAAAAAACGAGCAGGCCCCGGAAAAATCCACTTAATTGAAACAGGCAGACAGACAGTATGAATGAAAGTGGAATGAGTAACAAAATCGAACCCAATACATAAATTAAAGTATTTCTTAAGGCTTTATAAAATTTTGCATCTTCGAGTACATTACTAAAATTTTGCAATCCAATATATTTTATATTGTCTCCTTGAACCACCTCAGAGTTCTCTGGCAAATCCCAGGATAAGGAAAATGGGGGAGGCTTGGTACCTGTTGAGTCAATTATCTCCCGGTGGGGGGCTGTAAAAGTAGGACTTTGTAATGATAGATCGATCCCTAAAATCAGCGGAACCAACCAAAACAAAACCCAAAGTCCAAAAAAAGGAACAAGAAGCCAAAAAAGAGAGCCTTTTTCGTATTGAGACAGAACCAAAATCAGGAGAAAAAATTATCGATCGCGACCGCTATTTTTCATCGCATCTCTATACTGCTTGATCGCGTCTTTGGGGGACAACGCACCAAACATTACCGAACCGAAATAATTCTCCTGCATGAGGAAAATAGCCTGGGGCCGTCTTGGATCCACGACTACCGGAGGGATCTCCTTTGCGAGTTGGATCAATAACTCGCCAATGGACTGTTCAAAATATTCGTGTTTCGCCAACAGTCTTTCATCTTTCCATGAGGGCTGGTATGCCGGAAAGCTGTTTCCCTGTAAAAAACGCTCCGCATTGGCCTCCTTATTCTTCATCACAAACTCAATAAAGTCCCAAGACTCCTCCCTCTTTTTACTTCCCTTGCAAATCATGAGCCCCTGACCGGCAAAAGTGGCAGTTCGGGGCCCAAGTTCACCTTTCTCATTTCGCCAAGTGGGAAGTGGCATCATTCCCCATAATCCCTTCATCCCTGGCGCAAACTGTTGAAAAAGGTCAAGACCATACCAATCGGCTCCGGGCACGCAAAGCACTTCGCCAGTTTCCAAATCTCCGCTAAAGAAAACCGGATCGAAAATGGACCCTCTGTCTGGCATTACAGTAATTTGAGCTGCTGACATTTCGGCAAACTCCTCCAGCACTTCAAGTGCTTTCTCTTCATCTGGTAAAAAATTTCCTTTTTTATCAAATAAATCAGTCCCTTTTTGCCGGAGAAATACATCAAATAGTGTACCATCCAATGCCATAAATCGCTGGCCTTGGTCCTCCTGTAATTGTGCTCCCACTTCTGCCACATCGTCCCAAGTTTTTAAATCACTTGGCTTGATATCGAATTCTTCAAACAAATCCTTTCGATAATATAGCACCATCGCGCTAAGAGACTGGGGAACCCCCATCACCTTTCCTTTGTAAGTAAAAACCTCCAACCTCCTTGGATGTAAATCTTTGCTTAAACCGGATTTCTTCACTTTTTTTGTTAGGTCAACAAAAGGCGAATCTTCGTTCAAAAATACGCCAAAAAAAGTTTCATCCAACTGGACCATGTCGGGAATTCCCTGCCCCGACCGAATGGCAACTCCCAATTTATCAGGCATCTCGCGAAAACCGTATGCTTTCACGTTGATTTTGACATCATTTTGGGTCGCTTTCGAATACAACTCACCCATCTGTTCATAATAGACCTGGTCCTGGAAAGAACTGATCCAAATAACCAACTCTTTAGCACTGAGTGGACTCAAAACTGAAAGTACTGCGATTACAAATAAATAGAAATATGACTTTTTGGATTTCATTAGATGGTGTAATTATGCTCGAACCCCTAATCTTCGCAAGCTCGTACAGAAAATTAGTTTAAATTTTATTTATGAATATAAA
>CAJQKB010000156.1 GCA_905478775.1 uncultured Opitutales bacterium | reverse complement strand
GACCAAAGGGATGAAGCAAAGAGGAAAGAGTATAAGACCCGTATTGTTTTCATAATAATAAAAAGAAAATGTGCATAATTAAACTTACAATGTGGGCTAATTGTCAAACAACTTTACGATGGGTTATAAAGTTGGAAAGTGAAGGAAAGAAAGAGTGGGGAAATGGAAATGAATTGGGAGTGGCGGGTACGCTCCCTTACTTTCAGTGGATCGCCACCGGTTTACATCCTCGCGATGACTAGTCGTGAGGAATCGAGAGTACGCTTTAATGACAACGCACTCCTTCTCATTGCATGAATCGAAAGAAAATAGTAAAACTAACTTCTACGATACCTATCTCTCTTGTCTATCTTCAAGAGATGCGCAAAATGTGTAATCTATGTTTAGTCGTCTGTTATTCCTTTTTATATTTATCCCCGTTGCCGAGCTTTACCTTTTAATCATGGTGGGAGCGAGGATTGGATTTCTGCCGACAATAGGATTGATTGTCTTTACGGGGATTTTAGGGGCATCACTCGCCCGGCAACAGGGCCTTTCCACTTTAGCCAAAATCCAGAGTGAACTAAAAAGTGGTCGTCCGCCCACCGATAAACTTATTGAGGGGGCAATGATCGTGGTCGGGGGGATCGTATTGATTACCCCGGGCATTCTAACTGATTTGTTTGGCTTTGCATTAATGGTGCCCAAATTCAGAAAAGGAATTGCGGCCAGCCTGAAGAAAAGTTTTGGGGGGAATTTCTCCACCATCCGGCCCAATAAGGGAGGAAAACCTGGGGACAAGGACTCCTTTAAAAATTCCCGCGATGATGTAATTGATGTGTGAGCGATCGATTTTTCAACTCGTTCTGTTTACAATAATTTAATCCTCTGAATCAGCCAAGTTCTCGATCTCTCTCATAAGAGTATCCCGAAATTCAGGGCCCAATCCTTCCCTCTTGGCAATTTCAATGTAAAAGGGAACATAATCATCCTGAGCAAGTGCTTTGAGGGCAATATTATGGAAGGGATCGGAAGAATCGATAAAATAGGTATTCGGGCCGAAGGAAAGGGTGATACCAGAGTCACTTCTGAAAACGGCCAGCCTTTCATGTGATTCATTAGTCATAGATTAGGATGATAATAATTTTTACATCTTTCAGGCAAGCGGGTTCAACGCGATTGCCTTTCCTTTTTCGATTAGGTAGGTAAAAGTTGTGTTTCTTTTCCCTTACCAAGACGATAACCCGACCCGCTCGTTCCCGTGGGTCAACTGGATGTTAATTGGCGGTAACCTGTGGGTATTTTTTGCCTGGCAACTCCCGCTTGAACCCGATGAAAAGCAGGTATTCTTTTCTAGTTTTGGCTTTATTCCTTCGATGTTCTTTAGTCAGTTATCCAATTTCTCCTTAGAAACGATCGCGTGGGAATGGAGTACTGTGCTCACCTCTATGTTTAGTCACGGTGGTATTTTCCATCTACTTGGAAACATGCTCTTCTTGTACCTGTATGGCGATAATGTGGAAGAAGCGATGGGAAAGCTTTGGTATTTTTTATTTTATCTATCCTGTGGTCTGCTTGCCGCATTTGCCCAAGCCTTAAGCAGTCCAGATTCCACCATTCCCATGGTAGGGGCGTCGGGAGCAATTTCTGGAGTGATAGCAAGTTATCTTTTACTTTATCCACGAGCCAGAATTCGGGTCTTTTACTGGATTATTATTTTAGTGGGTACAGTCCAGGTACCTGCCTTTTTGGTTTTGGGCTGGTGGTTCGTTCAGCAAATACTGGCTTTTCCGGAATCAATGAAAGCGGCCAGTGGGGTTGCCGTGGCCGCCCACCTTGGAGGATTTGCTGCGGGGATTGTCTTAACCCCACTAATAAAGAAAAAGGGAGTAAAATTATTCCAATCGGGATATTCTCGCCCTTTTGCTCGCAATCGGTAAAATTTTATTTCATAGTTATTGCAATATGTCGAAAGATGAGCCCCAACGGCAGATATAAAATATAGCATCCTATTTCCACAATATCATCTAAAAATTTTTCACTAACCCACTCATTTTAGACCATCATGGACAAAGCATACCAACCCACTGAAGTCGAAGACCGCCTCTACAACAAGTGGATTAAACAAAAGTGTTTCTCTGGCAATGTGGACGCCACCAAGCCTGCCTACTCAATCGTAATCCCTCCCCCTAATGTAACGGGTGTTTTGACAATGGGACATGTTCTCAACAATACGATACAGGATATTTTGGCAAGGCGAGCAAGGCAGCAGGGCAAATCAGTCCTTTGGTTACCGGGAACGGACCACGCCGGAATTGCGACTCAGACCAAGGTCGAACAGGCACTTCGTAATGAGGGGAAGTCGAGAACGGACTTGGGACGGGAAAACTTTATTGACCATGCAAAACTTTGGCGGGATAAGCATGGAGGCATTATCTTAGAGCAACTCAAAAAACTGGGATGCTCCTGTGACTGGGAGAGAAATGTGCACACTCTTGACGAAGATTATTCGAAAGCAGTCATCTCGGCTTTTGTTCAACTTTACAAAAAAGGATATGTGTACCGCGGGCAGAGAATGGTCAATTGGTGCCCAGCTAGTTTAACTGCGCTTTCTGATGAGGAAGTGATCATGAAGCCCCAGCAAAGTATTCTCTACAAAATTAGGTATCAAATTTTGGAGACTCCTGGAGCGTATGTTGAAGTATCCACTACCCGTCCCGAAACAATCGTGGGCGATGTTGCCTTAGCGATTCACCCGGAAGATTCGAGGTGGGTTAATTTAAAAGGCAAACATGTGATGAGGCCAATTAATTCACAAGCAATGCCAATCATTGCGGACGAGGCCGTGGAAAAAGACTTTGGAACTGGAATTTTAAAAATTACCCCCGCCCATGATCGGCTCGACTTTGAAATCGCACAGAGGCACAACCTGCCGATGCTCGAAATCATGAACCCGGATGGAACTCTCAACGAGCTTGCGGGTGTCGATTATGCAGGAAAGGAACGTTTTTCTGCCCGAAAACTAATTGCTGCTCAACTGAGAGAGGATGGCAATCTGATCGCGGAAGAAAAACATCAAAATAATGTGGGCTTCTCGGAACGGGCCGATGTCCCGATTGAACCACGCCTTTCTGAGCAATGGTTTCTCAAATATCCGCGAGTGGAAGAAGCCAAAAAAGCGGTGAAGGATGGCCATATCAAATTTTACCCGCAAAGATGGGAGAAAACCTATTTGCACTGGCTCGATAATATACAGGATTGGTGTATCAGCCGCCAGCTTTGGTGGGGGCACCGCATTCCAGTTTGGTATAAAAAGGGAAAGATGCGATCCGATTCAAGTAATTGGCATATCTCAGAAAAGCCCCCTTCGGATATTGAAAACTGGGAACAGGATGATGATGTACTCGATACCTGGGCATCCTCGTGGCTTTGGCCTTTGGCAACACTCGGTTGGCCAGACGACGAATCGATGGAGAAAAAAGGCCTTGATTATTTTTACCCCACATCCGCCCTCGTCACAGGACCTGACATCATCTTTTTTTGGGTCGCCCGGATGATTATGGCCGGTCTCGAATTCAAAGGCCGCTCTTACAAGCCCGAACAGGCAATTCCCGATTCGGAACTCGCTGACAGAATTCCATTTCAAGATGTTTATTTCACTGGAATTATTCGCGATGGAGAGGGCAGGAAAATGTCTAAATCATTGGGTAATTCTCCGGATCCACTCGATTTAATTGCAAAGTATGGCGCGGATGGATTGAGACATGGAATAATGAGTATCGCTCCAAAAGGTCAGGATATTCGCTTTTCCGAAGAACGAATCGAACAGGGAAGGAACTTCTGTAATAAATTATGGAATGTTTCCCGATTCCGCCTGATGTCTGCTCCATTAGAAGATAATTCAATGCTCGAATTGATTGTTCTTCGCATGAATTGTGAAAGGGTAAACAACGATGATCAGGCTATTTTGCTTCGCTTGGTTGAAACTATTGACCAGGTGGAAAAGCTTTATAATGAATATGAATTCAATGCCGTTTTACAAACGATCTATCGATTCTTTTGGAATGATTTCTGTGATTGGTATATCGAGGCTTCCAAGTCCCGAGTTCAAGAGGAAGAATCGAAAGATACCTGTCTCGCAATTCAAGACATTTGCCTCCGCCAGATTCTATTACTTCTCCATCCAGTTACTCCTTTTATTACCGAGGAATTATGGACGCTGCTAGGATTTTCTAACGGCGAATCGATTCAGGGAGTGAGTCCAGAATCAGGAAAAGATCTACTGGAGAAAATTGGGATAGGCGGTCTTCAGTTAGATACTCGCGTATTGGAAGAAATGGAAAATGTTCGAGAACTGGTCACCTCCATGCGCTCTCTTAAAGCCGACCGAAAACTGTCCAACAATCGCAATGTTGTCTTTTCTTTTCTTGCCGATGATGAAAAAGCAAAAGTGCTCGAACGCCATACCCAATCAATCCTTATTACAGTGGGTGCAGCTGGCCTTAATCGAGTGGAGCTTGCCCCCGCCGGTATGCCTGCCTTAGTTTCTCCGTTCGGTTCAATCTACCTTGACCTTACAACTGGGGTGGATCTCAACGCTGAAAAAGCAAGGTTACAGAAAGAGCTTGCCCAGTTAGAAAAAGTGGTAAATTCGGTAAAAGGGAAATTAGCAAACGAAGTTTTTACCTCCAAAGCCCCTCCCCACATTATCGAAGGTGCGAGACACCAACTACTCGAAAATGAGGCGAAGTTAAATGAAACAAAAGACGCACTAGCCGCACTTAGTTAACCATTTTTGTTCCGATACTTATATCTGGTCACCGCGAACAGGTTACAGGATAGCAACAAGATCATGCAAAATAGTCCGGGACAAGTTTCTTAGTTTTAAAAAACTAGAAAGAAAACTAATCGAACTCCCTACCCTGGGAGATTTTAAATCGCTCTCTTTGTCGAACTGGCAATTCGGGCAAATTAGGTAATTCATCAGATTCCGAATCTACTCCCACCAATATCCGAGCTGCGTCCTGTAATGATTGCCAACGATCAAAATCAAGCGTTGGGGAATGAACAATTAGTGAAAGAAGGCTTCTCCACTCGACCGCAATTCGCTCCAAGTCCCCGACGCTCAGATCATCCCAGAATTGATCTTTTGTGGATAAGATTTCTTTGCGGTTTTGTAGGGCTTCGGTCGCCCCCTCTCCATACTCACAGGGTAATCCATTTTTTAAATAGCCCGGGCAATTTTTAAAACCAAAGGCACCACGACAAAGAAGTGCAAGGCGGGATTCTGTCTTGGCATAAGCACGAAATCGATGCCCAGCCCGCAAGTTGGCCAAGTCATTAATCATCTCATCAATTGGATAACTCCTGTCTTCTAATGCAACGGCAACGGCGAGTCCTTCTCCGCGAGAAAAGAAACTAAAAATTTCACCCCGTAGTGTGGGTACTCCCTTGGTATCAATCAGTCCTAACTTCGCCCAGACTTCAGCGGGGGAAAGAGTGCTTAAATTTTCCCAATCTTCAACCTGTGCTTTTTCCTTAAAGGGCGACTCGAATATTCGGGTTGTTGTTCGCAAGGGTGGATTCAGTAAAATTTTCCCACGAGCATCCTTCCATCCAAGCACCGTGGCAGAATCATAACGTAACCGCGCACGAAGTACTCCTCCGCGATCCACCAGTTCATCTAAACTCCCCCCGAGAGTAATGGAGGGTAAAAATTCACGAAATACATCTTCCAGTCCCCTTCTCATCCAAGTTTTGCGAGAAAACTTTTTTTTGAATTGAGGAAATTTTTCCGCGATCGTTTCCCTCAGATTTTTGCGAAAAGATTTAGTAAGAGTTACTCGTTTTCCCATCGATTCAGAATCTACAATTGCAAGAGGAACTTCTCTTCCGTAGGTCAGATTCTTTTTATCACCAAAGCGGCAAGGATTTCCCATTTTCACCTTACCCAGAGTGTCCGGTAGGGTCAGAGCCTTTACCCATTCTCCTTTATGCAAAGCAAATGCTTCTCCAAGGGGTGCTTGACATTGCCCGCCCCGCCTTTCCCACAATCCAGCAAAATTCCTCATTTCGATGACCTGATTACGACCCTGGTCTTCTTCAGGTAGTTCTTTCTTATTGAAAACCTGATCAATTTGCATGGAAATTTTATTAATTGAATCGCGAAGCCCCAGCCGGACATTTTCTTCGGAGAACAAGCGATGAGCCAAGTTTCGTGCTGCATCCAAGTGATCCTCTCCCCGCTTATACGCATAGTTCATTACCCGTAAAATGGCAGGCCAGTCCAAGGTTTGTGAACGCTTCAACTTAAGGGGACGCCCATCGTTTAAGCGTGCTTGCTTGGGAGTTACAATGACAAAGCCTCGATCATCTAACCCCCTCCTACCCGCCCGGCCAAACATCTGTAATAATTCATCCGGACGCAAAAAATGAAGGCCATCGTCCACCCTGTACTCGCGATCGGTGACCAATACAGAACGCATTGAAAAGTTTACGCCTGCCCCAAGACCAGTGGTCGCAATCACAACTTGAAGTTGTCCCGTCTTGGCGAGAGGTTCAACCACGCCCGCACGAGATTGATACTCCAAGCCACTGTGATGGTACGCAATCCTCTTCCTCAGTAAACCGCTTAATTCTTTCCCCGCGATCTTCTTCTGTTCGGCAGTTAATTCCAATGGATCTGTATCGGGAAGCTCCGCCCCTAATTGCCTCGCTAGTTCTTCGGCAGCTTTTCGTCGTGGTGCAAATAAAAGAATGGGTCCTATCCCCGCACTCAGTGCACCCGCTACTAATTTGGGCCAGTGACCCCGGATTTTTCTTCCGCGAAAAGGTCGCTTTAACAAGGCTTCTGCAAAAACTTCTTCCAGTGGTACGGGGCGTACAAATTCTGAAACCAATTCCACTGAACGGCCATGACTCTCCAACCAATCCGCAACTTCACCAGGATTTGAGACACTTCCGCTCATCAACAAAAGGCGGACATTAGGCGGTGCCATACTTAAAGTAATTTCATAGCCGGGTCCGCGCTGGGGGTCCCCCAGTAATTGGTATTCATCCACCACAAATAAATCGGGCCCCTCCCCTCGTAGCATTGCACTTCTTTGAGTCTCCAAAGTGGCTACAATAACTCGTGAGTCGGTTTGGTAACGCAAATCTCCCGTGGCAAGACCGACCTCCCAACCTCTTTTTTTCCATTCTCTAAATTTATCGTTTGCTAATGCTCGTGTTGGAACTGTGTAAACAGCCCGACCTTTCCAGCCAGATTCAATTAACTGCTCAAAGACATAAGTCTTGCCTGCTCCCGTGGGAGCATGGAGGACAACATCTTTCCCATCCCGCAAATAACCGAGCGCTTTCCGTTGCCAAGAATCTGGCAAAGAAATTCGCTCTCCAAAATTGCTGCTATTCGTTTGCATTTGTCTGTCAGACCAATTGCATAACACATACACAAAATAAATCCATGAAAACCCGATATTATTTTTCCGCCACTCGATCCTTCCCTAATCAGAATGATTAATATAATTGTAGCCTGTGATCAAAACAGACTGATCGGAAAGAACGGCAAACTACCATGGAATATCCGAGAAGATTGGGAATACTTTTTAAAAACCACACAAAAGGGAACTCTAATCATGGGCAGACATTGCTACAACGATTTTGAAGAGCACGCCCAAGATAGGTCAGTCATTACTTTGAGCCGAAACCAGAAAATTAAATTCCCTCATGCTCTGAAAGCAGGTTCTTTAAAAGAATCATTATCTATTGCAAAAGAACTTAATCAAGTCGTATGGATTTGTGGCGGCCGGGAAATTTATGAAGAGGCTCTCGGTATTGCTGATTATCTATACCTTACCGAAATTAAAGCCGAGTATTCAGGAAATGTCTACCTTCCCCCATGGGAAAAATATTTCACCCGGGAAATTTCCCGAAAATCAATCCAAACAGATTCAGCTGAACTCATTTTTCGAGTTTTGACAAAATAGCGTGATATGTCCCTCGAATGCTTGCCTATACTACGAGTCTAATTTATAAATAGCACTTAAATCTCTTACTCGAATGGAACAACTTAGATTTCTCACACCCGAAAATATTGAACAAATTCGTATCGACTTTGGAACTCCAACCTTTGTATACGACGAAGATACTCTGCGTACGAATGCAAAGTCAGTACTTAATTTCCCCAATGCTTTTGGATTGTATCCTCGCTACGCAATGAAATCGGCCCCCACTGGTGCTATTTTGCGAATTTTTAATAGTGAGGGATTGGGAATAGATGCAAGTTCTGAATTTGAAGTGGAACGGGCTGTTCGGGCGGGCTACGGAACGGAATCAATTTCTATGAGCACTCAGGAATTCCCAGAAAACTTCCGTTATTGGGTACAGGATGGTGTGCATGTAAATCTTTGTTCATTGAATCAAATTCACAAATTTGGAATTTGGGGAAAAGGAGAATCTATTGGACTGCGTTTCAATCCAGGAATGGGGTCAGGAGGTACCAACCGTACCAATGTGGGCGGTCCTTCAAGCAGTTTTGGAATATGGAAAGAGGACTTGGAAGAAGCCAAGAAACTCTGTGAACACTACCATTTGAAAGTAAACCGAATCCATACCCATATTGGATCTGGCTCGGATCCTGAAGTGTGGCAAAAAGTAGCAGGCATGAGCTTAGACATTGTGCGTAAATTCCCCACCGTTAAATCATTAAATTTGGGGGGTGGATATAAAGTGGCAAGGATGCCCGGTGAACAGGCGACCGACCTTCAGGAAATCGGTACACCCGTGCGAAAATTATTTGAAGATTTTGAGAAAGAAACTGGGCGAAAATTAAAACTCGAGATCGAACCAGGTACTTATCTATTGGCACATGCTTGCAGTCTCGTTACCACAGTACAGGATGTGACCTCCACTGGTCCCTCCGGATATCGATTTTTAAAACTCAATGCAGGAATGACAGAAATCCTTCGCCCGAGCTTGTATGGTGCTCAGCATCCAATTGTAATTATTCCGGAAGACTCCCAGGCGAAACCAAAGGAGAATATTGAACAGGTGGTGGTCGGGCATTGCTGTGAATCAGGAGACCTCCTCACACCGGCCCCCAATGAGCCCGAGTCCCTTGCCCCTCGTTTACTACCCAAGGGAGAAATTGGAGACTCGTGCATCATTGAGGGTGTCGGTGCATACTGTTCCTCAATGTCAGCTAAAAATTACAACTCTTTTCCAGAAGCTGCAGAAGTATTAAAAAAATCGGATGGTTCCCTTTCCTTAATTAGAAAAAGGCAAACTTTCGAACAAATTATCGAAAACGAAGTAGCTCCGTGACCGTAACTGGGCTAGGTGATTTTGCCTTAGGGCAATCCGTTCCTTCTCGTGATCACGCCGTATGTGTAAGTCTGCCCAAAGTACAGGATCTTATTGGCTACGAGGAAAAAAATCCCAAAACCCTTTCCAAGATGAAATCAGGGTATCCCCGATTCATCCAACATCATTTCATACGCAGAGTCATTCAATTAGAAGAAGATTCAAGTGAATACACCGGTAAAAGTTTTATCTTTGCAAATTACCATCATTGCCAAGAAGCACTGAGCAGGTTTGCCGTTCAGAACTATACCATTCAAGAACGGGAGAATTATACTTGGCTACAATTAACGCGAGGAAGCGACCAGATTGAAAACATTAGTTCTTTTATACAGCATATTGGAGCATCACTATCCTCTCGGCATGCCGAAGAAATTTTGCTCCACCAAGGACTAATTCGAGATCGTGAAGAGATTAATGAACAGGATAGCCCCGATCAATACGCACGTGAAATAATTGCTCAAGTTCATGGTACCGGAGTTTCGGCAGAACGGGTGTTAATTTCTTCCTCGGGTGCAAATGCATTTTATTCGCTCTTTCGAACTGCCTTTCAACATTACCGAGAAAAAGGGAAAACCATATGGATTCGTCTGGGTTGGTTATATTTGGATACTATTGAAACAATGGAACTTTTTGCAGGAGAAGAAAGCAAAATAATTACCATTACTGAGCTGGGAAATCTCGATCAGTTACAAGAGGTCTTTTCCCAGTATGGCGATCAGATTGCCGGTGTTGTGACCGAGTACCCGACCAATCCACTTTTAAAATCATGTGATTTAGAGAAAGTGAGGGAATTTTGTAACCAATCCAATGCCTTACTCATTGTGGATCCTACCATGGCATCGCCTAAGAATGCAAAGGTGGCACATTTAGGAGATGTACTAGTAAATAGCTTAACTAAGTATGCAAGTTGGCAGGGTGACCTAATGATTGGAAGTCTAGTTTTTCCTGACCACTCCCCATTGGGTAGGGAATTATTTGAGTCGACTAAAAATTATTTATCTCCCCCCTTTAAAAGGGATCTTTTACGTTTATGTGAACAACTCCCCCATTATCCAACATTTGTTCAAAAAACCAATAATACCCTCCTCCAGGTGGTTCATTTCTTAGAATCACATCCAGGAATCAAGAAAGTATTTTGGGCATACCAAAATGATTCAGCAGGTTACTTTCGAAAAATTGCCGGTGATGAAAGGCCCGGTTGCGTGGTAAGTTTTGAGGTTACTGGGTGCTTTGAAAGTTTTTATAATCAACTTCGCATGCTTAAGAGTCCTAGTTTTGGAACCGAGTTCACCCTGTGCTGTCCCTATGTATACTTGGCACACTACAAGTTGATCCAATCCGATCAAGGATTGAACACACTCAAAAAAGCAGGAATTTCACCGTATTTGTGCCGACTTTCAGTCGGAATGGAGGAACCGGAAGAAATTATCCAAACATTACAAGTTGCCCTGCAAGGTATGGAATAATTTAAAAACCAAGTTACCTTTCGAAATTACTCGAAAGAATGGGAATCCAATACTTTTCTAATCCGCTTCTTAGACAACCTGACAAAAGAAGGGACTCCATTTTCATAAGGTACTTCAACTTCACCTTGAATTAAAGGTTGGCAATACTTAATGAATTTTGCCGTCATACTGACGCGATCTTCGGAAATCCAATCGGCAGGAATTTCTTTTACTCCGTTGGCAATCTCAGAAAGTGGAGCAAGACTGGTTTCACAACTGTAGGCTTCACCTTCTGCACGAACAAGTATGACCATTTTATCGGTTTCTCCGTTGATGGCTGCTTTCACTGCAGCCTGACCGGCCATAAATGCTTCGTCATTATCTGCTTGAGATGAACAATGTGCCGCTGCTCTTTGCCCCGTTCCCAGTTTGGAAGAACGAGCTTTTACAGCCAGGTTCTCTTCCACTAATCCCGCTAAGAAATCTCCAATCCCACCAAGTTGTTGGTGCCCAAATGCATCCTGTGCACTGGTGCTGTTCGCCACATAATTTCCGTCATGATCTAGTAAACCTTCCCCCACTACTACGAGGCAGTATTTATTCCTCTTGAGTACTCGTTGGACATCATCCACGAATTGTTCTTTGGAGAACGGTAATTCTGGCAGGTAAATGAGATGAGGCGCGTCATCAGGATTCTCTTTTCTTTTTGCAAGAGTAGCACCCGCAGCAATCCATCCCGCATTTCTGCCCATTACTTCTACGATCGAAACTAAATCGTGTTGCCCCATTGCCTCATGGTCCAAGGCCATCTCACGAATCACAGTACAGATGTATTTTACCACACTACCGTAGCCTGGGCAATGGTCAGTGGTTACCAAATCATTATCAATTGTCTTGGGCACTCCGATAACACGGAGTTCGTAATTTTTCTCTTGAGCAAGCTTTGAAATCTTATCAGCAGTGTCTTGGGAGTCGTTGCCACCGGCATAAAAAAAGTATCGAATATTGTGAGCTTCAAAGACCTCGAGCACACGTTCATAATCGGAGTCACGTTTTAGTTTAAAACGGCAAGTGCCCAAAGCAGATGCGGGAGTATAACGAAGTCCGCGAATGTTTTGTTGGGATTCTTCTGCAAGATCAATTAAGTCTTCTTTTAGAATTCCAAGTACACCATTCATTCCACCATATATTTCTTCAATACACGGGTTATTGAGGGCTTCTGTTACTACACCAGCAACACTCGCATTGATAACGGCGGTTGGTCCCCCTGATTGAGCGACCAAACAATTTCCAACTAATTCATCTGCCATAATATTAAAGAGTCAAATAACGAAAAAGCGACTACTCCACAGAGGAACGATCAAAATGGCAATCGCAAAATATTTTGAATTACCAATGGCATCGATTACAGTGAGAAAATTCTAGAGTATGGAAGGCGGAGTATACTCTTGCGCGGTTGGATATCTTTTCGCCCAGGAACCAGCACTAGCCACAAAAGAATCAACTTGGGAATTCGCGGCACCAATTCGCTTTTGTCCCTCCTGAATGAGAGATTTTATGATGGTGGCATTCAAACCAACCCTTTTGTCTTTTGCTAAGCGTTTTGCTAAGTCATTTTCTTTCGCCTTACCCGTCCGAAGATCTTTTACGGTGGCCACTGCATGTTCCTTAATTGCAGCGTGTGCATCTTCCCGACCTGCCCCTGCCTTAACTGCCTCCATCATGAATGTCGTGGATAATAAAAAGGGTAAATAATGGGAGGCCTCGGATTTTATCATTGCGGGGAAGACCTCCATCTGAGTAAGGACTGTTAAGAAGGTATCCAGTAACCCATCAATCGCAAAAAAGGCATCTGGCAAAGCAACTCTTCGAACTACTGAGCAGGAAACGTCGCCCTCATTCCATTGATCGCCAGAGAGGTTCGATACCATAGTTAAGTG
The DNA here is from genome assembly GCA_905478775.1 of uncultured Opitutales bacterium. GTDB lineage: Bacteria > Verrucomicrobiota > Verrucomicrobiia > Opitutales > Seribacteraceae > Seribacter > Seribacter sulfatis. The sequence goes on along the minus strand of CAJQKB010000156.1, from coordinate 20,559 downwards.
ACCATTCAATATGGCATGAAATCCATTAATTCTCTCACAACTTCGGCTGTTCATTTTATGGGGCATAGCCGAGGATCCGGTCTGTCCTTTTGCAAATCCTTCCCCCAGTAGTTCATGACCAGCCATGATCCGAAGGGTCTTCGCAAAACTAGAGGGTGCGGCGGCTAAACGAACCAGTATCGAGACCACTTCAAAATCAAGACTCCTCGGGTAGACCTGTCCAACATTCTCCCAATTTGCGGTGGCTCCCAGGTGCTCCATTACCTTGCGGTCTAGTTGCTCTGCTTTTTCAGTATCACCCAGCAGGGTAACTTGATCTAAACGGGTACCCACTGCACCTTTCAATCCACGATAAGGATAGGTAACGCATAGACTGGAAAGTGCTTCCAACACACGTTCCAATTCCTCCCCCCAGTTGGCCATCCTTTTCCCCAAGGTGGTGACTTGGGCCGGTACATTGTGAGAACGGGCGGTAAGTGGAATGTCTTTATATTGCTCGGCTTTTCGAGCCAACGCTAACAGGGCAGCAACTCCTTTATCTAGAATCAGACTCAGGGATCGATGAATTTGGAGCTGCTCCACATTTTCTGTTAGGTCTCGACTGGTCATTCCCTTGTGAGCATGTTGATGACCAGTTTTATGTGCAAATTCTTCCAACCGTGCCTTCACATCATGCTTGGTTACTTTTTCTCGTTCTTGAATTGATTCTAAATCAACCGAGGCTTTTGCGGAGACTGATGCATCAATTGCCTCCTGTTCAATCTCTACACCCAGTTCTTTTTGGGCTTTCATCACTGCAATCCAAAATTCTCTTTCTAGAATTATTTTTCCGGTTGCAGACCAGAGGTTTTTCATTGGATTCGAGGCATATCGCTCGGCGAGAACATTAGATATTTCAGTTGGCATAAAAAGGGGGCGATTAAAAAGTTTTCAGTTTTTCACATACTGAACGAATAATAAACTCCGGGGTTGATGCACCGGCAGTCACTCCCGCACATTTAAAAGATTGAAAGGTTTCTTTTTCAATATCGTCCGCCGTTTCAATATGGAAAGTAGGCTTATCATAACTCGCTGCTAACTTGGCCAACTTCCTCGTATTCGCAGAATGCTTTCCCCCGATAACAACGATGACATCCGCTCCATCATTTACAAGTTCCACCAGGTCTGACTGCCTCTCTTTCGTCGCACCACAAATTGTGTCTAATATAACAAGGGCTGGATATTTTTCGGATAATTGTAACGATAAATCTTTGAACTCGTGAGTAAACATAGTTGATTGAGAAACCATAACCACTCCAGAATTAAAAGTGGGTAATTTGTGTAAGTCTTCCTCATTTGTGATGACATGACCACGTTCATTCGCATACCCAAGCAAACCAGATACTTCAGGATGTTCAGGGTCTCCAAAAATAACCACATCATAACCCCGTTCGGCATGAGACTTTATTTTACCGGCAATTATTCCAACATCAGGGCAAGTTCCGTCTCGAAAAGGTAGACCGAGATTTTGTAAATACTTTCGTCTTTTGGGGGAAATCCCATGTGCTCTTACCACCACCACTGACTCTTTTTCATTATCTTGTGGTAGATCTAGTTGAGAAGCACTTTGATAATCGCCAACTTCTCGGATATCTTCACGCCCCAAAGCAGTCATCATTTGGCTATTATGAATAAGAGGACCATCGGTGTAGACTGTCCTTTCTCCACCACGTGCCTCCTCGCGGGCAACCTGGATTGCCCTCTCCACTCCCCAACAAAATCCCGCACTATTTGCTCTTATCACTTTCATATCTCGTAAATCTTTTATACCGAGATGTGACAAGAAGTACAATATTGATTTGCAATCACCTCAAAAAGAAGAACAAATTGAGTTAATGCATTTATCCATTACTTTTAAATTATCACTGTTACTTCAAGTTGCCGTTCTATTTTGCAGTCCCCCATTATGGTCTGAGGATGTAAAGGAATCTAATAGTAAGGAAAGCTATTATCTAAAAGGCGAACGAACGAAGGATGGAATCGGTAAGTATTATTTTGGCAGAGAGATTTCACAGGTAATGGGGCACCTCGGTGCTGGTTGGTTAGAACGCCCCAAAAGAGAGCAAGAAGAACGAACTGACCTGCTGATCAAAAATATGAAGTTATCTGCAACCGATCATGTTGCCGACATCGGTGCTGGCTCAGGATACTTTTCATTTCGAATCTCCCCGCTTGTCCCCCAAGGTAAAGTTCACGCGGTTGATATCTCTCCCCAAATGCTGGGGATTATAAGAGCGAAAAAAGGAAAAGGTGGTTTTGACAATATCCTGACTGTACAAAGCTCCATCAAAAATACCACCCTCGAACCCAATTCAATTGATTGCGCCCTCATTGTGGATGCATATCACGAATTTTCCTATCCCCGAGAAATGGCCCAGTCTATCTTTCGGTCATTGAAGCAAAAGGGCCGTCTCATTTTAATCGAGTATCGGCAAGAAGATCCGGGTGTCCCGATCAAATTACTCCATAAAATGTCGGAAAAACAAGCGAGAAAAGAAATCTCTGAGGTCGGGTATGTGTGGAAAGAAACGCTCGATTTTTTACCGCAACAACACTTTATCGTTTTTGAAAAGCCTAGTGCTGAAAAGTAAACTCCTTTTTTCCAGTAAACCTTAAGATAACAGTTCCACCCTTACCGATCATGAAAATCTCCAATACAATCCATTCTGCTTTCAGCCTCTTTTTCCTACTCTCATTGTCTGCCCACTTGATTCAGGCTGAAACTGTTGAGGTCGCGGGATACTCTTTCTCTTCCCCCTCGAATTGGGTATCCTCTGTCCCCACTTCAAAAATGCGAAAAGCACAATTTAAAGTCCCGGGAGAGAAGGAAAAAGAGGCGGAGGTCGCTTTCTTTTACTTTGGAGGCGGTGGAGCGGGTGGAGTAAAAGCGAATGTAGACCGATGGATGTCCCAATTCGAAGAGGCCAAGGGAATAGAGATCAAGAACACTACTATTGGAGATACCCAAGTCACCTATGCTCAAGCACATGGAACCTTTTTGAGCGGTCGGGCATTTGGTCCCAAAACACCAAAACCAAATTATGCCCTTCTCGCCGCAATTATTTCAGGAAAAAACGGGGCCATATTTATTAAAATGACCGGGCCAAAAGAGACCGTGGAAGCACAGGTCTCAAACATGAAGAAAATGGTGCTCGATTCGTTGGATAAATAATGGTGAGACCGAAACTATTTTCGGTCAGGAAGTAAACTATTCTTAATTCCTACCAGTACGCTGTCTGCATATTCCTCTACCAAGCTTTCTTTCCATTCTCCGTTCATTTTTTTCTTCCCCTTGTAATTCCCTAACATTATGCGCTCATAAGCATCACTGGAATTAGCCACATATGGCTCCAAAAAAACAACTGGACAATGATAACTTCGGTTCGCAAGAAGATTTCGTGCCCATACCCCAGGCACATCTCCCACCTTTAATGCATTAGGCCCTTTATAATTAAATATTGATAGATTTGTCTTGTGGATAAACGCATGAGATAAATGCTCAGCAATTTCTTTTTCTGCTTCATTCCAACGATTAACTAAACGAAAAACCATTTCAAATCTTTGGTTGTCATCCGATAATTCGCCCCCCATAAAACATCCATTTACAAGTACATGAAAGTCATTCCTTTTTACTAATTCAAACTGTTCAGGATCGGGCCAAGGTGCGGCATTTAGATGTAAACAAATTACCAAGTCTGGTCGGATGACTTCGTTTACTAATTTTGCACGGGCATGAATCTCTGAGATTCGATAAAAGAGAACTTCCCTACGTTTCCTCACCAATTTAGCTCTCTCCTCTGCATTGAACATTTTTTTCAAAAGTAATTCCCTTTGCCTTACCCAAATCTCAGCCTCATCGGCAAAATCATTTGGTCGAAGTACGGTAACAGGTTCATTTTTCTCCCTAATTAATTTTACTGTTGCCCCCAGGTCACTCAGTTTTTCCTTAAGCCTAACTGCCACAGATAATGCAAGGTCTCCTTCCTTGACTGGAAAGCTTCCATTCAGTGCAAAATGTCTTCCTTCCATTTCTGAATATTGCCCACCAATGTGCCCAGGGTCTAAAGCAATACGGACTCCATTTAAGGTATTTTTCTTATCGGCGGAAAGTAAGTCAGAATTCTTTGAAATAGTTTGATTTTCATCAGAGAAGGAAAGTGCATACCAACTATCCTGGCCCCTTTTTTTTCGAATCAAAACCTCTTTTTCATTCAATTTGATCCAATCTTGATACCAGCTTACGCGGGGGCAGTAAACTTGGTGTAAGGTCTGTTTAAATTTACCCTTCGATAATGTTCCCTGAAATGCATCAAGCCTTGCCCAGTCAGGCGGCTGTAATTGAAGAGAAGTTTCTCCATAAAGAAAACAAAACGCCCCCCAAAAAAACATACATAGTAAAGACCTTATCGGCATAAACTTACAATGATCGATGAAAATTGGTTTGCAAAGTTATTTATTTTTACCGAGGACTCATTTTTAAATTCTACTTAATGATGAAATTCTCAAACGATACATCCACATTTTTTAGAGGCAAAGAAGTTCTACTGTTGGAGGATAATTTGCTTCTCGCCAAACAAATTTCTTCTTTTTTGGAAAAAAGTGGTGCGGATGTGACCCATTGCCAAAGTCTTGAAGAAGCGAGAAGAGCGCTTCCCGAGCTTAGCTTTGATGCGGCTCTCTTTGACCTGAACCTACCCGATGGCGACAGTCTCGAACTACTCAGAGAGGGAATTGTACCACAAAATACTTCGACGGTTCTTATGACTGGTGAAGGCGGGATCCGCTCCGCTGTGGAGGCAATTCAATTGGGTGCCTCTGATTACCTGAGTAAGCCTTTTGACCTCGATGAACTGCCCTATGTCTTTGCCCAAGCAGACAACCGGAGAAAGAACATTCGCCTCAGTCAGCACAACCGGGAGCAGGAAAAAAAGAAAACCAATGATCTGTTTTTTGAAGGTGCGTTTGTGCAGGACTTGGAAAAACTGAAAAAAATACTCGATGCAGACCGAAGGCTCGATGCAAACCTCCCTCCCCTACTCATCGATGGTCCAACCGGTTCCGGAAAATCCACTTACGCACGCTGGATTCATGCTCATGGTCCCAGGTCTGAAAACTCTTTTGTCGAAGTTAATTGCTCCGCAATTCCGGAGAACCTGATTGAATCTGAACTCTTCGGGCATGAAAAAGGAGCATTTACCGATGCCAAAAATGCCCGTATCGGTCTTTTTGAAGCGGCCGACCAAGGCACCCTCTTTTTGGACGAGATCGCAAGCCTTTCCCTCGCGGCACAAGCCAAGGTTTTGCTGGCGATTGAAAACGGGGTCATTCGTAGAGTCGGTGGAACCAAAGAGATAAAAGTGAATATAAGAATTATTGCCGCATCCAACCAAGACCTACGGCAGATGATTATGAGTCGAGAATTCAGAGAGGACTTATTTCATCGGTTGGATCTACTACGGATCAATATTCCCGAACTTAAGACCAGGGGTACTGACATTCTTCCCCTGGCTAAACATTTCCTTTCCGCTCTAAGCAAAAAATACAGGTTGCCTACACCAACGATATCTAAATCCAGTGAAAATTACATGCTTCACAACGAGTGGACAGGTAACACGAGAGAATTGATTCATGACCTGGAGAGGGCGTTGGTCATGGCCGAAAAAGGGCAAGATCTCGAACTTTCCAACGATCTACAAAGCGGGTTAAAGAACAACACGTTGCTTGACGAAAATGATTGGCTCAATCCCTCTTTCGTCTTTCCAGAGGATGGGTTCGATCTGGAGAAGGAGATGATTCGACTTATCGAACGAGCAATATCCCAAGCAAATGGAAACATTTCTGAAGCGGCCAGATTCCTCGGCGTGCCTAGGGATTACATTCGCTACCGTTTACAAAAGAAAAGTAAATAGGCCTTGGGGAATAATCCCCAACAAATGGCCATGCCATTGGGAAATAATTCCCAGTAATACTTCATTGACAAATCCAAAACTCAATCAATTTAGTCACAAGCATCTACCAATCAATAATTTAAACAAACCTGCCAGGTTGGCACTAAAAATGTTAAAATGATTCCAATATTTAAACATCAATATACAAAAACCATATAAATCATGAAACAATCAATCGCCTATCTACTTATTGCCGGACTCGGAGCAAGTTTTGTTTTTGCTCAACCCAAACCACTTCGACCTCTCCCACCAAAAGAAGTGGCTGAAGAAATTAAGCAAGCTTTAGATGCCGGTAAAATAACCAAAGAAGAAGCCAAAGAAAAAATGGAAGCAGCAGTCGCAAACATCGAAAAACCTGAAGTTTTATCTGATGATGAAAAACGCTCCCCCAAGGAGTTTGCTGATAAAATCCAGCAGTCCGTTAAAGAAGGTAAGCTTTCTCAGGAAGAGGCAAAGAAGAAACTAGGTGCTTTGCGCGGGGAAATGGAGAAGAAGGGCGAATTTAAACGTCCAAAACGTCCAGTAAAACCGGAGTTAAGTGATGCAGTAAAAGATAGCCTTGCCGAAATTAAAGCCGATCAGAAGAAACTTCACGAATCAATGAAAGGCAAACTTGCCGAACTCGGTCAAAGTGCCTCCAAGGAGGAAATGAGAGAGGCAATTGAAGCATTTAAAGCCGATAACAAAGATCAATTCGATGCGATCAAACAAGCACATGAAGCGATTCGCGAAAGTATCGAATCGGCACGTCCTGAAAAACCCGAAAGACCCGAACTCAACGCTGAGTTAAAAGTAAAAGTGGAAGCCCTTAAAGAAAAACACAAAGAACTACACTCCGCCCGTAAAGAATTACACGAGCAACTTAAGGAAGCCACAAAAGAGGAAAAAGAGGAATTAATTGCTGAATTTAAAGAGACCAACAAAGCAAAGCACGAGGAGATCAAAACACAATCCAAAGAAATTAAGGAAGAAATTAGAGAACTCGTCGAAACCGAAGCAACCCGAACTTCCGATCTGTAATTTTTTCGATTTTAAAGCCAATTAAAACTGATAGGAAGGAGCGATTTTTTCGCTCCTTCCTTTTTCTTTGGCAAAACTAAAACAACTTTTTAATATGGTCTCTTGATCACGGTAAATTATAAGTTTCTTACTTTGCTAAGTGTATTTCTTTTACATACTTCGGGAGTACTTTCCGAGCATGCATTTGCTCAAACCATAAAAGAACCTTCTTCCTTTGTTTCAAACTTGGGAAACCTGGAGATCATCAATCTTGGTGGTTTTGATACAAGTCCAGTTCCCAACAAAATTACCGAAACTCCTATACAAGTTGTTTCAGCAGAGCCCCCCACATCGCCCTCGCCTCCCACGCAAAATGCTCCGACTAAAAGGGAGAGTATAATGACAGATGAGGAACTTGAATTTCTTCTCTTTGGCTCGATCAATGAAATTGAACTCCCAGATACTGAATGGGAGGAAAATGATTTTATTGAACTCGCTGAATCCAAAAGCTGGTTGCCGTCCGTTTCTGCATCAGTTGGTTTCGGGGTTTCAGATAACCCCATGTATGGACCCTATATTCGGGAATCAAGCACATACATGGAATTTGAAACAGAGAGTTTTTTACTCAGACAGGCGAACCCTGATTACTTAAGTTATTTTTATTTTTACGGGGAAGGAAAAAGATTCCTGGAAGTGGACGACCACAAGCTAACCGGTATTCTTCTCCTTCAGGCCGAGCATTCCTACAGACCTACGAGCTCGCCCAGTTCATGGGGTGCAAAGCTCCGGCACACTTACTACGATCAGGCTTTTGATTTTTCTGACCTGGGCCTCCCGTTCTCAATGCAGGTTCAATCAAATAAATCGGAAATAATTCCTCATTTCGGCTACCAACTTACTCCCAAAATAAAATTATCTGCCGAGACTGCTTTCGGAATCGATCGGTATGACAATCCTTCGGAAAATAATTCGGATCAGAAAATTCAGATAGACCTAACCGCGAAGCAAAGCGAGCAAACCACATTACATGCAAAGATTTCCCATCATACCATTCGTTATGTTGAACGGAGCAGAAAGGATGGAGAGGGCACAAATTTATCAGGGGGAAATCTCACAACCGAAAAAACAGGCGTTTCTGGATCATGGAAAAGGCTGTCGAACAACCCATGGCTAGACACACTGGGTGCAGAATTCAAATACAGCCAATTATCTGATAATGCTGGTGCCTATTATGATTACAGTAAAATAAGCACAAAGCTATCTCACGAAATTAAAGGCAAGAAATGGAAATCAGTCACGGAATTAGGTTGGGCTAATTATTTATACGACATTAGAACCGTTTCACCTGGCGCTCAATTTGAAAGACAGAGTTACGGAGTCGATTTACTGGTGACTCGTAAAATATCATCGGACTGGGAAACTTATTTCAAGTGGCGTTATGAGGAGGATCAATCGAATGCAAGAGATTATGAATATTATACCAACTTTTGGGCATTGGGTGTAAAGTGGGAAAATTAGGTAAATTGAATACTGAAAACAACCAATCATTGATGTGTGCAAAAAAGTCCAAAGAGGGACGGCTTATCATTGGAGCAATCTTATTTCTTTTTGGATTACTTACTTTTGTCCTCCAATATTTTGCCCTCAATCAATTCTACAATCTAGCAATCGAACGAACTGCGAATGTCCTTTTACCTGCAATTAACAACCTCTTTGAGGATATAGAAAAGGAAATCCTCGAAGAAAACCTAGATTACATTAATCTTGGTCTGGACCAATTGGTTTACGACGACATCGAGGGGCTTAGAATTCTGGCAATGAGATCTCTGGAAATTCCTGATGTCCGCAGTGTGTATGCTTATGATAATGAGGGTAGACTCCTCGACTTATCAACCAATATAGAGAAAACAAAAAAGAGGTTTTTTTCTTTGGAAAAAGGTAGAGAGGCACGAAAAATAACCAATTTCCAAAGGGATGCATTATCCATTGTTTTCCCCATTGGAGAACAGGCTGAAATTGGATTCCTCGAACTGATCGTGGATCCAAAGACGGATATCATTCCCGAACGGAATGCAATCAAGTCACAGGTAATGAAACAAGGCCTAATCGTTTTTCTATTTGGATCCATTCTTTTACTTTTTGTATTCAACCTATTTTTTAAACGACTACAGAAAGCTGAAACTCAATTGCTCGCCAAAACCGAGGATCTAAAGCATACCAATCAAAGGCTTGTCATGGCTTGTAAAACTGCCGGACTGGGCGCAATCACCGCCCACTTGATGCATGCAATTAAAAGTCCACTCATGGGACTAAAGAACTTGGAATTGGGCGGAGATAAAGCTGACTCAAAAATTGCCGACCAGGCATTGCAATCAACCACAAAACAGATTGAAAACCTGGTTCATGAGACCATGAATTGCCTCAAAGAATATGAACTGGATGAAGAAAGCTATTCTTTCCAAGCCCATGAGCTTCTTTGTATGACTGCAAAAAAGTTTAACCTGAAAGGTAAGGGTACTTATGTAAGCATAATCTCAAGCCAATGGGACAAGGTTAATATTAACAATTTACAGGCCAATCTCCTTCTCCCTATTCTACAAAACCTGGTCCAGAATGCTTTGGAATCAGATAGTAATACAAAAGTCTTTCTACAGCTTGAAAAAACGGAAGGCAGAATCTCGTTTCTCGTGGCCGATAATGGACCGGGCGTCCCCGAGCACATCAAGGATGATTTATTCTCTCCCACCCGAAGCAACAAGGAACATGGAAGCGGGCTCGGACTTGCAATTTGTAAGCAATTAGCAGAACAAATGAATGGGGGAATCTTTCTTAAATCAAGTACCAGTAAAGGATCCACTTTCTGTGTGGAAATTCAACCCAAAGAAGACCTTTAATAAATTTGTATTATTTAACCAAATTATGCTAACTAAAGGCATGCCTCTCATCTTTCCCTGTCACTGCCAAGCTAGGTTTTTCATTGCCATGCTCTTAGCTACGGTGCTTGCGTCTGTGGGAGTTGCAAACCCAACGGCGCATTGGACAACTCCTTACTCGACGGGGGGGACTATTTTCTCATCTCCAACCATTGCCACGGATGGGACAGTATACATTGGATCGAACGATAATAAACTCCACGCGATTAATTCGGATGGTTCGGCCAAGTGGACTTTCACGACCGGGGACTGGGTTGATTCAACCCCTGCAATCGGGTCAGACGGAACCATTTATTTTGGATCCTGGGATAATCAACTCTATGCAATCAATCCAATGGACGGTTCTAAATTATGGGACTTTAATACGAGTAGTAGTATTATTGCCTCACCAGCTATAGGGGTAGAGGGAAGAATTTATTTTGGATCCAAAGATGAATTTTTCTACGCTTTAGAATCAAACGGTTCTTTGGCATGGGAAACTTATATAGGAAATGCAATCACCTCCTCAGCCGCGATCGGACAGGACGGAACCATCTATTTCGGGGATGAAAATGGTACCTTTCACGCCCTTAATCAGGATGGAAGTACGAAATGGACATACGAGGTGGATGATGTTGCGGACACAAACAAATCAATTCTCTCATCCCCCGCTATAGATCTTTCAGGTAACCTTTATTTCGGAAGTGGCAATGGATATTGTTATTCGATTGCGGACGGAGTCAGTGCAGCCGTACTAAACTGGAAGGTTGGCACCAATGACCGGGTGGATGCATCTCCTGTTCTCGGTCAAAACAATGAAGTCTTTTTTGTTTCCCGCGACGGATATCTTCGTGCAGTGGATCAAGTCACAGGTATTTCTAATTGGGAAGTTTTCTCGGGAGATGTATTCTACAGTTCCCCAGTCGTCGATTCCAACGGTAAGGTTTATGTCATCGGATATACCGGATTTGGGGAAAACCATCTTTTTGCTTTTAATTCAGACGGAACCAAATCATGGGATACCAATAACTCATCCTCTCCTCTCTCCATTGGTGGATTGGTGGATTCATCCCTTGCCCTGGACTCAGGTGGGAATTTATTTTTTGGATGCTATGACAAGAAAGTATACGCGGTAAATGTGGGGGCAGGATTAGCGGATAACTCTTGGCCTCAATTTCAAAGAAATAATAAACGTTCGGGTGCCTGGCCAAGCTTTACCATTAGTGTGATAATCGAACCAAATGGAGCAGGCGAAGTAAGTGGAACAGGTATCTACAACCCGGGAGCAACTGCAACCCTAAATGTTACTTCAAATACCGGAGACGGTTATAATTTTGCATATTGGAGCAATGGGCAAACGGGTTCGAGTAATCCATTAGTTCTACAAGTTACGTCTGATTTAACTTTAACCGCAAATTTTGGGTTACTTGCCCATAACTTAGTAGTAAACGCGGGAACAGGTGGAACGGCTACCGGATCCGGAAATATTCCTCATGGTACTTTGAAAACGATAACTGCAACGCCAAGCACTGGCTATTCTTTTACCGGCTGGTCTGGAACCGGAATTACTGACAGTTCATCTGCCACAACCACGGTCAATATGACCCTGGCTCGCACTGTCACTGCTAACTTCACCCTAAACTCGTACTTGGTAAATGTTGCTCTTGAACCGAGCATTGCCGGTTCAGTGAACGGAACAGGAACCTATAGTCACGGAGATACAGTCACACTGTCGGTCACTTCAAATACGGGAAACGGTTATTACTTTGACTATTGGAGCGGATCAATTGGGGGAAGTGAGAATCCGCTTACTTTTCAGATTAATTCCAATGTAAATCTGTCCGCAAATTTTGGATTAAATTCCTACCCATTAACCGTCAATGCAACCATAGGTGGAACAGCAACAGGTTCCGGAAATATTTCTCACGGAGAAGACAGTATAATAACAGCAACTCCGAGCCTTGGATATTTATTTTCCGGTTGGTCCGGGGCTTCAGTTTTTGATGCAGCGTCAATGACGACTACGATTCAAATGACTCAGGCTCAATCAGTTACTGCAACCTTTTCCCCACTCCAATTTTCACTATCGGCACTGGCTGGTGAGGGAGGCAGTATCAACGATGTGAATGGTACCTATTCTTATGACTCGAACGTCAGCCTTATTGCGATTGCAAATACTGGCTATGCTTTTTCTAATTGGACACAATCAGGCGCAGGCATCACCGACACCACTGCCTCCACCACTTCCATACGAGTGGATAGGAATCAATCAATACAAGCTCACTTTTCCCCATTGAACTATGACTTGAATATTACAGCAACTACAGGTGGTGTCGTCTCCTCTTCCCCTCCGGGAAGTTCTCTCCCTTACAACAGCTTGATTTCTCTCAATGCAACACCAGATCCCGGCTATTATTTTTCGGGTTGGGAAGGAAATGGGATCGAAGAACTTAATTCATCCACCACTACCCTGACAATTTCTGGAAACCAATCGGTAAAGGCAAATTTCGCTGAAATTCCAGATGGTAATTTTGCACTTCAATTAAATGCAAACCCTGAATTTTCTGCCTCGGAATTGACTGGAACAAACATCTATTCTGTAAATCAAACTGTTACAATTTCAGCCACACCGAGCTCGGGTTATACTTTCGTAAATTGGACAGGCGGAACAGTAGCAGATTTAAATTCAACCAGCACAACACTTACCATCACTGAAGATTTGAATCTTACTGCAAATTTTGCTCTTACCCGCCCCTCTATCTCAGTAAGCGCGGGAATAGGAGGTGATGTAAACGATCTCAATTCCACTTACAATTATGGTAGTATTATCCCAATAGTTGCCACTCCAAATACCGGCTATACATTTGAGAAATGGAATGGTAATGGGATATTTGAAAATCAGTTTTCAAATTCGACCAACATTACCTTGCTCAATGACGCAAATATTACTGCATCCTTTACAAGAAGTATTTACGAAGTTTCAGTTTCCGTACAGGGACAGGGAGTCGCTCAAGGTAATGGAATGTATAGTCATGGAGATACGATATCCCTAAACGCTACTCCGGCAATGGGTTATTATTTTATAAAATGGAGCGGAACCGGAATGGGAAATTCATATAATACTAGCCTCCCGCTGACAATAAATCAGGATTTAAATATCACGGCCACCTTTGAGAAAATATCATATTCTCTTGACCTAACTGCAGGTATTGGAGGAACGATTAACGATGTGAATACCTCTCAACTCTATGGTTCGACTGTATCCATTGTGGCCACTCCCGACATTGGATATAGCTTTGCTGGTTGGGAGGGAAATGGAACTTTCACAGACCGTTCCTTGACCGAGACTACTATCACAGTTAATTCCGATACAGTCATTAAAGCTTCCTTCACCCCCAATACCCATTCCGTGACTATTGTAACCAGTGGAGAAGGAAATGTAACTGGAGAAGGAAATTATAGTTTCGGAGAAAGCATTACACTCACTGCCTCTGCACAGTCAGGAAATTATTTCGAAAAATGGAGCGGGAGTGGAATAGAAGATTCAAATAGTACATCCTTAACCATTACAGTTACTGAGAATCTAACTTTTACCGCTTCATTTATCACATCGCCTACTAATTTGATCGAGTCACTCCAAGTAACAATCATTTCTCCCAGTTGGTATGCTAATGATTGGCTCGGATACTTTTACCAATCGGATAATGGTTGGTGCTATCACTACAATTTAGGCTGGATATTCCCTGAAACACAATCCGATGGTTCCATTTGGTTATGGTCTCCACAATTAAAATGGTTATGGCTCAATTCAGATTCATTTACCAAGCAGCAAAGTTGGTCCGCTACAGATGAGAATTGGATTTATTTCGACTTCGAATCCTTACCTTCACCAAGATTTTTTAGGTATAAAGATGAAATATGGAGCCCGTTTGATAAAAACCAAGAAGTTTCAATCCTGGATAGTTTATTTTAGAATTTTCAAGAAAAATCTAAAGCACGTCGACTTTCAAGTGCATTCTTTAATGTCATTTCATCCGCAAATGTAACACCGCCTCCGCTAGGAAGACCAAACCCAATACGACTCACTTTAATATTCTGCTCTCCCACAATTTCTTCTTGGATATAATGACAAGTTGCCTCACTTTCTAAATCATTACCCAAAGCTAAAATTACTTCTTTCACGCTTCCCTCTTTCAGTCGTTTATCAAGGCTTGATAAATTAAGTTGTTCAGGACCAATCCCGCGGAGCGGAGAAAGCTTGCCCTGTAAAACATGATATAAACCTCGATACGCACTCGATCTTTCAACGGCAAAAAGGTCTGGCACCCGTTCGATCACGCAAATTGAATCGGTATCCCGATTCTCATCTAAACAAATTGAACAATGATCACCCTCAGCTAAATTCCCACAACTGCCACAAGGTCCAATTAAACCTGCGGAATCATGGAGTTGTTCGATAAACTGATTTAACTTTTCGGGCTTCTCCACTAATAAATGGAGCACAATTCTTTCTGCCGACCTGAACCCTAGTCCTGGTAAGCTTTTAAATAAACGAACTAACTGGTCGTAACCAGGGGTCACAAGGATATTGGATTAGAAAAGGCCGGGCATTTGCATGCCACCAGTCAATCCGCTCATCGCATCATCACTCTTCTTTTTCGCCTTCTCAGAGGCATCCTGAATAGTTTGCAATACCGCTTCAGAAATAAATTCAGGATCTTCTTTCAAAAAATCTGGATCTAATTGTAATCCCTTGAATTCACCTTGTCCTGAAATCTTGATCGATACTGCACCGCCTCCACCTGAGACTTCAATAATTTCTTCAGAAAGAAGGGCTTGTGCCTCCTCCATTTTCTGTTGCATTTTTTGAGCCTGTTTAAGTAATTTTCCGACACCAACCATAATGTTTTAAATTTATATTTTGCTTAGGCGGAACCTAAGATTGAATCGTATCCCGTTTGAAAACTAGAGAATTGTGGAGACCAGGATAGTTCATCTAAGATCCGGTTATTCGAAACTTTTCGGTTCGATGTACCCTCTTCATCATTTTCCTGAAAGGTCGGTACCGTGACATTCAATTTTTCGGCAAGCCATGTTACGATTTGTCCTCTTGTTGAGTGGCTTCCGTCTGACACATTGTAGATACGACCGATATTAGTCTGATCTGCCTCTAAGCAATTTAGAATAGCTTTCACCGCATCATCTCGATGAATAAGATTTAAAATACGATCCGCATTCCCTTGAAATTCCTGGCCATTTTTAACCTTATCAATCAACAAATGGCGACCGGGACCGTATAATCCAGCCAATCGTAGTATAAAACTTCTTTTAATTGATAAAACTGGCGGGAAGCATTTTTGCTCTGCTGCCAATAACAATCCCCCTTTTTCCTTCACTCCTGCACAGGATGCGGTTTCATCGACAAATCTTTTTTCAGTTTGTGGATATACTGAAATACTACTGGTAAAAACGTAGCTACCTACAGATCCGTTCTCTAGCCATTTCATTACAGAATCCTGACCTTCAATATAAGATGTAATATAGCCCTGATTGTCGGGAGAAGATGCACCCACGCAATTTACGACAAAGTCTTGGTTCGGGTCTAATTTACGGTGCCAGTCATTATCTTGGAGTTGTGCCTCTACCACTTGAGAGACTCCGATCGAATGAAGTTTCTTTGCAGTTTCTGCATTGCGGGTAAGGGCAGAAACAGTAAAACCTTTTCCAATACAATGTTCGGCAAGGGCAGTGCCCAAATATCCGCACCCTAATATGGTAATGGTGTTGCTCATCAGTTATTTTATACCTATATTTTACCATAAAAGTCAAGATTGAGATCGCACAAACGATCTTGCTTGAACTGGGACTCGTTTTACGGTTAGAAGCAACCCATGCATATTTTATTCGTTTGTTGGGGCAATATTTGCCGATCACCCGCGGCCGAGGCCACATTTAATAAACTAGTCAAAGAACGGTCACTAGAAGATAAAATTACCTGCGATTCAGCCGGTACGATTAATCAGCATCAAGGAAATCCGCCCGATCCAAGAATGCAGAAAGCTGCAAAATCAAGAAAGTTGCCTATCGGGGGAACCGCTCGAATAGCCATTAATCAAGACTTTGAAGAGGCAGATCTGTTGCTAACAATGGATCATTTTAATTATTCAGAACTTTCAAAGCTTTCTCCTGATCCGACATTTCAATCCAAGATAAAACCATTTTGCGATTATGTCCGACCAGATGTAACCGAAATCCCTGACCCTTATTATGGAGGAGAATCAGGATTTGAAAATGTGCTCAATCTCCTGGAAGAGGGATGCGTGAACCTTCTGAACGAATTGGAAGAAGAATTCGCATCCGAAAAGTAATTTTATACTTTTGGACGATTTACCTTTAATCTTCGATTGCATTGCGGAAAGCGCGGGCAAATCGATTCGATTAAACAGTGCACGCTCCATTTCAGGTGGGTGCATAAATCAGTGCTTTAAGGTCGAATGCATGGATTCCACTCCCCTCTTCCTCAAAAAAAATGCACCCTCTTTTTTACCGTTTTTCAAAGCGGAAGCACTAGCCTTGCGCGAAATGGAAGAAACGCATACCATTCGAGTACCTCAAGTCATAACTTGGGGAGAGACCGAGCTATCTTCTTTTCTTGTTTTGGAATTTATCCCCGAAGGTGCTCCCTCTGCAAGTGGACAAGAAAAAATGGGCACTTTACTCGCCCAAATGCATCGTACTCCCAGAGAGCATTTTGGATGGAGTCAGGATAATTGCATCGGAGCGACTCCGCAACCCAACCCCTATTCTACAAACTGGGTTTCTTTTTATAAAGACTACCGACTCCATCACCAATTTGGCTTAGCTGAGAAAAAGGGCCGATTGTTTGAGGGCAAAAACCACCTCCTCAACAACATTGATTCTTTCTTTGTAAACTATACTCCAGTCCCCTCGTTACTACATGGCGATTTATGGGGAGGGAATGCAAGTTATACCCCAAAAGGTGAGCCCTTTATTTTTGACCCAGCCAGTTATTATGGAGATCGTGAAACCGATCTCGCATTTACTTATATGTTTGGTGGTTTTGACTCGTCATTTTATAAAGGATACGAAAAAACTTTTCCTCTCGACCAGGGATTTAAGACACGAAAGACCCTTTATAATCTTTACCACGAGCTCAATCACTTTAATTTGTTCGGAGGCGGATACGCCAATTCAGCTCAATCCAGTATTAATCAATTACTAAAGCAAATTCCTTGAAAAACGATATTAAACAAATTCTTCTCACCAAAGAGGTGATCGAAAAACGTGTTCAGGAAATCGGTCAGAAGATTGATCAGTATTATCAGAATCGAGAGATTATTATTATTACTCTATTGGACGGGGCGATTGTATTTACTGCTGATTTAATTCGCAACTTAGCCATCCCCTTGCGACTTGATTGCTTACGGGTATCCAGTTACGGAAATTCAACTGATCCAGAAACTGCACCGCGAATATTAAGCTCCCTCAAATCTGATGTCAGGGATAAGCATGTTTTATTGGTCGATGATATTTTGGATACCGGCAACACATTACAGAGTGTTTTTAATGAAGTGACTTCAAAGCAGCCCGCCTCCGTGCGTAGTTGCGTTTTTTTAGACAAACCCGAACGGCGCCAAAATGGATTTAAAGCCGATTGGTCAGGCTTTTCAATCCCGGACGAATTTGTGGTGGGTTATGGACTTGATTACGCAGGACGATACAGGCAACTTCCCTACGTCGGTACTTTAAAACCTTCCGTCTACAGTTAATAAATCAATCCAAGAAAGTAATAGTTTGAATAACCCGATCAGAAAAATTTACGACTGGACACTTTCCCTCGCGAAAAAGAAGTCCTCCGCTGCCTGGCTTGCAGTTCTTTCTTTTGCGGAAGCGAGTTTCTTTCCCATTCCTCCCGACATACTTCTCATACCACTCTGCCTGGGCGCACTGCGAAAAGCGCTTTATTTTGCCACGATTTGCTCGGTTGCTTCGGTTCTTGGGGGACTGGCAGGATATGGGATTGGACATTTTGCATGGGACGGCATACAGGTCTATTTCTACGAGTATGTACCCGGTTTCACCGAGGAGAAATTTGCTCGAATTGCGGAGTGGTACGGAGAGTGGGGCTGGCCTTTGGTTTTCTTGGCGGGATTCTCTCCCATCCCTTATAAAATCTTTACCATTGCCAGCGGAGTTTTAGGCATGGCTCTTTTGCCCTTTACCTTAGCCTCTGCAGTAAGTCGCTCTGCTCGTTTTTTCCTAGTTGCACTGTTAATCGCAAAATTTGGGGAACCAATGAAAGAAAAAATTGATCTTCATTTCAACAAATTAGCATTTTTATTTGGCCTACTGTTAGTAGGCGGTTTTCTGGTCTTAAAACTGCTGATTAAGCACTAAGTAAACTACTCAGATTACACGGGGGAAAAAGAACCCGTTTCTCCTCGATTAAAACAACTTCGACAAAGTGAGATATAGCGCTCATTCCCACCAATTTCGATTTGGGCACCTGCAGTTTCCATATCCCCTTCTGTACTCACACGAGCATTCATGGTCGCCTTCTTTCCACAATGACAGATCGTTTTAATTTCTTTCATCACATCGGACCAGGCTAGTAAGAATTTACTTCCCTCAAAAACCTCTCCCTTAAAATCAGACCTGATTCCATAAGTAAGAACCGGTATTCCCTCCTCGTCCACAAGCCTGATTAATTGCCTGACCTGTTCTTTGCTTAAAAATTGAGCCTCATCCACCAGAATGCAATTAAGCTTCGAATCGGAATCAGCCTCTCTCACCATATCAAAAAGATTGTCTTCATTGGCAAATGCAAGGGCTTCTTTCTGAATTCCAATGCGTGAACTAATTACTCCACCCCCCTCTCGATTATCTAACTTGGCAGTAAATAGCATTGTCTTCATACCCCGTTCTAAATAGTTGTGATTCGCCTGAAGTAATGCAGTTGATTTACCTGCATTCATTGAAGAATAATGAAAATATAGTTTTGCCATCTTTTGATTCAGGCAAAATCTTCAGTTAATGGAAACTAAAAATCAGACCTCTTCTGTTTTTAACCGTTCCATGTATTCACTGACATTACAGGTTAGCATACGAGTTTTATTGGGCGAGACCTCCAATACTTTTGTCACCACACTGTCCAAAAAGGATCGGTCATGACTCACGATTAAGGCCGTTCCATCAAAAAGATTTAATGCTTCCTGCAGTACCTCTTTACTACGAATGTCCAAGTGATTGGTCGGTTCATCCATAATCAAAAAGTTACAGGGCTTCATTAACAATTTTGCCAATGCCACCCGGTTTCGCTCACCACCAGATAAAACAGACGTTTTTTTGAAAACATCATTCCCAGTGAAAAGCAAGGCCCCCAGTGCGGCCCGGGGATTGGCATCCGGGTTGTCATGTAAAACTTCCTCCACCTCGGCGAGGACTTCATTATCCGGGTTTAACTCCTCTGCCTGATGCTGGGCAAAATACCCAATCACTGTATTCACCCCCACATCTCTTTTACCATCCTGAAAAGGTTCAACTCCTGCCAGAATTCGGGCTAAAGTTGATTTACCGGCTCCATTGACCCCCACCACTGCGATTCGATCCCCCTTTTCAATTCGAAGATCCAAGCCACTAAAAACTTCCAGTTCAGCATAAGATTTACTTAAATCTTCCACCTCTACCACTTTATGACTAGCGGGAGGAGAGGGAGGAAATCGGAAATATATTTTTTTCTCATCCGCTTCCGGTTTCACGATCTCCATCTTCTCCAATGCCTTAATACGACTTTGTACCATGGCCGCCTTTTTTATATTCGAACGAAATCGATTAATAAATTCTTTCTCCTTCTCAATTTCCTTCTTCTGAGTTACATGGGCTTTTCGCTGTCTTTCTTTTCGAGCGGCACTTTCCTTAATATAAAAAGTATAATTCCCCTTATAATTAATCAACTGGCCCATTTTAAGTTCCATTGTCCGATCCGTGACCGTTTCCAAAAAGGCACGGTCGTGAGAAATAACAAGTATTGCACCCTGATAATGCCTCAGATATTGCTCCAACCAATTTTGGGCGACCACATCCAAATGATTGGTCGGTTCGTCCAGGATTAAAAGAGATGGCCCCTGCAACAGTAATTTCCCCAAGGCAATCCTCATCTGCCACCCTCCCGAAAACTCCTCTAACTGGCGATTCATATCATCCTGAGAAAAACCCATCCCGGAAAAAACTCGGTCCACACGAGCATTCATTTTTTGAGGCTCGAATGCAGCCAACTGCTCTTCCCAGGCGCCCATCATATCAATTAAATCATAAAATTTCTCTGTATCCGGTTCC
The DNA here is from genome assembly GCA_905478775.1 of uncultured Opitutales bacterium. Taxonomy (GTDB): domain Bacteria; phylum Verrucomicrobiota; class Verrucomicrobiia; order Opitutales; family Seribacteraceae; genus Seribacter; species Seribacter sulfatis. The sequence goes on along the minus strand of CAJQKB010000156.1, from coordinate 305 downwards.
ATTTCCCCGAGTTCAACCTCCGCTTCATCCAGTTTAACCTTGATCGCGTTGGCATCCGCAAATGCTTTACTTGCCTCTTCCCGTAATGTGCAACCAGTCACTGATATTCCATCCTGTGGCAAATAACCGACCGTGGCATAATCGGGTTTCTCCACACTACCGGAGTCCGGAGTTTCCTCTCCCATTAACAATCGTAAAAGAGTGGTTTTACCGGAACCATTTGACCCCACTAAGGCGATACGATCCCGCGGACCAATGGTCTCCTCAATTCCCTTGAATAAAACTTTTGCCCCGTAAGCCAGGTT
>CAJQKB010000155.1 GCA_905478775.1 uncultured Opitutales bacterium | reverse complement strand
TGTCAATTTATGCACAGCAACTTCGATTGAAGGGAAAGTTTAATGCTCTGATAGGAGATGCACCTACCGATGACAATCTTCAAATGTGGGCATTCGGAGAAGAAGAAACTAAATAAAATTGTAAAAAAGTTTAGTTCCAAATGTTGATCAATCTTAAAAAACATGTTTTTAAAGTCATGTTTTGTTTATTGATACTTTCTTCTATTGTTAATACAGCGTTTTCATTTAATTTATCTGAAAAAAAATTAATAGCGTTAAAAGGAGATACTAATACTCAGTACCAACTTGGTTTATATTATCAAGCAGGTAAGAATATCGATGTTATAGAAGCTTACTATTGGATGAAAATGGCTGCAGAGAAAAACCATCCCTCAGCATGTCGCTATATGGGTAGAGCTCACCTATACGGTAAAGGGACTAGCTCCAGTATAGATTTAGCAAAGAAATGGTTCTTTATCAGTTCAAATCAGGGAAATTCAGACTCGATGCAAGATTTGGGATATTGTTTGGAATTAGAAGGAAAATGGATGGAGTCTGCCACATGGTATAAAACTAGTCATCAGCATGGAAATAAAAATGCATTCACTCGACTCGAAAATATTTCTCAAAATCTAACTACATCCCAATCAAAAAAGCTAGATTTAATGGTATTGAAATTACAATCTTACATTTCTGCAAAAAAGAAATCTTCAGTAAGAAGCACACCAAATTTCAAAAATTCAATCAAACGGATAGAATTAGCAAACGGGTATTCCTATTGGGGAGAATCGAAAAGTGGACGACCCCATGGGTACGGAAAAAAGATGTTAGGCCAAGTCGCCACTTTCCAGGGAGAGTTTAACATGGGTGTAGAACATGGATACGGTACATCCTTTGATAAGTACGGTCTAATCAGTTTCCAAGGCCAATGGAATAATGGAGTGCCCCTTGTTCCAAAAAAGGAACTGGTAAAGGACTTAACGAATTATTAAGCCAAAGAGGAGTGACTACCGTCACACATCGCCCCATTTGCAGAATGTTTACAATTGCAAAGTGCGATCGTGCGAGATTCCTCGATTACCACTTTTTGTGGAGAAAAAGAAGATCCTTTGTGCGAACCGTCGCAGAATGGTTGATCTTTTGATTTCCCGCAAGAACACCACCAATATTCTCCTGCTTCGAGTTTCATTACCGCAGGGGATTTGGAAGCAATTACAGGTTTTTCACTCATCGGTATTCTTAATTTGACTCCTCTGCATTTGGATCGCCCAGTACACTATCCACATAAATCTTAGAAGCAAAAATTCCTATAATCAAAGCTCCAAACATTAATACTGGTACCAGTAGTACCGGTAACTTGAACTTGCTATGGCCGAATTTAGGATTGTCGATAAATTCCATGATTTTATTTAGAAATAATTAGTGGTAAGGTCAACTAGAACAGTGGCTTAAAGTTTGAATGGGATTAGTTTTCTACAACCCAGGAATTTTGACCCGTTAATAGTTCTTGTAAATTGTCAGAGTCTTTGGATTGAGCGTATTCAATTTGTTGAATTAAGGCGTCCTCATAAGTCTCGCGGCCATCCAGTTGCCTTAGAACTCCAACGGGGGTGGGAAAGGTAGGATATGTCATTTGAGCGAGGATATTCGCATACGCGGAATTAGGATTACTGGGTTGGTGGATGAGTAGATCATCGTGCCCAATACCATCTCCCAGTGTTACGATTTCTGGGTCCAATCCATTTAACCGAATTCCCTTATCCTTGTTTGCACCAAAAACAAGTGGTTTACCTTCTTCCAAGGTAAGAAGTTGGTCTTGCTTCGCATCCCGGGAAGTAACCGAATCAAATGTCTTATTATTGAAAATGACGCAGTTTTGAAATACTTCAACAAATGATGTTCCTTTATGAGCTTGTGCTGCCTTAAAGGTTTCAATCATGTGTTTCATATCGGTATCGGTAGTACGGGCCACAAAAGTAGCTTCACTCCCCAAGGCAAATAATAATGGATTAATAGGATGATCTACAGAACCTAGAGGTGTGCTTTTTGTTTTTTTCCCCACCTCTGAGGTCGGGCTGTACTGGCCTTTGGTCAGTCCATAAATTCGATTATTAAAGAGGAGAACATTAATATCTAAATTTCTTCTAAGCAAATGAAGTAAATGATTGGCTCCTATTGATAACCCGTCTCCATCTCCCGTGATCATCCATACTGACAAATCTGGGTTTGCCACCTTTACTCCGGTGGCAACTGTGGGGGCCCGTCCATGAATGGTATGAAAGCCGTAAGTATTCATGTAGTAAGGAAATCGACTACTGCATCCAATTCCACTTACCACGACAAATTGTTCTCGGGGAATACCCAGTTCAGGTAATGTTCTTTGAACGGCATTTAAAATTGCATAATCTCCACATCCTGGGCACCACCGAACATCATTTGGAGTGACAAAATCTTTTTTGGTAAGGTTATTTTCCTCTGTAATTGTAGTACTCATTTGATAAAATTTTTTAGTATTTACTTATCGTAAGTGTTCGAGAAATTTTTCATGTAGTTCGGAGACCTTAAACGGCTTACCCTGCAGTTTACCGTATGAAATAACATCAACCAGGTATTTGGCTCGTAGTAATAGGTTCAATTGACCTAGGTTCAATTCAGGAACAATGACTTTTTTAAATCGTCCAATGATATCTCCCAGGTCATCTGGAAGTGGGTTAAGGTGCCGAAGATGAATATTGCTTACTGAAAATCCCTCATCCCTCAAATTAGTTGCAGCGGATGAAATCGCACCATAGGTTCCGCCCCACCCGATTACTAGAAGATCTCCTTCCGGTTCTCCTTGAATCTCAATTGGATCAAGAGATTTGGCTATTCCGGCAACCTTCTGTGCTCGGAGGTGGCTCATTTCTTCATGATTATCTGGATCGTAGCTTACTCCCCCGTCTTCCCCTTTTTCTAATCCACCAATTCGGTGTTCCAATCCCACTTGACCGGGTATAGCTTGCGTTCGAGCTAAAGTCTTGGGGTCTCTTCGATAGATAACATATTCTTCCTCTATCTTCGCAAAAGAATTTTCAATGACTGGAATATCGCTCACATTGGGAACGCGCCAAGGTTCCGCTCCATTTGCCACATATAAATCACTAAGCAATATTACCGGAGTCATGTAGGTAAGTGCGATTCGTACAGCCTCAATCGCACAATCAAAGCAGTCTGATGGAGAATGTGCCGCAATCACTGGTATTGGACAGTCACCATGTCGGGAAAATAATGCCTGCAAAAGATCACTCTGTTCGGTTTTAGTGGGAAGTCCGGTACTAGGACCACCGCGTTGTACATTGCAAATAATAAGGGGTAACTCTGTGATGGATGCCAATCCAATGAATTCGCTCTTTAAACACATTCCTGGACCACTAGTTGCACATACAGTTAGGTCACCAGCAAAACTGGCGCCTAACGCTACCCCCATCGCCGCAATTTCATCTTCCGCCTGAACACATTTGATACCAAAATTTTTAAGTTGCGACAGACCTTCTAACACTGGAGAAGCCGGTGTAATGGGATAACCTGAATAAAGAAGTTCTCGATTTGCTTTCCTGGAAGCAGTAACGAGGCCATACACGAGAGCTTCATTGCCGGAAATTTTACGATATACGCCAGCTTGAACGGGAGCTTTGGATACTTGGTAGCGATTTCTCGCCGTTTCCATGGTGTCCCCCAAATTGAATCCCGCTTTTAACACTTTTGAATTGGCTTCCGCTAAATCGGGAAGTCGTTTTCCCCATTTTTGTTCAAAAAATTTCAAAGTCGGTTCCAACGGACGGCCGTACACATAATACATGAATCCAAGAGCAAAGAAATTTTTGCACCGTACCTTATCCGAAGGCTTTAGAGGACTTTCCTTAAGTGCTTCTTTCGTTAACCCAGTAAGGTCCAGCTCAATTAGGTGATATTTCTTACGAAAATCTTCGTCGTCTAAAGGATTACTCTCATAACCCGCTTTTTTTAAATTCATTGATTTAAAAGAATCAATGTTCACTACCAACATGCCACCTTCGGGGAGGTCTCCAATATTAGACTTAAGGGCAGCCGGGTTCATGGCTACTAACGCATCTGGTTCATCACCAGGCGTTAGTATTTTGGTGTTACCGAATTGCAATTGAAAACCAGAAACTCCAGCAAGGGTGCCGGCGGGGGCTCTAATCTCAGCAGGGAAGTCAGGAAGAGTCGCAATATCATTACCGGCGAATGCACTACTATCGGTAAATCGCTCCCCCACAGTTTGCATTCCATCTCCAGAATCTCCGGCAAACCGGACAACGGCGGAATCAATTTCTTCAAAAGAATCAGTTGGCTGAATCATAATGGACAATAGCTAGGAAATTAAAATTTTTAACTGGTTTTAAAACTTATATAATAATTGTGATCGCAACAAAAAATAACAATGTAAATCGAAAAAGATATTACTTTTATTTTAAAAAATATAATATAACAAAGAATTGCCTACCATTCCTCACTCGGAAGAGGAAAAGGATAGAGGTTAAAGGCGAGCGATATTCTTTCGTCTTCCGACTTATTAGGGTGTACTCCATGCCTTACGTTGGAGGGAAATAAAACCATCTTTCCAACCTCGGGAATAATCGAAAATTCATCTCCTCCCGATTGGGGGAAATATAATTGACCAGAAAAAGAATTACACTGCAAATAAACAACGCCAGAAAAAGAAGCTAATTGGGCATGATCATGAACTCCAGTAATTTCATTACACTTGGCAATATTGAACCAAAAAGGGGGGTGTACATTTTTTAAATGATGGGGAGGCTCATAGAGTACGATAGTTGGTTTCTGCCACTTTTCTTTTATTATTTCTCTCGCCAACCTCATGGGCAAACGAACCGAAGGAATATCGTTAATACTAAGGTATGAGTTTTCCCATCGCCCACCGATTGGGTGTGAATATTCAAAATTATTTTTTCCTCTTTTTAACTCATTTAAAATTGAATCTATCCAATCTTGATATTGTGGAATAACACAGGACAAAATTCGATCCTGCCCCATTCGATATTCTTCCGTTACAATCATCAATTATCTTCCGGAACAAAGTCAGGTTGCAGGCGGCGAATAATTTCAGCTTGTTCAGGAAATTCTACTAAAAGTTCATCAACAGATGCCCATTTAAAATCATCAATTGCAAATCCTGGACAGACCGAGCAGCTCATTAACGCTCCTTTTTTCTGGAGTAGTTCCGCCCCAAATACAACGCCGGCTGGTATTGGGTATTGAGCGACCTCGCCGCATTGCCAATCGTGACCGAGATCTACACTTTGATATTCTGAAGTTGAAAATAGATGAATTCTAACTGATGAACCAAAATGAAAATACCAAGTCTCATCCGATTTCAAAGAATGGAGGCATGAGTGCTCCCCCTGCTTTAGAAAATAGTAGATAGAACTTCCACACAATCTTTCCCCTCGATCGAGAAATACATTAGTAGAGGAACTGTAAGTTCTTCTAAACCATCCCCCTTCAGGATGGGATGACAATCGATAATGCTCTATAATATTCTGATCTTCGTCTTCGCCCATTATTAAGCTAGGTTTTAATGATGGAGTAATGGTACCATTAGCGTGCAGTATTTTCCTTCTGGTAAGTAATCAAAATTTAAATTACTGGGTCAATAACTTTGCAACTCGAATCACTGAACAGGAAATAACTATGAATTAGGCTTCCTATGAGATTTACAAAAGAAAATGGTCGGGATGGAGAGATTCGAACTCTCGGCCTCCTGCTCCCAAAGCAGGCGCGCTAACCAGACTACGCTACATCCCGAAAAAAGTCTGTTGTATACGATTCTTTACAAAGAAGCAAAGAAA
>CAJQKB010000154.1 GCA_905478775.1 uncultured Opitutales bacterium | reverse complement strand
TCGAAGTCGACTTTTTTTGAATTGATAAAGAAATCTCCTTCTTGAGAAATGGAAACGATTAGTTCGTTGCTCATCAAGTTGGACCCTGCAGTATCAATCTTGGGTAATTTGATGTTTAAGGCCCGTAGGTCGCGAAATTGCATGGTGACGAGAAAAAAAATGATTAGCACCATGAGCACATCGATAAGGGGAACCACATCAATTCTTGGCTTCTTACGCGATTTTGATCGAATTAACATTAATTCAATGTCGTCGGATTCTTATTGGTGGCGGTTGCATCAATAAGTCGAGCGGTAAGCCAATCAATAGATGCCGATCTTTTTTCAACAATGCGAATGAGGTATGCATGTCCGATCAATGCAGGAATTGCGATGGCCAATCCGATAATTGTAGTAAGAAGTGCTAGCGCAATACCCTCTGAAAAGACTTCGGCTCCTCCTGCTAGTCCAGATGTGGGCATACTGGAGAAAACTTGTACTAATCCAGTGGCAGTGCCTAGTAACCCAATAAGGGGAGCACCTGCCACTACAATTTCAAGAAGAAATAGGCCCTTCTCCATTGCAGCAACTTCCAGTCTGGAGTAGGAGAGTAATGCTTCTTGAGATGGCTTTTCCTGCGTGGCAATAAGAGAAATTCTTTCAGCTGCAGATCTCCTCCCCCAGTTCTTATTTGGGAATTCTCCAGATCTGAGTGCTTTCTCGACTTTTCTGGGAAATGTTAGACCAGGCCGGAGCGAATAACATCGTTCAGCAATTACAAAAACAGTGATTAATAGGCAAATACTAAGCGGGTAAATGAATACTCCAGTTTGTTTGTAAGTTAAGGGAGGCTGAAGTGTTAGAAATTTCTGTATGAAACGATCTTCCTGGGCACCCTTTACCAACAAGACTAAGTTTTCATTATAAAATGCCTTAAGTGATGAATTAGCATCTAATTTGATATCACTTGCAACTAAACCAGACTCGCACACCAAGAGAAGCGATACCTTTTCTTCGATTAAGAACGAATTCGATTCTTTCGCTGTAACAGCGTACTGAGAAAGGGATGGATTATTCTCAATTGGTATCGAACGAAATTGAATATCGTCTTCGGATAATGTACTGAGAAAGTCCGTCTGATCGAAAATTTGATCGGTATCAAGGAAGCAACTTGTCTGCAATAATGTGACCGAAAGAAGAACAAGCCGCTTGATCATATCGTTGATCATTACCGGTTTGCCATTATGAGTAGGCCAAGCGGTTATGAATTGCTTCAACGCTTTCATTCGCTCCCAATAATTCATCAATTGGGTCCCATGTTCCATTGAGGAGAGATTCTCGTGCGCCTTGTCGTAACTCACAGGGAATCGATGAACCATCGAAACGTATTTTCAAGTTTTGTACATCCACAATGACATCAGCACTAGGATTTTCCTGGATGAATGAAGCAAGCTTGGCTCTCTCGGAATCCGGGAGGGAGATGCAAGGCATTCCAAGATTGATTGAATTCCCAAAGAATATCTCGGCGAAATTCCCTGCAATTACAGCTCGAAAACCGGCTCGATAAAGAGATTGCGGAGCGTGTTCTCTTGAACTTCCACAGCCAAAATTTGAACCAGAAAGCATGATCGAAGCATTGATAAATCGAGGATCATTAAGGGGATGTTCTTTCTTGGATCCATCCTCTTTAAACTTCATGTCATAGAAGAGGTACTCTCCTAGTCCGTCAAAGGTTACACACTTCATGAATCGAGCAGGAATAATCCGGTCGGTATCGATATCATCACCGGGAACATAAATCGCTTGTCCTGAAACTTGAGAAATTTTTTCGAGTGGCATAATAAAATAGAATTAAGATGAAAACACTTCGCGACTATCCGAAACCACGCCAGTTATCGCGGCTGCGGCAACCATTATCGGACTCATCAGCATTGTCCTGCCCGTTGGGCTTCCCTGTCTGCCTTTAAAGTTACGGTTACTGGAACTGGCACATAGTTGATCGCCAATTAACTTGTCCGGATTCATTGCCAAGCACATCGAACAACCTGCAAACCTCCATTCAAATCCAGCCTCTCGAAATATTTTATCCAAGCCTTTTGCCTCGGCCAATTTACTCACCACTTGAGAACCGGGAACTACAATTGCTTTCACACCTTCCTTCACCTTGTGACCGCCCAGTTGCCTCGCTACTTCCTCCAAGTCTGAAATTCGCCCATTGGTACAGGAGCCAATGAATGCAACATCTATCGGAGTTCCTTTAATGGGTGCCCCGGGAGTTATTTTCATATACTCAATCGCTTCATCTATGCTCGCTTTTTCTTTTTCCCCCATGCCGGTTGAATCCGGTATCGTTTCGTCTATGCCGATTGCCTGGCTCGGATTAATGCCCCAAGTCACCGTGGGACCAATCTCAGAGGCATCGATCTTTACTAAATCGTCATATTGGCAGCCCTCATCAGATGCAAAGGAAGCCCACTCGGATGTAGCTTTATCCCAATCTTCATCTTGGGGAGAGTATGGACGTCCCTTTAGGTAATCAAAGGTTTTTGCATCTGGATTAACATACCCAACCCTTGCTCCTCCCTCTATTGACATGTTACAGGCAGTCATTCGTTCTTCCATGCTAAAAGAATCAAATACTTCACCGGCGTATTCATAGGCAAATCCAGTTCCTCCATTTACGCCCAGCAATTTGATGATGTGTAAAATTACATCCTTGGCATAAATCCCTGGATTTAAACTTCCATTTACTTCAATTCGACGAACCTTTAATTTACCCAATGCCATCGTTTGTGTGGCCAACAGGTCGCGGACTTGACTGGTTCCAATCCCAAATGCAATTGCGCCAAATGCACCATGAGTAGAAGTATGTGAATCTCCACAGGCAATCGTCATGCCGGGTTGGGTAAGTCCCTGTTCAGGACCCACCACATGAACGATGCCCTGTTTTCCAGTATCAACATCGAAAAAAGTAACATCAAAGTCCTGACAATTCTTCCTGAGTTCCTTAATCATCGCATCTGCTAACGGGTCGGAATAAGGTTCCTGGGTTTCATTGGTGGGGACGATATGATCGACCGTGGCAAAGGTCCGCTCGGGGTAACGAACGGGCAGTGATTTCTCCCGTAGCATACCAAATGCCTGTGGACTGGTCACTTCATGAATTAAATGCCTACCAACGAATAATTGGGTTTGGCCATTTTGCAACTGTCCGACCGCGTGAGCATCCCAGACTTTTTCAAATAAATTTCGCTTCATCATAGAAATGCCCAAACCATAACGAAATCAGAACCTCGGGCAAGTTCAATGCCATGCGAATTACAAAAACTTTCGGTAAAACGAGTTACTCTTCAAGAGGATTTATCTTAGAACCGCTGTTTAGATATGCCTTTTTGAGGAGGCTTTCAATTGGTTTGCGCGATAGCGATTCTGCGTTTTCTTGTTTTGCAGATTGGTAATCCATTAGTTTTTTGAGTGATTGCCCATTTCTTTTTTGCAACTCAATCACCTGGTCAATTAATTCATTTGCTTCATTATTACTGCGTGGATCAAATCCTATGCTATCCCTTGCCTCTAAAAGCAAAGCTAAACTCTCTTCCTTCTTTGCCAAGATCGACTCAATAGTATCTAAATGCTTCGCCGCAATTGCTTGAGTCTCGGCATGCAACAGATTTTGGTGGGTCTCAAGTGTGCTGAGGAAAAACTCAAATAACTGAGAATTATCGCTCGAAGTCGACATTTCCTCGAGGTCTATGCTTTTAGTGAGAGTGAACCGGGTTGTTGATCACCAGATATTTGATTTTCTGGGTTTTGAGCCAACATTTCAGACCACGCATCTCTCAATTCAGTAATTACTTTTTCTGCTTCGTCAATGGTATCAGGTTCTTTCTTCAAGTTAGCCTGTTGAAGTTGATGCATTACATAGTCGTAAAGACGATAAAGTGTACCGGGGAGTTCCCCAGGAACTGACATATCTAAGGAAGATTGCAATTCAGTAACGATATTTTGGGCACGAATGAGATTGTTGTTCACATCTTCATTGCGTTTAGTGAATTCCTCCTCCTCGAATGCACGCTTTGCAGCAGTAGTAAATCGTAAGCAACCATCAAAGAGCATTAGGACCAATTTCCCAGGACTTGCTGTTTGTACCGATTGTGCCTTGTAGGACTTTGCGATTTTATCGTATTGCATAATCAGGGCAGGAAAACTTAACCAGCAAAATCCTCAGTGGAAAAAAGTTTTTCAGCGAGCCCTTCGAGATCGTTATCGTTTGGCCAATTTGGATCAGAAAGAAGTGCCTGAGCCCGTTCAATCGCTTCCGGTCTAATTTCCTCCGTGGAATTTGCCGCGCGATTGGATAACTCAGAAATGTCAGTTAAGCGAACCTTTGCTGTTTCTAGAGGCAGTGTACTCTTCTGAGCACTAACCGTAGACTCGGGCTTACCATAAGCTCGAACAAATGCGTTATTTTCACTACCTGAAATTGCGTCCATAAATAAAACTAAGCTTAATTTGTGCCAAAATAGGAGAAATTGCAACCCTCTTTTTGAACTATCTTAATGGAAGTGTGGAAAATGTGGTGGATGCAACATATTTTGCAAATATTCGGGGGGAATGTAAAACGCTCCCTGATGTTTTGGCAGACAGTGCCCGAACTTGTTCTTTTTCTTGAAAAATCGAGGAACCGACAATTACACTGGCATGACCCGCGTCAAATGTTTCATCAATTGCCCACATGAATTCGCC
>CAJQKB010000153.1 GCA_905478775.1 uncultured Opitutales bacterium | reverse complement strand
GACTCGATCCATCGCATTGATCCTGAAAGTACAGGTGAAATCGCGGGTCGTTTTGAGGAACTTGTTCATTTGCTCGAAACTGAAAGTGATGATCGGGTGCTTGCTCATGTGGATGCTTTTCACCACTCCGATTTGGCAGATGCGATTGGTCTGTTGACCGGGAGTCTGAGAAAGAGGTTACTCGAACTGGTCAAGGTCGACTTAGACCATGACTTGCTTTTTGAACTCGAGGATCACCTTCGTAAAGAGGTGACCGATCAATTATCTCCCAAGGAAATGGCGGAGGTCATTACCGAGATGGAGTCCGATGAGGCGGTTCAGGTACTCGAGGACATGGAGGCCGAGGAGAGGGACGAGGTATTAAGCGAGGTTCCGGATGAGGAACGCGAGGATATAGAGACTGGATTGGCTTACCCCGAAGACAGTGCGGGTCGTAGAATGCAGACTGAGCTGGTTAGCGTGGGCACTGACTGGACGGTCGGGCGGACGATTGATTTCTTGCGCGAGGAGGAGGATTTGCCCGAGGAATTCCTCGACCTTTTTGTAATCGATGGAGAAGAGAAACCAGTGGGTGTAATTTCACTATCTCGTATTTTACGTTCCCCCCGAAAAACCTTGATGAGGGAGATTGCGGATGAGACCCAGGTGATCGTGCCTGCCGAAATGCTCCAGGAAGAAGTGGCCCTACTTTTTGAGAAATACGATCTGACCACCTCCGGTGTGGTTGACGGTACAGGGAGGCTGATCGGGATGATCACGGTGGACGATGTAATGGAGGTGGCCCGTGAGGAATTTGAGGAGGATGTTCTTCGGCTCGGTGGAGTGGGGGAGGAAACGGTGGATGATTCTGTAATTCAAGCTTCCTTGAAACGTTTTACCTGGTTACTGGTTAACTTGGGTACCGCGATTTTAGCTTCTTTAGTAATTGGTTTATTTGATGGTACTCTTGAGGAAATGGTGGCGTTGGCAATCCTGATGCCGATCGTGGCATCGATGGGAGGAAATGCGGGGACGCAGACTTTAACGATTACGGTACGTGCACTCGCCACCAAGGAGTTGACCGCGTACAATGCGTTCCGTACTTTTCGAAAGGAATTTGCGGTGGGTCTTTTGAACGGTGTTGTCTTTGCAGTTCTTGCCGGCTTCGTCGTGGTGTTGTGGTTTAATCAATTGGATGATCGATACCTGCTCGGTGGTATTATTGCCGGAGCGATGGTAATTAACATGATGGTGGCCGGGATTGCTGGGGTTCTGCTGCCCTTGACACTGGATCGAATGGGCATTGATCCAGCAGTGGCTTCGGGAGTATTTGTTACCACGGTTACGGATGTAATTGGCTTTCTTTCCTTCCTCGGACTGGCTTCAGCAATTTTATTATGAGTATAGAAAAGCGCAGGATTTTAATTACCGGTTCGACCGGGTGTATTGGGACCCATGCCGTGGACTTTTTGTTGTCTGAGGGATCGGGAGAAATTTTTGGTTTCAATCGATCGATTCCCATTGGGAGCGAAGAGAAAAACGATTATCAATGTATTTCTGGAGATCTTTCCGACCCAGAAAGCATTGCACGGGTAGTTGAGGAAGTACAGCCCACCCATGTGATTCACCTTGGGGCGTTGCAGACTCCTGACTGTCGGGATTACCCTATGAAGGGCTTGGATATAAATGTGATTGGGACTGCTCACTTGTTTCAAGCCTGTACCCGATTGAAAAGACCATTGGAACGATTTGTCTTTGCCAGTTCGAGTGCAGTAAATGGGGCTCGTTCTCTTTATGGACCGGAAGGAGTCCGCCCGGAAGATCCCTACCATCCATTTAATTTATACGGGTACTGGAAAGTGGCCGGGGAGGGAATGGCACAGGCTTTTCACCAAGCCACCGGTGTAGCCACAGTATGTCTTCGCCTTGCCACTACATATGGTCCTGGGAGAGATCGGGGTTTTACTGCTGCCATGACTTCTGCAATTAAGGCAATTGTAGTGGGCGAGCCTTTTGAGGTACCCTATCGAGGGAAAGAGCATTACCATTTTTCCTTGGATGTGGGGGCAGGATTTGCCCGTGCTGCGATTGATCCATTTTCCGGATACGGTGTTTTTAACCTTTTAGGAGAAACCCATTCGATTGAGCATTTTATCGAAACCATCAAAAAAGAATCGGTACATTTCGAAATTGATAAACCGGAGATTAATTTTTCCTCGGATGCGGAACCTTCTCCCTTCATTTATGAATTAAATGACGAGGCAACCCGAAAGGTATTTCCCCTGATGCCACAGACCTCTTTACGCGAGGGAGTACTTCAATCGATTGCTTATTTCTTGGGGTTAACCCGCGAGAAATAAATAAATGTAAAAATAAATTTCAGATTATTTTGACATAGATACCTATTTAGTGTAAATACATTATTAAATCCCTTAATTAAATATGATCACTAACTTATTCTCCTTTATTTTCATCCTAAGCGTATCGACAACTGGACTTTGGTTCCTTACACAAGTGTAAGAAACTATTGATTTTCTTCTTCGCTTGGTTTCTCGATCGACTCCATTGTTTCATCCTGAACAAAAGCCCTCACTTTTTGTTCTTGTTGGTTTTCCTCATCGACTTCTTCTCGAATTTTTTCGACAAGTGAGAGTGCATTATTTCGATGTTTGAGTGAACGTTCTTGAAACTTGGCAACTTGAATAAGAGCGTCACTCTGATCATAATGTGCATGCAGGAAATGAAATAAATTAACTCCTGATAATACTCCCATCAATACGGTAATAAACAGAACCGCAATCTGAGCATTTTGAGGTAAATTTTGCGATAACCAATAGGCAGTGGCGAGCATACTTAATCCTAAAACCACGCAGAAAATGAGTACAAGGGTGCGACTTGAATTATAGGCGGAATTTCTTCGAATCGATTTGATGGTCTCTTCTCCTGAGTTTGTTTTCTTTTTCATGTCATATTAATTTCATTGGAAAGAGACAGTTAGCAAGACAGAAGAAATCACCGAAATAAGGTTATTGTAAGAAGGTGGAGACTTTTTTTTTCTTATTGGTTTTGAAAAAGTGAAACTTTTCCAAGCTCAATTCCATGAGCTAAGTCGTGTAATAAAGTAAGAAACTATTACCATCGATGAACCCACTTGAACACTGGAGGAGAGAATTTTTGAATAAATTGGACGAAATCCAGATTTCTTGAATCGTGAAGTAAACTCGGAATACAACCAAAGAGTTTCTATCTGGCGGGACGATGTGATGGACCTGGGGTACCAGAGATCTCGTGGTCGATACGACAGACGGAAAGGTTGTACTGCGTCGGGCGACTCGAATCAATCTTAGCGTTTCCCTGCGTCGAGGCAGACTGCTTCGGAGGTACTCCGGGCAAAGACCAATCCGTTACTCAGGATGGGAGTGCTCCAGCATTTTCCATCGAGCACTTTTTTTCGAGCCAATTCCGTATATTTCGAAGGAGTGGCCTTGACCAAAGAAAGAACGCCGTCATCGGCAAGGGCAATCAAGTGATCGCCCGATAAAATAACATTGCCGGGCCCATATCCATCCTGGCTCCACTTAATCTTACCTGATTTTAACTCAACGCACTGAAGAGGTCCATTTCCATATTTTTTAAAACTGAACATACCATATAGATGTCCGTCATGGTAGAGCGGGGTACTCCAGTGGTTAAACATGTCATTCTTTTTGCGCCAAATCTCGGAGCTGGAGAAGCGGGTTCCTTTTCTGCTGATTTTATAGAGCCCCGCCCCGACACCGTACCCGGCCGAACAGTAGATCATGTCGCCGGCGACCACCGGAGAAGCGGCGGTGGAAACCTTGAAGGGAAATGCCTGACGCCAAAGCTCGCGGCCACTTTTGGGGTCGACTGAAACCAGACCCGATGTGCAGAAGAAAATTACTTGCCTGACCCCATGAATGGTAGTGGCAATGGGCGTGGCGTGGGTGGCGGTTTCATCCCCGGTTTTCCAGGCGAGCTTTCCGGTGTCCCGCTGGAAGGCGAGCAGGCTTTGTCCAGGTCCTCCACCATAAACAATTACCAGATCTCCTTCAATGAGGGGAGCGGAGGAATTTTTCCATTTTATATTTTGTCCGTTGTGTTCTTTTAATACCTTCACATCCCAGATTATTTTTCCACTGGCCGCGTTCATGCAATAAAGGTTCATGTCCGAATCGTAGACCCATACCTTTCCATTCAAGACCGAGGGAGTAGATCTTGGACCATCCCCACCATTATTCCCGGGTGCCCCCGAGTTTCCCCCACCGCTCTTATAATCCATTCGGCAAAGCCAGCTGCTCCAAAGGCGCTTGCCGGATTTTGTGTCCAAGGCTATGCATACTTCGCGCATCAGTCCGTCCTCGTCCTCTTCTGCAATCAGGGTGAAGGCACGGGATCCCTCGGTGGAAAAAGAACTGAACCCCAAGGGGGTGGAGATTTTCCATTTTGGGGAGCCTGATTTTTCTAGCCATGTAGTGGAGGTCAGTCTTTCATCGGTCTTATTATCCGACCGTCGTCCATGGTATTGATTCCAGTCAATCGCAAATACAAGACTTATATTTAGAAAAAGGGAAAAAAACAGGGTAGTGAATATGGTTTTTATGTGCATTTGTTTATTCTTACCTCTGTTCCTTGAAATTCAAGTAAGAAGAGTGGACTGGTTTAATTTTTTCGAAAGCGTAGTCGGTAAAAAATGACCACTAAAATAAGGGTGATTATAAAATACCACGGAAACCAACCAAGCGATTGTACAAAGACGGCATCCTGTTCATTCATCTTCCTTCCCATCACTTGTGCGGGGATCCCCTCGGTTTTGATCCAGGCAATTAATCCGGAATAGAGAATGGAAACTGCCCCATAAGAAAGGTTGGTGGACAGTCCGCGAAAGCTCAATACGGTGGCTCGTCTATCTGAAGATGCTTCTTCGTTGAGGTACCGACTGACCAGGTAATTCATTATTTGCATGGTCGCGTAGAGTAGAATCGCGGGCACAATACCCCAATAGGGAAAGGCATAACTAATACCGTACAGTCCCACAAATAAGAGCGGGCAGAGGAGAAAAAAGTTTTGATTGGGAGAAAATCGATCTGCTAACAGACGGGCGAAGCGGGGAATGAAGACGCCCATCAATGACATCCCTGAAGCGACGAGACCAAAGGTGGCCAGCGGGAGTTCGATTACATTCCAATAAGCACTCGCAATAGTAAGGAATTGTCTGATTACATTATCCAGTGCCATTGCCGCGAGAAGAATGCCAAAGGGGAGGGGAGTTTTCCAAATCCACGAACCTGCTTCCACGGTTTTTCGGAAAGATAACTTCATGGTTTCCCATGCCCCCATTTTTTCGGTTTCAAAAGGGTCTTTCATTGCCAATGCTGCCCCTAATACGACAAGGGAAGAAATAAAAGTCAGAAAAATGGGAGCCTTAACTGCGGTTTCCGCCGTGATGGAGAAATTAATTCCGAGTCCATTCAGGCATGAGTTAATGAAGGAAGAATCGTAAAATGCGGAACCAGTCATCATGGCAAAGAAAAATGCTAAGGAGGTGAACCGTTGTGCTTTTTCAAGGGCCTTGCCCCAATTCTTTTCTAACCCCGCTTCTTTAAGAGAATCATAGGCCAGGGCTTCATCTGCTCCGCTGGCCGCGGCCTCCGCTAAGCCACTCACGATTCGGTTGAGTGCAAAAAGAAGAAATACATATTCGCTTCCATTCATAGGAGCGAACAGAAGGGCTACCATTTCCACCACCATACAAATTGCGGCAAGAACCAAGAGTTTTTTTCTGCCCAAAGTATCGGCCAGTGCACCCGAAGGGACTTCGAGAATAATGATGGTAAGTGCCCAAATTGCATTCAGAATGCCGAAATCTTCCCAGCTCAATCCATGTTCCAAAAAGATCAGGGCGTATACTGGGTAATAAAAGCGGGCGTTGAAAAGCATGCGAAAACAAATAAAGAGACTCAAATTACGCTGAGCTATTTTGCTTATGTCTTTAGTTTTCACTGATGGTGCCAAGAAATTTTTTAAAAATTAATAATTTGAATTTGCAAGATAACTCACAATTCACTTGCTATGAAACAAGCAAGCCGATTCTGATTATTTTATGTCAAGTAGACCTAATATTTTATGGATTTGTACCGATCAGCAAAGATTTGACACGATTTTGGCTCTCGGCAATGACCACGCACAAACTCCTCATTTAGACAAACTGATCGGTCAGGGAACCACCTTTAATAATGCTTATTGTCAAAGCCCAGTCTGTGCCCCCAGTCGGGCTTCTTTTTTGACCGGCCGATATCCTCGAACTACCCGCTGTCGGCAGAATGGCCAGTCCATCCCTGGGGATGAGGTACTCGTCTCCAAGATTTTTTCGGATGCGGGGTACCGGTGTGGCTTGGCGGGAAAACTTCATTTGGCCTCCTGCTCGGACGGAAAAGTGGAAAAAAGAACCGACGACGGGTATGATCCATTTCATTGGTCCCACCATCCACAACCGGACTGGGAGGAAAATGAATATACTAAATGGCTCACGGAAAAAGGACAGGACTGGTTTGATTTACAGGGTGAGAAAATCAGTCCCTATGTGCAAATTGGTCCACCAGCGGAGTTTAGTCAAACCACATGGTGTGCCGAAAAAACGATCGACTTTATCAAGAAAGAAAATGGAAAACCCTGGTTTTTTAGCTTTAACTGTTTTGATCCACACCATCCCTTTGATCCGCCAAAGGAATATCTGAATCAATTTAATCCTGACGATATGCCTTTGCCAAGTGTGCACGCGGATGAGGCCGATGCAAAAACCACTTTCCAAAAACTGGATCGGATCTGGGCCCATAATACCCCCGGGGAATTTCAGGTTGAATCGATGACTGAAGACGACAAGAGATTGGTTTATGCTGCTTACATGGCGATGGTTTCTCTGATCGACGATCAGGTGGGGCGAATTTTGCAGGCTTTGGAGGAATCGGGGCAGGCTGATGATACACTGGTTGTGTTCATGTCAGATCACGGGGAAATGCTAGGCGACCATGGAATTTATTTTAAGGGACCCCATTTTTACGACTGTCAAATGAGAGTGCCTCTGATTATGAGGTGGCCCAATGGTGGTATTGTGGAAAACCGCCGGGTGGATGGATTCGTTGAATTGGTCGATTTGATGCCCACTTTTTTGGAAGCAGCCGGATTGGTAATTCCTTCCGCGGTGCAAGGCAGTAGTTTACTCCCACTCCTTATTGGTGGGGAAGAGAATGAATTTTGCCGGGAACAAGTCTATGCAGAATATTATAATGCATGGACGCATAGTGAGGCATACGGTACGATGCTCCGCACAAAAAGTTGGAAGGTCGTGGTATACCATGGAACCAATCAGGGGGAACTTTATGATTTAATGGAGGACCCGGATGAGTTTTTTAATCTTTGGGACAGTCCTGTTCACGCTCAACGGAAGCAGGAACTTGTTTTGAAATGTTTTGACGCTTCGGTTCTTTCCATGGACCCCGATCCTCCCCGTCTCGGCTCTTTTTAGATAATTTTTTTCGCTCAAAAATCGAATTGGCTTGAATGGAATTTTAACCATGTCAGTCTCCTTATTTTCTTCTTCCCATGAACATACACGAATACCAAGCAAAACAACTCTTCGCGAAGGCCGGAGTCGCAGTTCCTAACGGAACCGTTGCCCAATCCGCGGAAAATTTCGATCAAGCAATCTCTAGCCTGCCTGAAGGTAAGGCTATTGTAGTAAAAGCCCAAATCCACGCTGGTGGAAGAGGGAAGGGTACTTTTAAAGATGGATACAAGGGGGGAGTCCATGTCGTCTCTACTCCAGAAGAGGCCAAAGAAAAAGCGGAGGCCATGCTAGGCAATGTTTTGGTTACAAAACAAACTGGAGATGAAGGCAAAGAAGTTAGTACTGTTTACTTCAATGAAGCCACGGACATAGAAAAGGAATATTATCTCGCTGTATTAATGGACCGTGCCACCTCGAAGCCGGTTATTATTGCCTCCACCGAAGGAGGTGTGGATATTGAAGAGGTAGCGGAAAGCTCCCCCGAGAAAATTTTAAAAGTATTAATTGATCCTGCCCTTGGATTACGTTCTTTCCAAGCCCGGCAAATTGCATTTGGTTTGGAACTGAGTGGAGATTCCTTCAAGCAGTGTGTGAAATTAGTGACTAAGTTATACGCTTTCTTTTGGGAGAAAGATTGTTCTCAAGTGGAAGTCAATCCATTGGTCACCACTCCCGATGGTGATGTGTTGGCCTTGGATGCAAAAGTTAACTTTGATGCCAACGCACTTTTTCGTCATCCCGATGTGGTTGAACTCCGTGATGAAAGTGAAGAGGATTCCAAGGAAGTGGAGGCATCCAAATTCGATTTGAATTATATCGCCCTCGACGGAAATGTAGCCTGCATGGTAAACGGTGCCGGTCTGGCCATGGCCACAATGGATATCATCAAGCACTATGGGGGATCGCCTGCAAATTTTCTTGATGTGGGAGGAGGAGCAACGGAAGAACAGGTTGAGAATGCATTTCGTATCCTCGTTTCTGATGATTCAGTGAAAGCAATTTTAGTGAATATCTTTGGTGGAATTATGAAATGTGATGTGATCGCCACCGGAATTGTGAACGCTGCTCGCAAGCTTGACATGAAAGTACCTTTAGTGGTCCGTTTAGAAGGAACCAATGTGGAACAGGGTAAGAAGATACTCGCGGAGAGTGGGCTGGCCCTCGAGCCCGCGGACTCACTTTCCCAGGCAGCCGAGAAAATTGTTCAAATGGCGGCGGAAGCCAATTAATCCAGACACCTTTAACAGAAAAATTTATAATGAGCGTTTTAGTAAACAAAGATACCCGACTGGTTGTGCAAGGCATTACTGGAAGTGCAGGAAGTTTTCATACCACCCAATGTATTGAATATGGCACCAATGTTGTCGCGGGGGTTACCCCAGGCAAGGGCGGGCAAAAATTTCAAGATTCTGTACCGGTATTTGATACGGTAAAGGATGCAGTGGAGAAAGAAGGAGCCAATGTGGCTGCGATTTATGTCCCTCCTCCCTTTGCCGCAGATTCAATTTTGGAAGCAATTGACGCGGAGATTCCCTTAGTGATTGCCATAACCGAAGGCATACCAGTGCGAGATATGTCAGAAGTAAAAGCCCGTCTCGCTACTTCTAATACACGTTTAATCGGTCCGAACTGTCCGGGCATTATTACTCCAGGTGAGTGTAAGATTGGTATCATGCCAGGTTACATCCATAAGCCAGGAAAAGTGGGGATTGTTTCCCGTTCGGGTACCTTGACTTACGAAGCGGTTTGGCAAATTACTCAGGCTGGTCATGGCCAATCCACCTGTATTGGAATCGGTGGAGATCCGATCAACGGAACTAGTCACTTGGATGCGGTTAAGCTTTTCCACGAAGATCCAGATACCGATGCCATTATCTTAATTGGAGAGATTGGTGGTACTGCCGAGGAAGAAGCGGCTGCCTTTATCAAAGAACATGTAGATAAACCATGTGCCGCCTTCATCGCGGGTCGTACGGCACCTCCGGGTCGTCGTATGGGGCATGCCGGAGCAATTGTTTCAGGTGGAAAAGGAACAGCCGAAGCGAAAGTCGAAGCGATGCTCGATGCTGGAATCTCGGTCGCCGAGACTCCTTCTCATATCGCCGAAGCCCTCTTCAAAATTTATAATCCTTAATGTAGGATTATATTTTAAAGTGGATTAAGTATTTCTCCCCGAGCCCGGCTTGGGGAAGGGATTCGTCCAAGTTCCATACCTTGGCCGGATGGAGTCCTGAGCTTTTTAATTCTTCTGTATAGTCGCCTCCTTTTAGATAAAGGATTCCATTGGCGGGAGAATTTCTAGCCCCTTTTCGAATTTTATTACTCACCCAACCGAAGAATGTGGGTAGTGCGGTAACCGCACGTCCGATGATAAAGTCATAGGTTTTCTTTTTGGGTAATTCCTCGACTCGACCCCGGCGAATTTCCACATTTTTTAAATCGAGACGTTGTACCATGTCTTCCACTACCATAACCTTCTTCCCGATTGAATCAAGTAGCGTGAAGCGTGCCTGAGGATAGCATATGGCAAGTGGAATTCCCGGTAGTCCACCTCCCGTCCCCACATCTAGGATTTGGGCTTTGGGCATGAGGCGTAAGATATTGGTAATAGTTAGGCAATGGGCAAGATGCTTGGTTTCCAATCGGTCCATATCTTTGCGGGAGACCAAATTAATTTTTTCATTCCATTCCCTTAGTAATGCAGTGTACTCTTTAAGTTGTTGCCAAATTTCAGGAGATAATTCTGGAAACCATTGTTCGAGTAAGTTCCATGAATTTTCTGATTCGCTCATTGTAAAAGGATAAGAACGATTATTTCACATCCAAAGGCTGAAAGCCTTTCACGAGATCATCCATTGCCTTGGCTTGTTTTAGAAAAGCTTCCAGCTGATCCAAGGGCAGGGCACAGGGCCCGTCACATTTTGCCTCTGTCGGATTGGGGTGAGATTCGAGAAAAAGGCCCCCAATTCCCTGGCTCATTCCGGCGAGCATAAGTTCAGATACAGCCTGTCTTCGACCGCCTGCGGAATCACTTCTTCCCCCAGGTATCTGGAGTGAATGAGTCACATCAAAAACAACCGGGCATCCCGTTGTTTTCATAATTCCGAAGTTGAGCGGGTCAACGACTAGATTGTTGTATCCAAACGAGGAACCTCGTTCACAAAGAAGGATCTCTTCATTTCCGGCTTCTTTAAATTTGTTGATTATATGCCCCATTTCATGGGCGGCTAGAAATTGAGCTTTTTTTACATTGATTGGCTTGCCGGTTTCAGCAAGTGCAACCACGAGGTCAGTTTGTCGGCACAGGAAGGCGGGGAGCTGGAGAATATCAATTACTTCGGCACCTGGCTTTGCCTGAGCGGGTTCGTGAATATCCGAAATAATGGGAACTTGATGCACCTCTTTAATTTCGGCCAGTATTTCGAGTCCTTTCTTAAGTCCAGGTCCACGAAATGAATTAATGGATGATCGATTTGCTTTATCAAAGGATGCCTTGAATATGTAAGGAATTCCCAATTTACTGGTAATTTCTTTGTAGGTGGCGGCTACTTCCAAGGCAAGTTCGCGAGATTCCAGTACATTCATGCCCCCTAACAGAGTAAATGGCCGAAGGTTTGAAACTGTTAGGTTTCCAACCTGGATTTCCTTTTGATTATTCATGCAAATGTAATACTGGGTGGATTTCCATGCTCGGCGGAAACGACAATTCCAATACCACCACGGGCATTGAAATCGACTTCGACCCGGCACCATCTTGGTTGGAGCGCGTCGACGAGGTCATCCAGTAATCGATTGGCAAAATGTTCGTGAAAAGTACCCTCATCACGAAATGTCCAGAGATAAAGCTTGAGGGATTTTGATTCTACAATTTTTTGATCTGGTACATAGCGGATAAATATCTCTGCAAAGTCCGGTTGCCCGGTTTTGGGACATAAGCAGGTGAATTCATCGGTTTTCAATTCGACCAAATAGTCTCGTTCTGTATTTCTGTTAGGAAAAGTTTCCAGGGTCCGATTAGGATGGGTTCCCCCTTCTCCTAGCTTGGTAAGGTTGGTATGCTCAGAATTTGTTTCGTTCATAAAGTTTTATTTTTTCATGAGTTTGAAAAATGGGCAATTCTGAAAGGTTATTGAATTGCCTGCCAATTCAAATCTTTTGGTTTTCCTGCCAGGCTCTCTTGGAGTTTTTCGAGGAATATGGTACGATCAACTTCAACTGCTCCAAGCTTTTCTAGATGGGGAGTGTGTACTTGGCAGTCTATGAAGTGGAAGTTATATTTCGACGCGATTGACACTAATTTCGCGAGACAAGCCTTGGAGGCTTCTGGGATATGAAAAAACATCGATTCTCCAAAAAAGGATTGGCCTAAAAAGAGTCCATATAACCCACCCACTAATTTGTTTTCATGGTAGGCTTCAATTGAATGAGCAATACCGAGTTGGTTTAGTGTACAATAGTCCTCAATCATATCGTCTTCAATCCAAGTGCTTTCCTGGTCAGGCCTCTTGGATTGGGCACATTCTTTCATCGTTTGACGAAAGTTTTGATTGATACGAATGGAAAAACGGTTGTCCTTCACTGCTTTTTTTAATGAACGGGAAAGTTTAAATTCAGAGGGGTAAAGAAGGAAGCGAGGATCGGGCGAAAACCAATGCCAAAGCGGATAATCTCCTGTTTTAAGCCACGGAAAAATACCTTTTTGATAAGCAAGAATTAATCGTTCAGTACCCAAAGTCTCGCTTATGGCAACGAGACCATCCGGATCAGTTGCAAGCGGATCTGGAAACCAAGGGGCGTCTCGGTCGTCGAGAAAGTAAACCTTGGTCACAATTTAGCGTGAGGATAATTCCAGGATACTAACTTCGGGTCGGCAATTCAATCGAACTCCCCATAGATTTCCCACTCCTCGAGTGATGTGAATTTGCCTTTTTTTCCAGGAATGTAATCCCTCGACTAAAGAGTGATCTTGAACAGGCGCAAACGGTGTCCAATCGAGGAAGGGAATCTTTAGTTGACCACCATGGGTATGGCCGCAAAGCATGAGATCCCACTTATAATTTATTAATAATTCTTTGGCATCTGGATTATGGCAGAGAACCAATGATGTTCCAGAATTACTCCGGGAGGACACCTTGGTAAGACATTGTTCTGGACGGCAAGTTTTTGACCATAAGTCCCCCACGCCTGCAATTGTGAGGGATTGGCCTTTGAGGTAAATTGATTCTTTTTGATTATGCAGAAGTTTAATCCCTGCACGGGCGAGCATAGATTCGACTTTTTGAGTGTTCTTGAAACCACCATGAGCACCTGCCCATTCACCACCATCATGATTACCTAATGAGGCGAAAGTCGGAACAATATGAGCATACTTTGCCAAGAGTCTGCCGAATTCTTCAAGTTCATGGTTACTTTTTTGTTCAGTGATAAAATCTCCAGTAATGACACATACATCTGGGCTTTGCGAAAAGCCTTCCCGAAAAGCAAAGTCAATATCCTCTAAATTTACGCTGTTTGAAAAATGTAAATCAGAAAGATGCAGGAGTTTTATGGGAACTTTATTTCTAAGCTTGGTAAGAATTACCTTCTTCTTTGTAATTTCCAACCAATTTGCTTCAAAGCGAAGATAAAAGAACGAGGCGAGTAATGTACCTAGTCCAAGGACTATTTTCCTTAAAAAATCGCGTCTGCTTCTGTTCGATTTGCTCTTCCTTTTTTTGAGTTGTTCTTGTTGGAAATCTGGAACTTCTCTTTGCATAATCAATTGTTTAGACTATTCGATCCCGCCTGCTTCATCCATGTTTTCCAATTGTTCGATCAGGTTTTTCAGAGAAACTGTTTTTTCTTTACCACTTCGGAAATCTTTAATTTTGATCTCGTTTTTTGTTCTTTCATCTTCGCCTAGAATTAAACCATATCGAGCACCGCTTTTTCCCGCTTCTTTAAATTGTTTCCCAAAGGCAGCATTTTTAAGAGAGTAAGCCACGGAAAATCCCGCTTTTCTGCATCGGGCAATAATGGGAAGGGAACTCTTTCTTTCTTCGTGATCTCCAATTAAAAATAGATCCGGGGCGAGAATATAGGTGGGAAGTAGGCCTTTTGATTGCAGGCAATCACTCAGGGTCATATCGCCAATCGCAAATCCACTTGCGGGCATATCTACATTGCCTGAAAGCTTTTTAATTAAATGATCATAGCGACCTCCCCCCGCGAGTGCACGACCTTGCCCGCTCGCTTCAAAGGCTTCATAAACAAATCCAGTATAATAGGCCAAACCACGGACAATCGAAAGGTCAATTTTTATGTAATCATCTGCACCATGTCCTTCTAAATATTCGAGGAGAGTAAACCATTGAGATGCTCTTTCTTTGCCCTCATCTCCACATTCATTTAATCGATTTTGTAATGCATCAAGCGAATCGATTTTTTTGATGGAGTCAATCTCAGCAAGGATTTCTTCTCCGCGTCCAGGGAGGGCATTTTCCAACGACTCTTTATTCTGTTCCGGTTTTCTTCTCTCACTTTTATCAATTGCATCCAGTACTGATGGTCTTTGCTCTTCTGTAACGCCGAGAGCATTTAAGAATAATACCCATGTAGTTCGGTCACTTAAGCGAATTCTAAAATCACTTACACTCAATCCTAGGGTTTCGAATATTGCGACAAGCAGAGCGATTAATTCTGCATCTGCTCCGAGATTGGATTCTCCTAATAAATCAGCATTAAATTGATAAAATGATCGCCCCCGTCCTTTTTGTGGCCGTTCATATCGGAAGTGTTCCCCCACATTGAACCACTTAATGGGCTTGGGTAATGCATTTGCCCTTGAGGCAACCATGCGAGCTAATGTCGGGGTAAGTTCTGGCCTTAGTGCGACGCGTCGGTTGCCTTTATCTTCGAAGTGAAAAAGCTGACCTACAATTTCTTCACCAGATTTTTCTACATATAAATCTAGAGGCTCGAGTATGGGGGCATCGTACTCAGAGAAGTTAAAGGCATGAGCCACAGTTCGAAAAACGCGAAAAAGGTGGTTCCGTCGAGCACAGTCTTCGGGAGGGAAGTCCCGAAAACCGGGTAAAGTTTCAAACATTTTGAGGGGAGTAAAATTAGGAAGAAGGATCGAGCTTATCTAGGTTAAGTTTATCTAGTCCTTCTTTCATCTCTTTACCTGCTTTAAATTTAACGACTGCTCGGCGCGGTATCATTACATCAGTTTCAGGTTTATTGGGGTTTCTTCCTACCCGTGACTTTCTTACCTGAAGTTCAAACACGCCAAACTTACGCAATTCAATATTTTGACCATTTGCGAGGGCTTGTTGCATGATATCAAGAGTATTTTGTACTATACTTCGAACATCATCGTGGTTGTAATTAGAATTCTCGTAAATTTTCTGTACGATGTGCCGTTTCGTTAAATTATTGGACATGGTAGGGTGTTTCGGTTTGAAAGAGTTTCAATATAGGGTTAGATTGTTTCCTTCATAGATTCCTGTTACTCAATGACCTGTCAAACCCATTTTAAAAAAAATGACTAAGAAAGATGATGATAATCCTTTAGAGGAAATCCAAAAACAACTTCACGATTTACTAAATAATAAAAATGTTCAGGTTGCATTTGCCCCTTTTATGGAATCGATGAAGGCAAAAGACGGGGGAGAAAAAGTGGAAAAAGAAGTCAAGGAGAGTAAGCCTCCTCCGCCGGAAGATGCGACTCGTGATGAGAGGTTAGACACCATTCGTTCCTTTGATCGTAGACCAAAGGAAATTCGTGATTATTTGGATCGTTTTGTAATCAAGCAGGAGCAGGCCAAGCGCGTGTTATCGGTTGCCGTTTGCGATCATTACAATCATGTCCGCCGTTGCTTAGAAAATGAGAAACTGGCCAAAAATGAATATGTGAAGCCTAATGTTCTCCTTCTTGGTCCAACTGGGGTAGGCAAGACCTTTCTGATGCGTAATGTTGCGAAATTAATTGGCGTGCCTTTTATTAAGGCAGATGCGACAAAATTCTCGGAGACTGGATATGTTGGATATGATGTGGAAGATATTGTGCGGGACTTGGTAAAATCTGCTGATGGTGATGTTGAACTTGCAGAATTTGGAATCGTGTATGTGGATGAGATCGATAAAATAGCCTCGGAGTCTTCAAAGACGGGCAAAGATGTTTCCGGTCGGGGGGTTCAAATCAATCTGCTTAAATTAATGGAGGAGACTGAAGTGAATCTGCATGCCCCTCAGGATATGATGGGGCAGATGAAATCCTTTATGGATATGCAGAAAGGAAATAAGCCTAAAAAGAGTACGGTAAGCACAAGAAATATATTGTTTATTGTAAGTGGTGCATTTGATCAACTGGGTGAAAACATTCGTAAACGACTCGACTTAAACCGAATTGGTTTTGGCTCGGCAGAAGAAAATATTTCATCGAGTGAATCGGCAAATCGTTTTTTATCTCAGGCGGAGACGCGCGATTTTATAGACTATGGTTTTGAGCCCGAATTTATTGGTCGATTACCAGTTCGTGTTTCCTGTGAAGAATTGAACAAGGACGACCTTGCTCAAATTCTTAGTTCGTCTGAAGGAAATGTATTGGAACAATACAAAAATGATTTTTCTGGTTACGACATCAGTATTGAGATTGGCGAGGATGCGATCGAAAAAATCGCCGAAAAAGCAGCTGAAGAAAAAACGGGTGCCCGTGGATTAGTAACTATTTTAGAAAAAACCTTTCGAGATTTTAAATTTGAACTTCCCTCCACTGCAATACGAGATTTTTCAGTCTCTGCTAACACCGTTGAAAATCCAGGAGAAGAACTTGAAATTTTACTTGAAGAAAGGAGGGATGAATTGGATGATTCCTTACTTGAAGATGTAGATCGTTATGCGGAACAATTTAGAAAAGAATGTGGATATATTCTCAAGTTTCGCAAGGTTGCGAAGACAGCGATTGTAAAGGAATCAATCGCTGAGGGGCGATCTGTGCGTGCGATTTGTGAAAGAAAATTCTCTGATTTCATTCATGGTTTGGGCATCATTAACCAAAGAACAGGTAAAAAGGAATTTGTAATTGATAAGAAAGTAGTGGACGACCCGGATAAGGAATTATCTCAATGGGTAGTCGAGAGCTTTGGTAAAAGCAAGGATTCGTAAGGCGTGAGTAATCCTGATCCTGATGCGGTTCGAGAAACTTTTACCCGCGTTGCTGATCGATATGATATTGCGAATCATTTACTTTCTGGTGGGATTGATTTTTATTGGCGTAAAAAACTAGTCAATTTAGCAAGGCGGGCACCTTGTTCAAGAATCCTTGATTTGGCAACAGGCAGTGGAGATGTTGCCTTTGCCTTACAGGACGGCCTTGCTTCAACTGTTGAAATTATCGGGCTCGATTTTTGTGAACCTATGCTTAAACAAGCTCGTAAAAAACGAGGCCGACTTGGATTAGATTCTCAACAGTATCAGTTTATAGAAGGAGACTGCCTGGATCTTCCATTTGAAGATTCAAGCTTTGATTTGGTAACGATTTCTTTTGGCCTTCGAAACTTGGCAGATCGTAAAAAAGGATTAGCCGAGATTTATCGTGTTCTTAAACCAAATGGGCGTTTGATTGTATTGGAGTTTACTCAACCTTATTGGTGGTTTCGGCCCTTTTATTATTTTTATCTCCGCCTACTCTTACCTTGGTTTGCTCGAATAGTTACCGGTGATCGTGATGCCTATCTTTATTTGGGCACCAGTATTTCCAATTTTCCAAACCGTGCCGAATTGGGTGGGGAACTGGAAGAAGTGGGCTTTGAGAATGTGAATATTGAAGCACTTACTTTCTCGATTGTTGCCTTACATGTAGGTACAAAGAATTAATTTCTTACTATTTTCCCAATAGCTCTCTAATTTTTTCCGCACTGACTTCGGGTTGCTGGCAAGTTTGATTTTCGCAAATGTAAACGGCAGGTTTTCCATCCACTAACCGATGGGTTGTGATAAAAGGTGCAAACTCTAAAATTTCCGGATTTGTAACTTGCGTGGAACGAAAGAGTACAACTTTTGCTGGGAGGAAGTGTTGATTCACTTCTCTAATCAATTCCTTGGTATCATCCATGCTTGGATCTCCCACGATTACGATTTCTTTTGCTGGAGCGAGGGCGAAGTCAAGGGCATGTAGTAATACTTCTGCACCTTGTGGATTTTTTTCTATAAAACCAGAAAATGCAGAAAATAAATTTTCTGCAGAGGTGAGGTATTTCTTATTACCTGTAATTTTATTGATACGAAGTAGGTTGAGCGCCATGACTGAATTACCGGACGGAATTGCACCATCATAGATCTCCTTCGCCCTGATTAAAAGTTTTTCTCCATCATCCGCGGTCAGAAAAAACCCGCCCTTTTCTTGATCTTCAAAATGGACAATCGTGAGGTCCACCAATTCGATCGCTGCTTTCAAGTATTGAATATCAAAACTCGCTTCGTATAAATCAATTAATCCTTGGCTAAAAAAAGCGTAATCTTCTAAATGCGCAGGAAGTCCCGCTTTTCCACGGCGCCACCTTTTTAAAAGTCGTCCGTTGGGTAGCCTTAATTCGGAAAGACAAAAATCGGCGGCATTTTGGGCGATTTTTAAATATTTATCTTGATCCAATGCCTTTGCCGCTTGTGCAAAAGTTGAAATCATTAATCCGTTCCAGTCGGTCAGTACTTTATCATCTTTTTGTGGATGGATTCGTTTTTTTCTAGCCGCAAAGAGAGTTGCTTTTAGCGAGTCTATTTTATCCCGAAATTCTTGTGGTGATTGATTTTTTTCTTGGGCGATTTCATCGAGAGATTTTCGTAAATGGGGAATATTCGTCCCGTTTTTTTGATATGTGGCTTCATCCAGGAAATTTCCTTCTTTTTCGAACCGATAAGTTTCGTTAAAAAAGCTGCCATCCTCAATTCCCAGAATTTCTATTACTTCCGACTCAGTCCATACATAAAATTTTCCTTCTTCTCCCTCACTATCTGCATCTTCGGCAGAATAAAATCCACCTTCAGGTGAGGTCAAATCTCGGATTACATAACTAAGGATTTCCTTTGTAGTTTGTGCAAAATACTCAGACTTGGTAATTTGAAAGCATTCCAAATTTGCCTGGGCAAACAGGGCCTGATCGTAGAGCATTTTTTCGAAATGAGGAACAAGCCATTCTTCATCGACAGAGTACCGGTGAATTCCCATGCCGACTTGATCATACACTCCGCCCTGATGAATTTTTTGTAGACTGTGCTTTACTATTTCTAAGGCCTTTTTCTCTCCGGTTCTTTTATGATAACGTAGAAGAAAGCTTAGCGTATGAGCAGTTGGAAATTTAGGTTTGTTCCCAAAACCTCCATGTTGTGAGTCATAATCTGTCAGCAATGCCTGGAAACAAGCGTCGAGGTGACTTGCATTTAAGTCTCCACCAGCTTGATCCGCCTGCATTTCACTTAGGCTTTGCATGATTGCATTGCCGACTTCTGTTACCTTGCTTCTTTCCTTTTTCCAAATATTTGCAAAATGTGGGATCAGTTGGATCATGGAAGATTTTGGAAAATATGTGCCGGCGAAGAAAGGAACTTTTTCGGGTGACATGATTACTGTCATGGGCCAACCGCCTTGACCAGTCATCATCTGTGTGACAGACATATAGACATTGTCTACATCTGGCCTTTCTTCCCGGTCCACTTTAATACAAATATAGTCCTTATTCATTAATTCCGCGACCTCATCATCTTCAAAGGATTCATGTTCCATCACATGACACCAATGACAAGTGGTGTAACCAATAGAAAGAAAGACTGGTTTATTTTCTTTTAATGCTTTTGAAAATGCTTCCTCCCCCCAAGGATACCAGTCGATTGGGTTACGGGCATGTTGAAGAAGGTAAGGACTGCTTTCAAATACCAAACGATTAAACTCCACTCCACCATCACGTGGCAGTTGAGCAATTTCTGAAGGCTCGGGGGGTGGGAGTCGCGAAGAATGCTTATTTTGTATATCCGAATGTTTTCCTTCCTTATTTTCTTTCATCGCAATAGGGGAGGGCAATTCGGCGGACCCAGTCTCTTTTTCTGCACACCCGGATATAAAAAAGAGGGGAGTCAGAAAAGAAAAGAAATAAAAGAACGCACTTGATTGTAACAAGGAACTGATCGGAATAGGGGTTTGTTGAAATTCCTTGCCCCGACAAGTGCTTCGAGTCACGAAACGGAGATCAGCTTTTGTAGACTATCTGCTCTTTCCTGTATTTCTTTCGCTCCGGCGGATTCGAGCCGGTCACACCCAAATGCTTCCACGGTTAAACTTGCAGTGGAGGTTGCATAAAGCATTGCTTCTTTAATCGTATTAAAGTCGGAGGCATTTCGTGATGCCATTCGTCCAATTAAGGCACCGGCAAAAGAATCGCCCGCACCAGTCGGGTCACGAAGATCGGTAACCGGATAAGCAGGCAGTGCAAACATGCCATCTTCATGAAAGAGAATAGCTCCGTGTTCACCTTTTTTAATAATGACAGATTCCGGGCCCATCTTCCTCAATTTTTGCCCCGCAAGAATGATGTTATTTTCTTCGGTCAATTCTTCTGCTTCAGTATCATTAATCACAAACAAATTGATTCTTTTAATCAAATCAAGTAGTGCGTTCCTTTCAATTTCAATCCAAAGATCGATCGTGTCCGCGAGTACATATGCTTCGCTTTCTAACTGATCTAGTACATGTGACTGAAGTGCCGGGTGAATATTTCCAAGAAGTACAAAAGGAGTATTTTTGTAAGAATCCGGAAGGTCGGGTCGAAATTTCTCAAAGACATTTAATTGAATATCAAGCGTGTCCCTACGATTGAAGTTTTCATGGTATTTTCCTTTCCAAAAAAAAGTGGGTCCACTTTCATCTTTTTGTACACCTTCCAAGTCAATTCCACGAGAACGTAGGCGGTCCAGATATTCTTCTCCAAAATCATTACCAATCACTCCCACCATTTGTACATCGGTATAGTAACTCGCCGCGAAAGAACAGTAGGACGCTGCACCTCCAAGAATGTGCTCTTTTTCACCGTAGGGAGTGATGACATTATCAAAAGCAACAGAACCCACCACAAGTAATGGGGAAACTGAAGAGGAATCAGATTTAATACGATCAGACATAGTGAGCTAAGATATCGAATTTTAAAAGAAGCTCAAGATAACAAGGGTAAAGTTTTCTTGCATTTGTAGGGGAGATCAATCGGCTTGAATCTTAAGTTCCGATTCATCATTTTATTCTAATCATGCAGTTTGAACGGAGTCATTATTGATTGAAAATTTATAAATTAAAATGCAATTCGCAACCTCTTTGATTGCTCAATTAGCAACTAGTGAATGGCCAGTTTTTTCCTCATTAGTAGGTCGATTCGGTAGCAATCTAAGGATTCTACTGAATTAAAAAACTGATTTCAAAACGTCCTTAAATCTTCCCCCAAATTTTTTTCATAAGAGCAAATGTTGTGGGGTCATGCTCTTCCAATTCGGCCCTGACAAAGGGATAAAAGTCATTAACTCCAAGGTATGATTCGGACATCTCGGCAAAAAATTCCTTATGATTTGTCCGTGCATAATGACTTGTTTTTCCACCGCGGAAAAGCAGAACTTTTTCATAAAGGCCCTTTTTTTCAGCCCGTTGATAAGAATTTATAATTTCCTGGTGATCAAAACTGAGAATTTGATCATGATAGGAATGCGCGAGTTCGTGCAAAACTACATAGGGGTGTTTAGCCCACTGGTCCTTGCTTAAAAGTTGATGGGCCCTAGGGATATGAACTCTTTTTTCTAGTGTTGGGTCGTGCTTGTTTGTGAGTAACCATCGCTTGCTTGGATGGTATTGCATAGTGGTTAATTTGTGGTTCAGGTCTACTCGGATGTATAATTTACGCAATACCTCGACCTTTTCTTGATCTAAGATGTAGGTAATTCGTTGAAGGTGATTGGCGAGGGCTTTTTTTACATCTTTAAATAACATCCGATTCTCGCTGTTCTTAAAATCAGGATTCCATTCAACTGGCCAACCCTCGATTTTTTCTAGAAATGGAACGGAAAATTTTTCAATTGATGAAGCTCTTTCATTTGCGATTGAAAAAGAAACCAAAGTAAAAAAAATAAATAGGAGCGCAGGTAAGTATTTCATATTTAGGAAACTTGAGTGATCGGAAATGTGCTGGCGAGGACAACCTGGTCATCAATTTCAATAAGAATTGAGTAATTCCCCGGCTTTTCAAATTTTAAACGATGAATATCGTTAATTAAATTTATGCGGTGTTGGGGACCGGGAGATTCAAATTTGCGATCAATAATAGTCCTTGGTTCATCTTCCGCCATTGGAATACCAATAGAAATTTTGAGCATATGTTTTCCCTGGGTCAAATCAGAGAAAGAGAGAAACCAGATCATCCGGGGGTGAACTACTGGAAATTCTTTGGCTCTTAAATTCGAGAAAATACCCAGCAGGGTATTTTTGCCAGTAGCCGGATCTACATAAACTGAATCGCAGGTTATCCAAGCTAGGACTTGTGGCTTTGTAGACATAAAAGTTGAACTAGGTTTGTAGATTATGAAAGACCGCTTCTTTGAAGCAGAGCTTCTATCTTTGGGTCCCGTTCCATGAAATTTCGATATAATTGATCGGGAGGAAGTGAATTTCCTTTGCTTAAAATATGCTGTCTAAATCGATGACCAATTTCAGGATTCATCACACCCTCTTCTTGAAAGCGGGTAAAGGCATCCGCATCAAGAACCTCGGCCCATTTGTATGAATAATACGCAGCCGCATAGCCAACAGGACTACTAAATAGATGGCTAAATCGGTGGGTAATAGTGCGGGCAGGAGATTTTCTTTTTGGGAAATATTCTTTCAGTTCTGATTGAATTGCCTTTTCTAAATCATCAAATTCCTGCAATGCGAGAGTTCGGTGTAAAAATAAATCCAACTTGGAAAATGCAAGTTGTCTCATCATTGCATTTCCTGCCATAAAGTTTCGAGCCCGGAGCATCTTTTGAAATAAATCTTCCGGAATGGTTTCTCCCGTTTTATGGTGTCTTGCAAATAGGTCTAGACTGACACGCTCCCAGCACCAATTTTCCATAATTTGAGAAGGAAGTTCTACAAAATCCCATGCCACATTGACTCCGTTCAAGCTGCGGTGAGGTACTTCTCCGCATAAATGATGAAGGAGGTGACCAAATTCGTGAAATACAGTTTCGACTTCATAATGAGTAAGTAGGGCCGGTTTGCTTGTGGAGGGTGCAGTTAGGTTTCCACAAATGAGACCAAGATGGGGAGGGCGACTGCCGTCTGGTTTAGGCTCTGCTGTTTTTAAGTAGTTCATCCAGGCGCCACCACGCTTGGAAGAGCGGGGATGCCAGTCTGCGTAGAATGAGCCTAGCAAACACTTACTTTTTTGATCAAACAAATCGTAAAATCTTACTTCATTGTGCCATACTTCAACGGGTTGGCTTTCCTTTACTCCATGGGCAAAAACTTCCCCTTCAAATTGGGTGGACCGTTCAACAATCTCCAAGCCAAATATTTGGGTCACCAAGTTGAACATGCCGTTTAATACAGACTGAATAGGGAAGTAGGGTCGAAGATCTTCATCATCAAAACTATAGCGTTCCTTCTTTAACTTTTCTGCCCAGTAGCCGACTTCCCACGGTTGAAGCAGACCGACAGCTTGTCCTGTTTTCCCTGCTTTAAATTCCTCTAACTCACGGTTTTCTTCTGTGAAAAAGGGCAGAGTTTTCACTTTTAGGTCAGAGATGAAATCATCTGCACACTTACCATTTTTTGCCATTCTCCTACTCAATACGATATCCGCAAAGTCTTTTTTGCCAACTAGTTCTGCTTTTTCTTGTCGAAGAGCCAAAATTTCTTTGATCAAGAGAGAGTTGTTATTGGGTTCTTCTGTACCCAATCGATCGCTTGCAGACCAAATTTCTTCCCGGAGTTCTTCGTCATCAAGATATTGTAATACTGGAAGCATGGATGGTGCATGAAGGGTGAATATCCAGGCATCTTTCCCTTCGTTATCACCTAGTTTTTTGATCGCAGCCTGCTTTGCTGCATCGAGCGCAGAGGAAGGAAGTCCCTTGAGCTTAGCTTCCTCTTTTACCACCATCTGCCAAGCGTTGGTTGCATCCAATACATTTTCAGAAAACTTTTGAGTAATCTTTGCAAGCTCACTGGAAATTTCTTCGAGGCGCTTTCTTTTTTCGAGAGGAAGATTAGCCCCCGCTTCCTGGAAATCTTGAATGGTTTCTTCCAGCAGTCTCCGGTCTATCGAACTTAACTCATTTGCTTGTTCGCTTTCGGCAAATGTTTTAACTGCATTCCATAATTTACCATCCAGGAATATTTTCGCACCAAATTCACTGACTGCAGGCAAAATATCAT
Source organism: uncultured Opitutales bacterium (assembly GCA_905478775.1). GTDB lineage: Bacteria > Verrucomicrobiota > Verrucomicrobiia > Opitutales > Seribacteraceae > Seribacter > Seribacter sulfatis. Next base: position 33,643 of record CAJQKB010000153.1, on the reverse strand, counting down.
TATGTGCATTTCTTAATTCTTCTGAATTACAAACTGAGTCCAAATGAGCCACCAAACCCCAAGCTTCATCCAGTTCGACAGTAGCTTGCTCCAAAGACTTAATCGTGTTGGAAAAAGTTACATTTTGGTGGTTTAATTCACGGATGGACTGCAAGTTCTTTTCGGATTGCTCTAAGGCAACAGTGATATCATTTCGAACGCATTCTGGTTGGAGAGATGACCAGGAGGGATGCTCGGTGTTTTCGAGGAAAGGATGATTTTTCATAGTAGGAATAGATTCAAAGTGTTGGATTGGTAAATTGGTTATTTCCCAATCGATTCAAGAAGTTTTATTTTTTATTTGATTCAAGTTTTTTTTGTGGCGCATTTGTAAAAGTTGTATGGCTAGGGCAAAACCCATAGGCACATAAATCATAGATTTTTCAACTTCTTTACCGAGCCCTTCCATAAAAATAGTAATACCAATTACAATGAGAAAAGAGAGGGCTAAAATTTTCAAAGCCACATTTTTCATGATGAAGTCACCAATTGGCTTGGCAAAAAACAGGATTACAACAAATGAGGAAAGGACTGCCGTGATAATAATCCATTGATTATCCGTTAGCCCGACTGCCGTGATTACCGAGTCGAGCGAGAATACAATATCGAGAATTACAATTTGAAAAATGATTCCGCCCAAGCTCGCTTTTGCTTTATTTTTAGTCTCATGATGCTCCAACTCAACCGTGGCATGGATTTCTTTCACCGCTTTCCACATTAAAAATAAACCACCGGCCAGTAGTGCTAGGTCTCGCCACGAATAAGCAAACCAATCAGGACCATCAGTCCACGCCGGATTGGTCAATTGTATCAACTTTAGCCCCCCTAACACCATGATTACTCGAGCCACCATGGCAAGAACCAGTCCGAAGTTTCGGGTTGAATTTCTTTTGTTTTCCGGCAAGCGGGAAACCAAAATTGCAATAACCAAAACATTATCGACTCCAAGAATTAACTCCAAGCCAACCAATAATGCAAATAAGCCAATTAAATCACCATCCATACTTCCCATCCTTTCATGGTTTATCGTTTTGAAAAGAAAAAAGATTCAAGAATCGACATTGTTTAGTATTTGGGATTGTTTTTTGTTATTTGAAAAATCCATTTGATATTCAAATAACCGATGCAAGCTTAGCTTTTTTACCGGTCGCCACACGCGTTCCCTTGAAGTTCGGATCTGAGGTACTGACCTCGGTCACCTGTGCACGAGTTTCTGTTAGTGTGGAGAGAAGGGATGGACATTCTGGGAAGGGATGGGGAGAAACCCCACTCAGTGTTCAGTGGGTTTGGCCATCCACAACTTCCTACGACGACCGACATTTAGCTTTGCAGGAATTTTCGGAAATATTGCTTAAGAAATGTAAAACTCATTCTGGTTTTGGACATGCATTGGAACTCGGGCATTCTTTCGTTTTTGAGCAATTGCCTACTTTTTTAAATGAGTATAATCAATCTGAAAGAAAGGGACTGGAGCCATTGCCGTGGCTTGGTGCCTTGGTTTGTGCTTCTGCTTTTGACCTCGCATTACATGATGCATATGGCATGACCAACGACTTGCCGACCTATCAATCCTATGATTTCCCTTACCTCAATCTGGATTTAAGTCATTTTATTGAACCCAAAGACGGGAATTCGATCTCATTTGCCGGTAAGACTCCCTCTGACTTTTTGGTACTCGATCCAGGTGATCAAATTCCCGTATGGCATTTAGTGGGAGGATTAGATCCTTTGTCAGAGCAGGAATGTACGGGAAACGAACCGCGGGACGGTTACCCTATACATTTGGAAGAATGGATTGAGCGGGATGGACTAAATTGCCTTAAAATTAAACTTCGGGGGAATGATTCTCATTGGGATTATGCACGATTGGTCGCAATTGGAAAGATTGCGAAAGAAATGAATGTAGACTACCTGACAACCGATTTTAATTGTACTGTAACTGATCCTCATTACGTGAATCAGATTCTCGATCAATTAAAAATCAAAGATTCTAAGACCTGGGATAAAATTATTTATGTGGAGCAACCCTTTCCCTATGATTTAGAAAAGTACGGAATTAAAGTACATTCTCTATCGAAAAGAAAACCTCTTTTTATGGATGAAAGTGCACATGACTGGAAGCATGTCAGACTGGGTTTGGAATTGGGGTGGACAGGAGTCGCTCTCAAGACATGCAAAACACAAACGGGAGCTCTTCTTTCGCTCTGCTGGGCAAAAGCACATGGAATGGATTTGATGGTTCAGGATTTAACTAATCCAATGCTTGCTCAAATTCCGCATGTATTACTCGGTGCACATGCAGGAACTATCATGGGAGTGGAAAGTAATGGAATGCAATTTTATCCAGAGGCGTCGAAAAAAGAGGCGTTAATTCATCCTGGTATTTATGAACGAAGAAATGGCATGCTTGATCTATCCACGATAAAGGGTCCTGGTTTTGGCTATCAAATGGAGTTGGGATAACTTGAGTAAATCCTTTTTTTTATATTCTAAAACTTATAATTCAAATTAAGTTCCCTTTATTTATACTAAGCAATGGCTCAGATTGGTAATATAAAAAAGTTGCCTTTTTTCGAAAAACTAATTCTTCGATGGTATACTCAAAGTGAGGGCAGAGTGCTTTTAGAGTCTTATTTGCTCTGTAGTCTTATACCCGTAATTCTGTATATTTTGCCTGAATGGGCAATGGTGAGCGATGGTCGTGTTCATCGCAATGGTTTAGTGGATTACAGCATGGGACTGGGGGCAATATTTCTAGCACCTATTTTAGAAACAATTTTTATTTTTGTACCTATCTTAGAACTCTGCCGATACTGTAAAGTGAAGCCAGTTTGGACTATTCTCGGATTTGCCCTATTTTTTGAACTGCTCCACACTCAACGAGGAATTTGGGGACATCTTATTCTTTATCCGACCATGATTAGCATGACCGTTCTCTACCTTTCAATGAGAGGAAAGTCTTTTTTACACGCCCTGCTTTTTACTGGAGCAGTACACGAATTTTATAACTTCACTGTAGTGATGGCGAGTCCGATGACCTACGACAAATTTTTCTATTAATTCCCTAAAAAATGACTAGGTGCAGTGTGTGGGCTTATACTAAGTGTGTGCAAGCTTGCCGTTCGATTCAATTTCTCGCATCACATTTTGAATTTCGGATCGGAACTCGTTTAACTTTGTCTTGGATAAATTAATTTTGTCATGGGCTGCTTTTTGCAACTCATCGCAAATATCAGTTAAGCGATCACTCCATTTTTCGAGGGAGGAGAGAGTCTGATCGATCAATTCACTTGAAGAAGTAGTGGCTTGTTGGATAAGGGAAATTTGGTCAGTCAATTGTCGCTTTGTTTCGCGAGTTTCAGCTAGAAGTATTCTTTCACCTGCGACACGTTTCAAATCTCCAGTTAAACCGAATTTAGAGAGAAACCAAATAATCCATTTTGATGGGTCGAGCTGCCAAGGCTTTACGCCATTTCGGTAATCCCATTGAAATTCATGGTGATAATTATGATATCCTTCCCCCATTGTGAAGATTGCGGCAATCCAACTGTCCCGTGCACTATGGCTTGTTGAGTAGGGACGCTCGCCAATCATATGGCATAGTGAGTTGATGCAAAATGTGGCATGTTGAACCATTACTACCCGTGCGACACCGGGTATTAGTAATCCACCTAGAGCACCTGCCATCGGGCTAATATTACCTGTGGAGACTGCATAAACATACCCGATGATCGTGGGTAAGATAAAACTCATGAAAAATGCAATCCCATGAACCCATTTGTCCTGCCACATGACAAGACGATCTTTTTTAAGGTCTTGTACATTGTTGATTGGATTGTCCGGTTTGAGCTTAAACATAAGCCATCCCATGTGAGCCCAAAAAAATCCTTTGCTTATATCGTAGGGGTCATCATCAGTATCAACATGTTTGTGGTGTTTCCTATGTTCGGAACTCCACCATAGGGCAGAATTTTCAAAAGCAGCGGCCCCGAAAAGAAGTACAAACAATTTGACTGGCCATTTTGCCTTGAAGGCTTTGTGAGAAAATAAGCGGTGATACCCCACGGTGATACTCAATCCGGTGGCGGGATAGTAAAACATAAAAACCCCAAAAATAAACCAGTCCCACCCAAAAAAATAAAAGTAAGCCGGTACAGCAGTGAAAGTAAGAATGGCTGTAATAATTAAAAAACTACTAGTTACCCACTCAACTCGATTGAAAGGAATGTTTTTGAACATCACTTTAATCTATTGGTGAATCCTCAAATTACGAATTCTTTTTTCGGCAGTAAGAAGATTCAATCAATGAATTTTATATCTTGGACCGATGGGCTTTGACATAAAAGGAAAATTTTCAAAGTATTTAAATTTTAAACTCTCACTTATTTCATGAAAGATTTAGCTCATTTCCTTGTTTGTATTTTAACGCTTTCAGTATCTTCACTGTTTCTTTGTGCAGATGACTCGAAAATTCTTACCTTGAAGGGTAAAAGTGGCCCAGGAAATGGAAAAACGATTGTCCTGGTTTCTGGCGATGAAGAGTATAGAACTGAGGAAAGTATGCCCATGTTGGCTAAAATTCTTGCCGAAAAACATGGTTTTACCTGCAAGGTTCTTTTTGCATGGGATAAAGCTGGCAAATATATTGATCCCAATAATCAGCAGGGTGTGGTTGGCTGGAATCACCTCGAATCCGCGGATCTCATGTTAATTGGTACGCGATTTCGCAAACCCAATCAGAATGATGCGGTTCATATCACAAATTTTTTAAATGCAGGGAAAGCGATTGTTGGAATTCGTACTTCCACTCATGCATTTAATGGAGGAGAAAAATTGGGAGGTAAAATTTCTTACAGTCAGTTCGGACCACTGATCATGGGAGAAGGCTGGGTGAGTCACCATGGCAAGCACAAGGGCGAAGGTGCACGTGGAATGGTTGAGACTAAAAATGCCGCACATCCAATTTTAAATGGAGTAACCGATGTATTTGGTCCCTCTGATGTATATGGCATTAATCGCTTAAATGAAAAAGATACCATTCTTTTGCGGGGAGCAGTAACTAAAACACTTGCACCAAACTCTTCTTTTGTGGATGCGAAGAATGATCCGATGCAACCGCTGGCATGGCTTCATCCGTACACCGCTCCCAATGGAAAGAACGGCACTACATTCTGTACCACTATGGGTGCATCAGTTGACTTGGTTAGCGAAGATTTACGGCGATTGCTGGTGAACTCGGTTTATCATCTTACCGGGCTAAAAGTTCCTGTTAACGCGGATGTAGATTATGTGGATCCTTTTTATCCCTCTTTTTATGGATTTATAAGGGATAAAAAGTATTGGTCGGGCCAAGACATGCAAGCAAAAGACTATGGCCTAGGTAAGACTCCTCATGCACCGGATCCCCAAGGCTCTCCTAGTTGGTCATTTCGTGATACCCCGAAAAAGAAGTAAGTTTTATTCTACCTCTTTATTTTTATTTACGATTTCATTCTTTGCCTGTTTTGCCAGTTTACGATACCGGATTGCTTCCTGTAAATATACCATTCGTAAGTTATGCCCGCCGAGCTTGCTGTAGTTACGAAATCCGGGGTTAGAATAAGCAGGGCTTAAATTCTGGGCATCAGCAAGTGCCTGATAGGTCCTTGCTCTTGTCTCATATCTTTTTACACGAATTTCAGCAGATTCATTGCTTGTCTTGGTCGATTGATTAATGGATGAGGTGCAACCATTGTGGAGAAAAAATAATCCAATGCAAAGAATGACTTGAAAGGCTCTTTTCACTGAGTTGTAATGCCGGCTTGAATTAATTTCTCTTTTACCTGTTCGACTGACATTCCTGCTGTGGGAATTGGAAACCCCAGTGTGTCTCCATTGGGAGTAAAACCATCCCCATTGGTATCAACGAAGATTGGGTTGTGATAGGCACAGGGTTTGTTCGTTCCTTGACCGCTGTTTCCATATCCTGTTTTAAGATTTAATTCTTCGCCATAGGCTACTACGATTAAGTGGGCATCATGGGAAAGCTCGATTGTTAATAATTGATCGAATTTGACTACTTCATCCTTAAACCAATGGGGGTGTGTTTTTCGAGTGTAATTATACTTGGTGGACTGTCTTCCATTGATCAAAATTTGGACGCGATTAATGTCGATCCAGGAGGAGCATTGCACCCGGACATTTAATTGAATTGAATCATTTGCTCGGGCAAGGCCTCCGGGTAGGATTCCATCCTGAGTTTCCACTTCCAAAAAGGGGCCGGTGGTGAGCATCATTTGCCCCGCTTTCGCTCGACGACTTATTTCTTCCCAATCAATCTCTTGGGGGTTATCAGTGGAACTGGGAATATAGGTCCTCCATCCACCCACCCCATTTCCAAAAACAGTATGGGCATCACTTACAGCAATTCCCCAAACCCTTCTCCCTTGGTTGAGCATTTGAAGCCAGACAAATTCACGAATTATGGAAACTTGTTCCCTGCTTGCCCTTCGGGTAATCTGGTAGGGTGCCCGTCCCAAAATTTCCGAGGCTCGGTAATTTTGTGTTTCAATTGCGTCGATCAGTGAAACGATGCCCTCAAACCCATTGTCTGAATGTCCATCTTTGTTTCGGTCATTAAAATTTTCGACCATATCCGGATGGTTAATGTGAATCCATCGATTTTTCTTGTGACCGTGGTGATCGCGCAGATTGATTGCATTAATCCGAGGGTCCTTTACCCACTTTGGGGAACCGTTATCCTGAAGGTAAGGACTCGGAGTGATCGGGAATGCGTTCAGGTGTGCTCCTGAACCGGTGAGTTCGATCCCGGGGACAGTTGAAATCTCTTTTGTCAGTTTTAACTCTTCTATGTGGGGTTGCCAGTCGTATACTCGGTTATGCTCGGTAGTGGGAGCGAATTCGATGTGTTCGGCGGCCAGGTTGATGATTCGATCATTTGTCCCACACACATTGTCTCCACTCGGAGTGGAGTGGTTGTGAAAGTCAGTGCTTACCCACCCCTTTGTGTTTACTGTTCGTTTAAGTTTGGTTGAAAAAGGCAAAGTCTCTTGCGGGGAGAGAGTGATTTCTTTTTCGAAATGGTCGAATTCAATTCCGCGGGTCACAATAATTCGATAGGAACCAGGATTCAGGGCGATTGAGAAAGTACCGGTTTCCGAATGGTATTGATTGTTACATCCATGGGCACGATCAACGGGGCCGAGTTGAGGGTCGCTGGTTTCTCCCAGCCCGATCAATTGAACTTTGCAGGGTATGTCTTCCCCGCTTTCATTAGTGATGCTAAAATCAATTTTCGATGCCGGCTTCATTGTGCAATTTTTTCGTACTCCACTCTCTTGTACATCGATGGAAAATGATTGGTTTACCCTGCCATGATCTAGGATCGTGACCATCCATTTTCCAATGGGTAATTGAGTTGATATTTTACCACTTTCATCAGGATACCCCAAAATGGATTGTTCATTTTGGGAAAATTTGAAAGTTGCGGATGAAATTGGCGTTGAGCTGTCTTCCTGAAGTGTGATTTCGACTATTCCAGTTTTACCCATTTTTTGTGCTACCCGACCCAATGCCTGTACTGGAGATGTTCCCACTGCGATAAAGCGCTTGATTTCAATTTGGTCTCCGGGATGAAGTGTTTTTGAGCGGGGCGGCAATTTTCCATTTTTGTCCCTATACCAACCATAGGCGTAGCCGGCTTTGTCGGCAGGATCTACAGAGTCCGCCCATTCGATATTCTCGAGTCGGCCAGATTCTCTGAACCGGGTCCACCGATCATCAATGGGTCCGGAAACTTTAATTTTCCCCTCATTACGAATCAGGCTGAGTATATGGATTCCATATTCTCCTTCTTGGATTGTATAAAGGTGTTTTTTAAACAAACCTCCAGATTTTGCTGCGGTGGTTACCACTTCAATTCCATCCCCAGACTCTGTTTTTCGAATGTAGGAAATCTCTCCCTGCTGGCGGGATGGGGAGAAAATGGTAAGTTGGTCATTTTCCGTTCCCCGTAGGCAAAGATCGTAGAGGCATCCAGGGGTCATTCCATTTGCCCCCCAGAAAGCACCCATGTTGGCCTTGCGGTCAGGTGCAGAACTTCCAATTGCACATTCAATCAGTTCATTCCTAAGTACGAAGTCTCCAATGATACCATCCGCTTCTTTACCTTGGGGGAGTTGAGTAACCGTTTCAGGAGAAATTTCAATGATCTCTACTTTTCCAAACTGCGAAAAAATAGGAACGAGCAAAAGAAATAAAAGAGATATTTTTTTCATTGGGGTAATTGTTGAGGGTGAAAAATCCAAATTGTGTGATGAAATTAATTATTACAACCCCTGAAAGTGAATTTTGATTCGTTTGTTCGAATGATCTCTTCTCTATAATCGTATAAAGTGCTTACTATTTATTAAAATTATACTGACCCCATTCTAGTTTGTGTTTATGAAACAATATATGTCTCAAAATACAAATATTACCCTTATTCGTCATGGTGAAACCGAATGGAATTTGTGCGGACGTTGGCAGGGGCACGCAGATTCTCCGCTGAGTCCCCGTGGTGTCGCACAGGCAGAAGCACTGGGCCAAAGAATGAAGGGTGAGAAATTCGATTTTTTTTATTCAAGTGACCTCGGTCGTGCCATGCATACATCCGAACTGGTGGGCGGGCCATCCGGTATGGTTGCGGAACAGTATGTCGGATTGCGGGAACGTGATCTTGGAGTGCTGGAGGGTATGAACACCGAGGAGATGAAAGTGAGTCAACCAGATGTTTACTCGTCCTTTCGTAATGATGGCCCGGATTTTCAGGTTCCAAACGGAGAGAGCTTTCGCGAATTTTGCTTACGTTGTTCAGGTGCAATCGAGGAACTTGCGACTAAACATTCGGGAGCGAACATCGCTTTGGTTACTCATGGCGGAGTGTTGGGTGCAATTTTTCGTTATGTTCTCAATCTGCCTTTGGATTCCGATCGTAATTTTGTTCTTCTTAACTGCTCCATTAATCGGATCGAACAGATAGAGGCGGGATGGAATTTGATCAGCTGGGGAGACGTGGCACATTTAAAAGAAATAAGCACTTTAGATGATGGCTGAAGTCAACGACATGGCTCGTCGATTCGCTTGTTCATTTCTCATTCAGTAGTGTGGGGTAGGGCACTACACATGCTTTTTTACCATATAAAAGAGTAACTGTTGTAGAGAGGGGAATCAATCCTCCTCATTGATGTATTGAATGATTCGTTCAGAAGTGCGATATACCAGCGTATGCATTAATGGGTCTGTGAATGTGGTAATTCTCTTCTCTGGTAGTGGGGGCCAAATCGGCTTTATTCAAAAGGGTAAATTTCAATTTTGATTTTATTTTGGCATCCAATCAAAAATTATTGGAGACCGAGAGAAAGCTTTTCCTTACAGAAAGAAATACTTTTTTCAAGCTGACTCAGTTGATAATTTTGTTGGGCCACTTTCTTTTCTATTCCCTCCGGTGAACTGAAAGGTTTTATTTCCTTTCCTTTTTGGCTGATCAACAAAAAACGCGAAAAGTCTTCCGCTAAAAAAGTAGAATATGGGGGCCAAAAAGTGGGATCCAGATAAGGAAATTCTTTTGCAAATCCTGATATGATTTCTAATTGCATGGGGAGGGAAGGGCACAATCTTTTCCATTCTGAAATAAAAGTGTCCAGGTCTGTACAACCCTCTCCCATAGCGGTCCATTGTACTTTTACCCCTCTTTTACTTTTCCATACCATGGAATCTCTAATACCACTCGATATTGCATAAGGGGCAAGGTTCCGAAGAGTATCAATTGGGTCTTCGAGGGTCCATGTTGCGTTACCCGAATCTAGAGTGGCACCAACATACTCAGTTCCTGCCCGTTCAATTAACTGAACAAGTTCACGGCTATGCAAATCACCTGCATGGTTTTCAACTGCTATTTTTACACCCGCATTTAAGGCCACTGTCTTTACTTTCCTTAAAACTTGTACAGTGCTCGTGATATGGTTCTGTATTCCTCCTTTGCCGTGCCTGTCTTTCATCGTGCCCAGGTAGCAACGGGCCACGCTTGCACCAACCTCTTTTGCGACCCGGATAAGAAGGCGTAAATGCTCTTCGGCGGTTCCATGTTTATCCTTGAAGCTTTTGGAGGTGGGACAAATCCCACCAGTTCCAGTATGAATGACTATGCCCCGGTTTTGAGCTTCCTGTTTAATCTCCTTGAGATAGGAGGAATCCAAAGACTCGTAAACATCAAGGTCGGAAAATAATATCGTGTCTAATTTATGAGAACTTGCAAAATCAAGAAGCCGTGGAGCTTTCCAACCAAGAGCTCGGATTGAAAAATTATCAAATCCAAGTGGAATCGTTGTTGCCGAAGAACTACTTGCACGCAGTGGATTAGGTAGCATGATACTGGAAGCAAGAAGAGATACGGAACCATGGCAGAATTTTCGTCTGGTTTGAAGAGAGTTGAATATTTCCATACTCATAATGGCAATCGATGTGTATGAGATCGGCAAGATTGAAAATGTTGAATTGCGAGATTTTCAATTCTAGGACTTACCCTTTTACGCGAAAAGATTCTCAATCGTAACCGAGGTGCTTTGAGTCCAACTTGACTATAAAGTTGCCCGCTACGATTAAAAAAATGTCAAAAAAACCTAAATATGATTTGCTAAGGTTGAGTGTATTAGCATAGGTTATTGGGTATATGAAAGAGAGTAAAGGAGCGCAGTTGGAGGAATTTAAAGTGGTTTACGAATTAGAAGGATCTTTGGATCTTGCCACAAAGTATTTTATGGCAACCCAAACAGAGGACGCAAAAAAAATGTTTTCTTTCGTTTGCCAGAAAAATGATATGAATTCAACTGTACAAAGGATAGAGAAATGGAACCGTTGGAGTTCGCAATGGGAAGTACAGGAGGAAGAAGTTTCCTAAAGTTCTCTTTTGGTTTGATATTTTTCCAAAAAAATCGAGCGCGTTACGATTTCATTACTCTTTTTTGCGTTCCTGTATAATCTTATAAAGGGCGATGTGAGTTTATAAAAAATGTGGCGGTCCGTTTGAAAACTCATTCAAATTAGGTTATGTTGTTTGTATGAAATCGAATCGAGAACCAAACCTAGAAGAGTTCAAGTTTCATTATCATTTCGAAAATGCGGTGGGCTTTTCTGACAAGTATTTCTTAGCCCATAATCTTGATGAAGCAAAAGAAATGTTTGACTACGCATGTTGTAAAAGACATCTGCACCCACATCTGGACGGAGTTGAAAAATGGAATCGTTGGAAGTCAAGTTGGGAGAAGATAGCAATTCCCGACAAGAAGCACTTTTCCAATTAATTCACGCTTTTGAAGTTTGGACCAAATTCACATCTGATATCTCCTCACCGCTTGTAAATCGATAAGCCCACAAAACTTGGTCGCAGGTAACGCAACCGTCTACACAAATTACATTATTAATTACTTTTGGTTCATCCGCCGGTAGGCAATAGTGTCCCAAGAATATTGGTTTATCATTGTGTAAGTATTCTTGCCCAATTTTTTGGGAATTAATCGCAAAAGATCCAGTAAGTAACTTTTTCGATTTGGGAAAGAAATTCGACCCATTAATTTTGTTTTTCTCACCTTCCCACCACCGAATCCGTGCTTTCTTTCTCTTAATCCCGAATCGATCCAAATAATTTAGTTTGTTTGGAATTGGAACTGTAATTCCCCTCAAGATTATATCGATTGCTTGCCCGAGGTCTGACTGCGAGTCAAAAGTCGATCTGATGAAATTTTCATCTCCTACACTTTGATCTTTAAGTTTCGTAATTGAGGCAAAATGCCATGCAGCATGCACTACTCTTAACTCATGAAATTCTAAAAATAGGGGAAGAGATTGGATCCATGGAATAAATGGTTTGATCGCGGGTTCTACAAGTGTTGGGTCCTTTATAAATTGTTGAATTAAACGAAATTCGTGGTTTCCGAGCACAGCAAAGGCTTGTTCGCTGGAATGTAATTTTTGCACGATTTTTAGCACTTCAATTGTGTCCGGTCCTCGATTGATTAAATCACCCACAAAAATAATCTTACGACCTAGCGGGTGAACAAAAGTTCCCTTATTTTCTTCGTATCCTAGTATTTGCAATAATTCGATGAGCAAAGAAGGATACCCATGAACATCCCCTATAATATCAAAATTAGCCATTACTTTTGGCATTGTAAATGAGCGGGGAAATACCTAATTTTTGATCAAATTGTTTCATTATTAGTTTGTAATTTGTATTACTAATATAAGCCTGGTATTTGCTCAAATTGATAAATCTAAAATCCCATACCGGTTAGTTCCTTTTTTATCTATACTTTGAATTGGAGTAGTAGATTCATTTCTAATTAAAGAGTCATCGATGTATACTACTTTCTAATTGTTAATTTCAAATGAAATTAGTTTTCGTATTTTCTTGAGTTCAAACTTTATTAGAATAATTTTCTTAGCAATAGTACTTGATACTACTTACTGTAAGGAGACTTTATTGTATTTCATTACTAGATGAGTGAACTGCTTCTGGGGCGTTTTACTTCTCTCGGAAAATACAATCCACTACCCCTTATCTTGTAAATAGTAACTTGTATGTAATGATTTCTTCGGCAATTAGATCTTCTATCCAATCAATCTTTCCAATAATGCAGTCAATCCAACCAACCCAGAATCGATCCTTAAATAATGCTCGATTAACTACTATAAATTTACCCGGAGGAGAAGTTTCCACCCCTGTTTTTATGCCAGTGGGTACACAGGCAACAGTGAAAGGTATTCTCCCTCGTGATCTATCTGATGTGATCGGTGCGTCGATTATTTTAGGAAATACCTATCATTTAAACCTGAGACCCGGAATAGAGGTGATTAGGGAAGCAGGTGGACTTGCACGTTTTATGAATTGGAAGGGTCCTGTCCTCACAGATAGTGGGGGTTTTCAGGTTTTCAGCTTGGCAAAGTTAAGAAAGTTAAGTGATGAAGGAGTTCGATTTAATTCTCATATCGATGGAAGAGAAGTTTTCCTGGGCCCGAAAGAAGCGATCGAAATTCAGGACGCTCTCAAATCAGATATTGCCATGTGTTTGGATGAGTGTCCTCCGGCGGAAGCATCTCGGGGTGAAATATCTCAGGCGGTCGATCGTTCCACAAATTGGGCTCGTTCTTGTAATTCAGCGTGGAAAGAAACAGATGCCATTTCGGAGGGAAGAAAACTCTTTGGAATTGTACAAGGGGGACGTTTTCCAGAACTAAGGAAACGTTCTGCTCTGGAATTACAGGAGGTGGGTTTTGCAGGGTATGCAATTGGGGGAGTAAGTGTGGGTGAATCTGAGGAAGAAATGCTTGAACAAGTATTCTCGACGGTTCACTTTCTCCCCGATGGACTTCCTCGATATGTAATGGGAGTCGGTACTCCCACTCAATTATTACAAATGGTGGGATATGGAATTGATATGTTTGACTGTGTATTGCCAAGTCGAGCTGCGAGGCATGGTACTGCTTACACATCGACGGGTAGTATTAATATAAGAAATGAAAAATTTAAGTTCGATTTCAGTCCATTAGATTCGGAGACAGATTGTTTTGCGTCCCAAAATTTTTCTCGTTCCTATATTCGCCATTTATTTATGGCAAAGGAATCTTTGGGTGGAGTTTTACTCACTTTGCATAATTTGCGTTTTTTTGTAAAACTCATGGAAAATGCCCGGGAGCAAATCAAGGCCGGTACTTTTGCAAAATGGGCAACTGATTGGACCGAGAGATATAACACCAGTTCCGTGTAATAAAAAAGCCGAGTCAATGCTCGGCTTTTTTATTTGAATTGATCGAAAAGTTATTTCTTGGCGGGAGTCTTGAGTTCAGAGTCTTTTGGACCCGCATTCTTAGGTGCTGAACCTTTCCATTCGCATACATATCCCTTCACCTTACCTGAGAAATCAGTGGTGTCGGCCCATTTGCCTGATTTTCCATCAAGAATTAAAAAATTGTATCCGTTAAGAGCGGCAGGTTTATCATCTCCCCAATGCTTAAATTTGAAGGGTTCGCCATTATCCCAAGTCCATTTTCCTTCTTCAAATTCATCTGTGCCACCCAGCCAAACCAAATGATCCTTGGCCATACGACGAACGAATTCATTTTCTTGAACAGTTGAAATTACAACAAGCTCCCCGCCAATATCGTCACATGCAAACTTGGCTTCCCACCAGGTGCTATTGGTATCGAGAAATGCTTTGTAGTGACTGCCTCGAAAAGGAACTGAGTCCTTGGGCGGTTCAACTTTTTCTGCAAAAAGAAAGCTGGTGATTAGAATAGTGAGTGAAGTTATGAATATATTTTTATGTATTGGTGTCATATTATGCTAAATGTAATAAAAAGATGAATGAAGTTTCGCAACAAATTTTGATGAATTTAAAAAAAAACTAAAATGAACTCTCATGCCTTTGGCTTGACTAAACAAAGTGATTAAATCAGCATTATTCCTTTGCTTATGCAAATATTGAGGTCGGGACGTGGCGCAGTCTGGTAGCGCACTACGCTGGGGGTGTAGGGGTCGCAGGTTCAAATCCTGTCGTCCCGACCATTTTTCTCTTTTTTTGAATCTTTTATTATGTCAACGAAGCTGAGAGTCGGTTGGATAGGACTGGGAGTTATGGGATTTTCCATGGCAAAAAATTTGTTAAACCAGGGAATAGAGTTGAGTGTTTATTCCAGAACTAAAGAGAAAGCTATTCCACTGCTTAACTGCGGTGCAAGTTGGGCAGATACTCCAGCCGAACTCACCAGAGAAGTAGATTATTTATTTTCCATGGTTGGCTACCCAGAAGATGTGGAAAGTATTTACTTTGATGATCATGGGGTCTTTTCGAATTTAGGGGGTGGCAAGGTTCTTATCGATATGACGACCTCCAGTCCGTTACTTGCCGAGCGGATTGCAGAAAAGGCAAAAAACTTGGGTTCATCTGCGCTGGACGCACCTGTGAGTGGTGGAGATGTGGGAGCCAAAAAGGGTAGTTTAGCAATTATGTGCGGAGGTGAGCAGGAAATTTATGATCGATGTCTCAATCTTTTGGAAATAATGGGATCTAATATTCAGCTTTTTGGATTAGCTGGATCTGGACAACGAGTTAAAATGAGCAATCAAATACTAATTGCATCCACTATGATTGGCACCGTGGAAGCTTTGTTGTATGCGGAAAAAGCGAATCTCGACCTAAATAAAGTAATTGGATTGATTGGTCAGGGTGCGGCGGGGTGTTGGTCTTTAAATCAATTGGGACCGCGGATGGTTCAGGAAGATTGGGCACCAGGATTTTTTGTTAAACACTTTATTAAAGACATGGGGATTGCACTAGAGGATGCCGGTCGAATGAATCTCAAATTAAAAGGGTTGGAATTAGCCATGTCTTTTTATGAACAGGTCAAGAAAGAGGGTTGCTCGGAAAATGGCACTCAGGTCTTAATGAGAGTATTAAGAGGATTAAACCAACAATAATTTTCAATCGTTAAAAGAATGTTTCCAAATCCTGTGGAATCAGTAGTGTATATCTTTAATTTAATATTATGGTTATTCTAGTAACAGGGGGAGCAGGTTTTTTAGGCAGTCATTTATGTGAGCGTTTGCTGGGGCAAGGCCATGAGGTTTTATGCTTGGACAACTTTTTCACTGGCCGGAGAAAGAATGTTTCTCATTTGATGGCAAATTCGAATTTTGAACTGATTCGCCATGATGTTGTCGACCCATTTAAATTCGAAGTCGATCGGATATACAATTTGGCCTGTCCCGCTTCTCCAGTTCACTATCAATATAATCCGATCAAAACAGTAAAAACTTCTGTGATGGGAGCAATTAACTGTTTGGGTTTAGCAAAGCGAGTAGGGGCCCGAATTCTACAGGCATCCACGTCCGAAGTGTATGGCGATCCGGAAGTGCATCCCCAACCTGAGAGCTATCGGGGCAATGTAAACCCAATTGGGTTAAGAGCATGTTACGACGAGGGAAAACGCTGTGCTGAAACTTTATTTTTTGATTACCATCGCGAGAATAAAGTCGATGTCCGGGTTGTTCGTATATTTAACACATACGGTCCGCGAATGTTAGCAGATGATGGCCGGGTGGTATCGAATTTTATTGTTCAAGCCCTTAAGGGGGAAGATATCACCCTTTACGGAAATGGTTCACAGACCCGTTCGTTTTGCTATATGGATGATTTACTCGAAGCGATGATTCGTACAATGGAGCAGGATCAAACTGTTGGTCCTATTAATATCGGTAATCCGAACGAGTTTACAATTCGGCAACTCGCCGAAACAGTCTTACAAAAAGTCCAATCTAATTCCTCGATTATCGAAATGCCTTTGCCTGCAGATGACCCCACTCAGCGAAAACCAGATATTTCCCTCGCCCAAAAAGTTTTGGATTGGGAACCAAAAATACAACTTGAGGAAGGACTTGATAGTACAATCCCTTACTTCAAGGAACTTCTTGGCGTTTAAATTTTAAACTATGAATCCTCTTTCTCCTTTTAAATCGATTTTGCAAAGCCTAAAGGGCAGAAATCATCGAAAATACATTAAGAAATGTGCGCCTGCTGTTCGCGAAATCAATCGAATTGAAAAGGAGTATCAAAGTTTAAGTGATGAACAACTTCAGGCAAAGACACCGGAGTTAATGGAGAGATTTCAGAAGGGCGAAACTTTGGACGCCTTATTGCCTGAAGCGTTTGCAGTTGTTAAGAACGGTGCACGGCGACTTTGTGGAAAAACAATTGATGTCTGCGGTCATCCACTTCTATGGGAGATGATTCATTATGACGTTCAGTTAATCGGGGGAATGGCATTGCATGATCGGCATATTGCAGAAATGGCAACGGGGGAAGGAAAGACATTAGTTTCGACTTGTCCCCTTTACCTCAATGCAATCTCAGGAAAAAATTGTCAACTCGTCACAGTGAATGATTATTTGGCCCGTCGGGATTCTCATTGGATGGGTGCTTTATTTGAATTTCTTGGTTTAACGGTGGGCTGTATTCAGAATAATATGCCTTCCGCTGAAAGACGTTTGATGTATGAGAAAAATTTAACTTACGGTACGGCATCGGAATTTGGATTTGACTACTTGCGCGATAATGGAATGGCAACCTGTAAGGATGATCAGGTACAAAAGGACTATTTCTTCTGTATTATTGACGAAGCCGATTCTATTTTGATAGATGAAGCTCGGACTCCATTAATTATTTCTGGACCGATGAGAGAAGACCACCCATTGCCCTTTGGTGAAATGAAGCCCTTGGTCATGAAACTCTTTGACACCCAACTTAAGCAATGTAATCGACTTGCAGAGGAGGCTAAAAAACTGTTTGGCAAAGAGGACCTTTCTGATGAGGAAGCCGATGAGGCGACTGCTAAGATTTACCAGGTTAAAAAAGGAATGCCCACTCATCGCCAATTTATGAGGATGATGGAAAATGCTCAAATTCGAAAGAAATTTGAAAAATTCGATTTGGAGATGAACTCTGATTACAACAAGCAAAGGGCTCATCAATTAAAAGAAGACTTGCATTATGTGATCGATGAAAAAAATCAACAAGCTGATTTGACTGAGATTGGAAGGTCTTTAATCAGCCCAAAAGATCCTAATGGCTTCGTCATTCCAGATTTAGCAACAATTTATGTGGAGATCGATCGTAACTCTGAATCTGATGACGATACCAAGCGGGAAAAAAAGGAAGAAGCAGAAAAAGACTTTCAAGTAAGAAGCGAAAGGATTCATACTGTATCCCAACTGCTACGGGCATTTGGCTTATACGAAAAAGATAAGCAATATGTTGTTCAAGGCGGAAAGGTAATGATTGTGGATGAGAATACAGGTCGCCTTATGCCCGGTCGTCGATGGAGTAATGGACTTCACCAGGCGGTTGAAGCCAAGGAGGGAGTGGCCATTGAAAAAGAAACTAAAACCTATGCCACGATTACTATCCAAAATTACTTTCGGATGTATGACAAACTGGCTGGTATGACTGGAACCGCTGAAACTGAAGCTGGAGAGTTTCATGATATTTACCGCCTCGGTGTAATGGTGATTCCCACACACCGAGATTGTGTACGAAAAGATTTAAATGATTTGATGTTTAAAGGACGTCGCCAGAAATTTAATCAGGTTCTCGAAGACCTGACTGAGGCACATAAAAACGAACAACCCGTCTTAATTGGTACGGCTTCGGTTGAATCTTCTGAAGTATTTAGTCGTATGCTCAAACGTGCCAATATCAGGCATACCGTACTCAATGCAAAATTTCATGAAAGGGAAGCGGAAATTGTTTCACAGGCGGGTCAGCGGGGTGCAGTTACCATTGCTACCAACATGGCTGGACGGGGAACGGATATTAAATTGGGGGAGGGGGTAAAAGAGCTCGGTGGTCTTTTGGTTTTGGGTACTGAAAGGCACGAATCCCGACGAACAGACAGGCAGTTAAGAGGCCGATGTGCTCGTCAGGGAGATCCCGGTGCTTCTCGCTTTTATGTCTCCCTGGAAGATGACCTAATGCGCTTGTTTGCCAATCAAGGAGCTCTTTCCAAGATGCTGGAGAAATCCTTTGGGGATGACGAGGTCTTGGAGCATGGTACCTTAGATTGGTCGATTCAAAATGCGCAAAAGAAAGTGGAGCAACAAAATTACTCAATTCGTAAGAGACTTCTTCAATATGATGACGTCTTAAACAGGCAGCGGGAAATTGTTTATTCCATCCGTAATGACGTTTTGTTGGAGGAGGACCCTGGTAAGATTTTGATCGAGTTGGTAGAGGAAGAAGTAGAGGGAAGAGTTGGTGGGATTCCGCTTACTGAATTTAAAGCAAACCGAGTCGAGGACATGCCCGAAATGGAGTCATTATTGGCCTCTTGGGTGAATGTTACTTTTCCTTTATCAGTTCCATTGGAAGATTTATTCGGGAAGAGTGAGGATGAGGTTAAAACACTGTTACTCGAAAAAATTACCGGTGCCTATGATGGTAAAAGAAAACTGGAGGATCCCGACCAATTACAAAGCTTAGAACGGTATGTAGTGGTCAACGCTGTGGATGTGCATTGGCAGGACCACCTGACAGAAATGGATGAATTGCGTCGAAGCGTGGGATTGCGTGGTTATGGGCAAAAAGATCCTTTAAGCGAGTATAAAAATGAGGCATTTCGTGCCTTTGAAGAGATGATGGTCGCAATGAGGTCAGATGTATGTTCCGGGATGTTTCGTTCCTCGACCAATTTGGCAGCGTTTGAAAATATGCTTTCCAATCTAAGTAATGTGGCAAAAGTTTCCGGTCCGGATACATCTTCGAGCGGTGGATTTGATCGATTTTCGGGTCCGAGACAAGGTAATCCTAATTCAGGGCCAACCGAAGCTCCAGAGATTCCTAAAATTGCGACTCCTGTAGTGCGTGAAACTCCCAAAGTGGGGAGAAATGATCTTTGTCCTTGCGGGAGTGGGAAAAAATACAAGAAGTGTTGCGGAGTAGGAGTTTCTTCCTAACGAAATATTGCCAGCTTAATGAGTGGCGAGGGGGGGAAGAGTTTCCACTGAATTTCCCAATTTTTATTAGCCCTCCACCTTCTGGGACGGTTCGTTTATTGCTTGGGCTCTGCCGCGAGTTGTTGCCAGTTTATTGCACTGATCTGTTCGGGGCGTAAGTGCCGGTCGAGTTTATTAGCCAGTAACCAACGATCGATCTTTTCCTTCACATCTGTGCTTTCCTTTTTGATCAGAGATCCGATCTGCTTTCTCCTTTGTGTAAATATTTTACGGATGAGTGCACGATCTTCCTGGTCGAAGAGAAAGGGTGCTTCTAACCTATCCAGTTGAACGAGCACTGAATCAATTCCAGGTATGGGAAAAAAGCACTGTCTTGAGACTGGATGAGTTTGAATATGGGTAAAGGCAGCCTTGAGAAAAATGGAGAGAGCATTGTACTCTTTTGTTCCGTGGGTAGAATTCATCCGACTTACTGCTTCTTTTTGAAGCATTACCACCATTCGGAATGGAATTCTTTTGGTGTGCAATAAAGACTCCATCCAGGGAGAAGAAATGGCATAGGGCAAATTAGCAACAACTGCGAATTCCTTTATATCACTTGGCAGGTTGGCAAGTGGATACTTGACCGCATCCCCTTGGATGAGATCTAATTGTTGATCTGCAATAAAACGACCTAAAGTTTTTTCCAGATTTTTAACAAGTTCGCGATCAATCTCGACGGCAAATACAGGATGATTATTTGCCAAAATTTGTTTAGTTAATGTTCCCAAGCCCGGACCAATTTCAACCACTGGCATACCTTCAGGTAAATCCGCCATCGCGAGAGATTTACGGACAATATTTCCATCCACTAAGAAATTCTGCCCGAGTTTTTTCTTGGGCCTGTGATCTAGCTCATCTAAAATTTTTGAAGTTTCTGTGGGCGAAAGTGGCATAATTTCAAGGGCGGGAATTAAAAGATTAATCTCGTTGTTTCATCTGATGGATTAGCCCCTCGACATCATCAGATCTCATCAGTGCTTCACCACATAATACTGCGTCCGCTCCGCACTCTCGAACTTGCCACGCATCTTCGGGCTCAAAGATTCCACTTTCACTTACTTTAATAATTCCATCAGGAATTTGTGGGATTAATTTCTCAGATATTTCTAGATCAGTTACAAAACGGGTAAGGTCTCGATTATTTACCCCTAGGATTTTGGGGTCATGTCTGAGTGATTTTGTAAGTTCTTCTTCTTCGTGTATTTCATAAAGGCAATCCAATCCACTTACATCCGCTGCTTCACGCAGTACTTTTAATTCATCGTCTGATAATGCACGAACAATTAATAGAATGGCACTCGCTCCTGCCTCAAGTGCTTCGAGTACTTGGATCGGGTGTACCATAAAATCTTTTCGCAAGGTTGGAATTCCACGTTGGTGATTTTGAAGGAAATCATTCACTTCCCACAAATCTTCAAGTTGACCGCCAAAATATTTCATATCAGTCAAGATTGATAGGGCATCTGCATCCGCATTGAGATAAGTGCGACCCTGTTCCACCGCAGAGATATCCTCTGCAATATCTCCCGCAGATGGAGATTTCCTTTTGATTTCCGCAATAACTGAAAGCTCGTCCTGGGCGAGTGAATCATAAAAAGAAAAATCTTTTTTCATCCGCTTCCCTAATTGCTCCAGTTCATTCAATTTAACTGGACGAATACGAGAAGAAACTTCCTTTCGTTTCCATTCCATAATTTCGGCTAATTTATCCATTTAATTGAGAAGTTATTTTTATTTTGAGTTGAGTTTGAATTGCCATGTATTGTAACTCCTACAGAATGCGCGAGAGTGAGCGAAATTCAACGACTAAGACAAATTGTTACACAACTTCGGGCGCCAGATGGTTGTCCATGGGACAGGGAACAGACCCACCAATCCCTTCTCCGGTGTCTAGTGGAGGAGGTTTCTGAGGTTTTGGAAGCAGTGGATAATAATGATTTTGAATTAATGGAGGAGGAACTGGGAGATTTATTATTACAAGTCGTCATGCATGCCTGTTTAGCAGAGGAACAAAACCATTTTGATTTTGAGGATGTTGCCCGGGGGATTTCTGATAAATTGATTCGTCGACACCCTCATGTTTTTGGAGAGAAAGCAGAAACGGTCGATACCTCAGGTGAAGTCATAGATCGATGGGAATTAATCAAAGCAGAAGAGAAAAAAAAGAAGTTTGGTGAGAATGCAAAAATAAGTATTTTTAAGAATCTTCCTCCTCGATTACCGGCTTTGCTTTTTGCGAATGATATTTACAAAAGAGTGGCCAAAAATGGACTGGAGGAAAAAGGGGAATGGGAAGAGAATAATTCCACTGGATCTGCCCAAGAACTAAATGAGGAACTGGCAGGGAAAGCTCTTTTTGAATTGGTCGCTGCATGTCAGAAATCTGGAATCGATCCTGAATTAGCCCTTCGGAAATTTTCATCCGCTCAGGTGAAAAAACTGGAAGATTAATCGGACTATTTTAGGCTTTTATACCGATGAAAGATCGCGTGGAAGAGATCGTATTGAGCGAACTTGATCCCAATTTCAAGATTTCTTGCTTAATTCGTAAGTCAAATCGTGCTCGAAGAATTAATTTACGCATTCGTTCCAGAGAAACAGCAGTCCTTACCCTTCCTCGTTGGACTTCGTATCGAGAAGGGTTGTCCTTTCTCTCTAATCAAAAAAAATGGTTGGAACAAAAAATCAAAACCTTTCCGGTTACTCAAAAACTAAGCGAGTACTTTATTGAAGGAGGACAGATTTGGATCAACAAAAGCCCCATTTTTCTTTCCTGGTCAGTAAATAATAACCGAAAGAAAGTATTTTCTGAGGTCTTGGAGGATGCCCTTCAACTTGATTTACCAACTACCGATACCATTGAGAACTATTTATTTAAATTCTTACGAGAATTAGCCCGTGAGAATTTAAAGTCGCGCCTTTTTACCCTTGCTGCAAAAGCAGAGTTAAATTGCGAGAATGTAAGGATTGGAAACCAGAGAAGTCGTTGGGGGTCTTGTTCTGCGAGGAGTACGATCTCATTAAATTGGAGGTTGATTTTGTTACCATACGAAATCGCGGATTATGTTATTTTTCATGAACTTGCCCACTTAAAACACCTAAATCATTCCCTTCAGTTTTGGGAATATTTGGAGTATATATGTCCGAATTCAAGAGTGTACGATAAGGAATTACTTAAAGCTGGGAAAAACGTGATTCGGTTGGGGCATATCGATTAGCAGTGAACTGCTGAACGGATCTATCTTACCCGACCTAATTCCCAGGCTGTTTTCCCGCCCAATGAACGTAGAAAGGGTAGTGCATCTCCAGTTTCTTCGGCCACATCAACTGGAGTAATTCCATCTGGGCCGTAACGGGAATTAACATCCAAGTTGTAGGATAATGCTTTTTGAACAAGGCTTCTTTTTCCAGAGAATGCAGCCCCATGCATCAAATTATATCCATCTTTTGCAGAAATATGAGGATTGGCATTTTGTGAGAGTAGGAATTCGACGATGTCTTCTTTGCCCGAAACCATTGCAACTAACAAGGGAGTGGCGCCAAAGGCGTCTTTTACATTGATCGAGTAACCATTATTAAGAAGCTTTTTAACCTGCTTCATATCGCCTAAACCAGCTGCCACATGTAATGGGTTTTGGTTATCAACTCCAATTTCTTCAAGTAAAGTAACAATTCCTTCATGTCCACCGGCAGCAGCCAGGTCGATAAAATTGGTACCGTGAATATCCTTCGCATGCGGGTCGGCTGAAAGAGCAAATAAAATCTCAAGCATTTCTTTTTCTCCACGAAGTGCCGCAGTCATGCCGGGTGTTTCTCCTTCATCTGTCTTAGCATCTACTTCTGCACCATCTTCGAGGAGTAATTCAAGGACTTGAATATTTCTTCCCCAGGCGGCACTATGCAGGGGGGTGGATTGATGCCTTCCACGTATGTTCGGATTACCACCATTGTTGAGTAGGTAATCTACAATTCGAGCATTTCCTTTGTATGCCGCATAATGAATAGGGCTGTGACCAAAACGGTCGGTTGCATTAATTAATGAACCTTGTTGTACCGCTTGGATCACTAAGTTGAGGTCATTTTGAGCAATTGCCTGAAAAATGGATTGATTGGCTTGGTCAATTATCGCCTGACCTGCATGCTTGAATATGACTTCCCATCCCGAACGGTTTGCATCCAATAATTTAACATGGGTGATTAACTCACCGTCGATTACTTTACTCGAAATTCGGCTAAAGTCATCGGCGATATTTAAAAGTTTTAATTGAGGATAGCTTAGTGACGAGTGTTTACGAATTGATTGATTTGCCTGAACCACATTCAGGTCGAGTGCAAAGGAATGTTGATTGAGAAATCTTTTCCGGTTTTTTGAAAGCGGTACTATCGGTTTACTTTTTTCAATTTCACGAAGGTAGTTAATACTGGTAAGCCAAAACTGATCTACCTGGTCGACCAGGTGGAGTTGATTAATGTTCAGTAGTGAGCGTATTGAATTAGATGAATTCAGTCCGGATAACAGTTGCTTAAGGGCAAGTTGTTGATCGATCCCCATTCCAAAAAGTAATACAGGAGAGATTGCGGGAGATAATTCTCCCTTCGGACTGTATTTAATTTGTTTGTTAAAGTGCCCTCCGGCGAAGATGAAATCTCCATTTGGGGTGGTAAGGAGTTCAGTAGGAGTGGAATTGAATCCAGGAAGTTTAACCTCTTTATTAATTTTTCCCTCACTCAGGATTTGTAGTAATTGATCCACTGCAAATATGGTTGCCTGCTGGACTTGCTTGGTGGGAACACTGAGACGGACAACGAGAGGAGAATCACCAGGAACTTGATCAAGCATTCCGATTTCTCGGATCGGTTTAGAATGATCATTGGTTGCTATTGAATACTCTAGAGTGGTGATCTTAACGGAGTCTTTGTTTGAAATTACGTGCATGCCAAACTGTCTGGTAAAAAAGGGATCCAATAAAGGAAGTAACTTTTTCCATTGATCATCAGGCCAGTTTTCTTGGACCACATTTGCCAATCCAGACCCATCTAAATAAAGAGAGATTTCACTTGGACGGGAGAAGTGTTTGGTAAGAGATTCAGGAAATTGATCCTCTTTGTTTTTGTTCGAAATCGATCGTGAAAGTTTATCTAGTTCAATATTGGAAGAATCTGAGTCACGAATGATCGGACCCACGCCGACGATGTAAAATACTTTACCCTTTCGTCCAAATTCGATAGGGAGTCCATTTTTTCGATATCGTATGCTTTTTCCCTTCCGTTTCTCAAAATCCATAGATTCTGCGAAATTTGCAATAAATTGATCTGCTTTTTTGGTGTCTCCAACGGTGGATACCAGTCCAAAGGAGAGGGGGTTCTTTTGGAAAGAAGTTGTGCGAACAAAAAACTGAACTGGGATGCCGAAGTTAAATCCATAATGTTCGCCCTCCAGTAGAAGACTTTTTAATTGTGGTGCTGAAAGGCTTAATAGGTCGATGATTGGAGCCCATACTGGACTTTTTCTCACCTTTGACTTATTCAAAATGGCCTCTATATTAACTGAAAATACGAGAAATGAATCTTTCGGTACCTGACTGATGGAAGCGGGCAGTGCATTTAAAGGACGAGCAGAATATATAACGCTCCCTAGAATAAAGAGGGTTACAAATGTGCGTTTTAATAAAATGGAAATTGTCATAGACATAACTTCAAAGTACTTTGCGTTACGAAAGGGTCAAATTATCTTTCCATTTTTCTAATTGTTATTTTCAATGATCAATATTTTATATTTATGTTTACCGGAATAGTAGAAAATGTCGGGCGGGTAATTTCGTTCGAAGAAAAGAAAGAATCTTGGCTTCTTAAGCTTGATATTCCATTTGATGGATCGGATGGGATGGAGGCAGGTGCTAGTCTTTCTGTAAACGGTTGCTGCTTAACCTTTCGTGAAGATTCGAGCGGGGTAGGATCCTTTGATTTATTAGACGAAACTTTGGAAAGAACGAACCTCGGTAATTTGCAGGATGGGCATCTCGTAAACTTGGAACGTTCAATGCCAGCCAATGGTAGGGTGGGTGGACATTTTGTGACCGGCCATATTGATGCGTGCGGAGAGATTGAAATTTTTGAAGAACGTGGAAAAAACTTATACCTCCAAATCAAAGTACCTCCCACTCACAAGCAGTACTTAGTAGATAAAGGATGTATTGCGGTAGACGGATGTTCTCTTACTGTTTGTGATGTAACGGGAGATTCATTTGCTGTTTGGTTAATTCCACACACTCTTGGAAAGACAAATTTAATGAGTCGTCAACCTGGAGATCGGCTTAATCTTGAATTTGATTTACTCGCCAAGTATGTCGAGAAACTTGCTGCATCTTCAATCGAGCAATTATCTTGATGAATATTCCAGAAGCCAGTTTTGCTTTGCTTGAAGAACTCAAGCGTATGCGCGAAGAAGGAGTGCGTGAAATTTATCTTGAGGAGGAGACACTCATGCATTTGGAAAAGAAGTTGGAACCGCTGATACCAGAACGTCCAGCTTCTCCTTTGAATAAGCCTACGCAAAAAAAAGCAGTGGATGTACCAACTTCCCGAAACAATCCCGTTAGACAGGAAACCACTTCGGTGGATACCGCTGAATCCACCCCGGCTATTGCCTCACAAGCTCCCCCGAAAACGATTACGGTAGAAGGTGCTGGTGTGTCAGGAGATAATGACGCAAAGTTTGCAACCCCGCCCAGCTTTACACTGCCCGAGGGTGATAAAAGAACAAAATGGAAATGGTTAGAAAAAGAAGTCAATAATTGCCCAATTTCAAATTCTGAAATTAATCCTGACGGTCAAATAATTTTTGGGAGGGGCGATCTTGATGCAGAATTATTTTTTTGTGGAGAATCTCCAAACGATGAGGATGAAAAGGCAGGTTCTGCTTTTGGAGGACCGGCGGGGGAATTGCTGGGTAAAATTATTGAAGCGATGGGTTTTCCGGTGCCTTCTGTTTATATTTCCAATATTTTACATTGGAAACCTAAGCATGACCTTGCTTTTGGACATCGTCCACCCAGTCAAGCTGAACTTCAATTTGCAATGCCCTATCTAAAAGCTCAATTAGAGATTGTTCAGCCTAAAGTGATTATTTCTCTTGGTAAAATCGCAACAGATGGATTTCTTGGGTTCGACTCAAAAAGAAGATTGGGAGATGTTCGTGGAAATTGGAATGAATATGAAGGTATTCCCCTCATGGTTACCTATCACCCATCTTACCTGCTTCATAATCCAAGTAAATCGGGAAAAAGAAAAGTATGGGAGGATATGTTAAAAGTGATGGAAAAGGTGGAAGTTTCGATAAGTGAAAAACAACAGGGATTTTTCCTTTAATTAATCGAAGTTCAGATTTTTTAATGTCTTTTCGCAAAGCTCTATTAGTGATGGGGGGAGAACCGCCCTCAGAAGAAAGTCTACTTTGGCGCCGGGAGGA
Source organism: uncultured Opitutales bacterium (assembly GCA_905478775.1). Classification (GTDB taxonomy): domain Bacteria; phylum Verrucomicrobiota; class Verrucomicrobiia; order Opitutales; family Seribacteraceae; genus Seribacter; species Seribacter sulfatis. Next base: position 6,554 of record CAJQKB010000153.1, on the reverse strand, counting down.
GGCAGATATTTCTATCGCGGTTGACGCCGGATGGTTATCCTTTCGTCATGCGGATATTTTCCCCGATGTGTTAATCGGGGATTTGGATAGTTGGGGAGGGGAGGAGACTAGGGATGATATTCCACAGGAGGTCGAACTCATCGAGGTAAATGAGCAGGATAGAACTGATTTTCAAAAAGCACTCGATTACCTGAAAAAATATCCGGATATAACGGAAATCATTATTCTTGGTGGATTAGGGAATCGTACTGATCATTTGTTCGCCAATTTTCTAATCGCCTGTTCGGTAGACTCTGACCTAATCATTATTTTTGATTCTGAAAAAGAGTGGATTCGTAGGGTAACTTCAAATACAAAACTAAAGATTATCGGACAAGAGGGTGCGACAGTTAGTCTGCTCCCCATTACTTGTTGCAACTCTGTAAAAACTGCTGGATTGAAGTGGGAAATTGAAAACCAAGTGCTATCTGGCGTGGAATCATTTAGTCAAAGCAATATGTGTATTTCGAATGAGGCTTGGGTTTCCGTTGAGTCAGGAAGTTTATTAGTAATTTTACAAAAATAATATCTCCCGTTCTTTCAAGCTTGTAGCCTTTTTCAAATGTCACTTTGTACCATGAGAGCGAGGTTTGAAAATCACCTGTGATCTATTTTCCGACCATGCACAAAAAAGCCCTCTTGAAAGAGGGCTTTTAGGTAAAGTTAAAGTGGAAACTATTTGTATTGAGGGAGAAGATCTTGATCCATCGCTGCTTTGAAGTATTTCTCAGGATCTTTTTTCCAACGACGTTGAGCACTAGATGACCACAGATAGATCGTTTTTCCTTTGTATTCAACTGTTTTGGAATTTGGATTAATTACACGCTCCGGGTAAATGGGACAAAACTTTTGATCGAGCAACTTTACTTTATCTACTCCCAGTTTCTTTTGTTCGTCTGAACTGAAGAGTTTTGCAAGTACAGGTAGGGCTTTTAAGTAGTAGGCTTGATTCGAGTCGAACGCCTTGACGCAAGAACCACAGCAAAAATAAACCTTCTTTCCAAGAACTTCCGAAAATTCTTCGGTATCAATTTCATCTCCTGCCATGAGAGCACAAGTTTCTTGTTCAGCAAAGAGGCTGTTCGCGAGGAAAAGGGCAATAAGTAGAGTTGTAATATTTTTCATATACTTAACTAATGTCCTAAAAGTGAAATTTTATCAAGACTTTCGGAAGGTTTTCCCGAAAATATTTGATTAATCAATTTGACCTTTTGATGAAAATACTTGTGCATTGATATTGTTACCCATTTTGTAATGAATTCGGAAGATATAGAAAAGTATAGTGCAAAACTGTCAAAGTTAAGTCTTGAGATTGAGGATTACCTCAAGAAGAGTGAGGATTCTGCGTCCGCGGTCGAGCCCGATAATGCACTGGGTCGCTTATCTCGTATGGAAGCGATGCAAGATCAACAGATGGTGTTGGAGTTACGAAGGCGTAAAAAGAGGCAACTGTTGGACGTCGAAAACGCAATCAAGCGGATAGAACAGGAGAGCTTTGGATCCTGTATGTTTTGTGGTCAATCGATCTCACCGGATCGACTCGATGCCTTTCCGGAAGTTCAAACATGTGTGAATTGTGCGTAAATATTTAATTCGATAAAGGATTAAAAACTAATCCTTTATTTTCTATTTGTTTCAATTAATTCCCACTTTTTGAGTACAACTGACCTGGGGGACCAGGGTTGGTTATAGGCTCTTCATATCTATCACAAAACGGTATTTTACATCACTCTTTACTAGTCTTTTATAGGCAGCATTAATGTCGTTCATTTGAATCATCTCTACTTCTGAGACAATTTGTTTTTCTCCACAGAAATTCAACATCTCTTGTGTTTCTTTAATTCCGCCAATTAAGGAGCCAGCTAAGGTTTTTCTACCAAAAACAAGTTGCCCTACATTAATACTGAAAGTTTCTGGTGCACCCACTACGCACATAGTTCCGTCCACCTTTAATAAATCCATGTAGGGATCAAATGAGTGATTTACGGGAATCGTATTGAGAATGAAATCAAATTGTCCCAGTTCTTTTTCCATCGCATCCGGATCCGTTGAAATTAAAACCTCATCGGCACCCAAACTTTTGGCATCAGTTCCTTTTCCTGGCGAGGTTGTTATCATTACAGTATGGGCACCAAGAGCATGGGAAAATTTTACCCCCATATGGCCTAGCCCTCCAAGGCCCACGATACCTACTTTCTTGCCCGGGCCCACATTCCAATGTTTTAATGGGGAATAAGTGGTTATACCCGCACAGAGGAGGGGGGCAGTTGCTTTTAAATCAAGGCTATTGGGCATGGAAAGTATAAAGCTTTCATCGGCGACAATACTTTTTGAATATCCTCCAAATGTAAATCCGCCTGGATCCTCAGTCGGGCTATTGTATGTCGCCGTAAATCCATTCAAGCAATATTGTTCCTCTCCACTGATACAAGATTGGCACTCTCCGCAGGATTTAACCATGCATCCAATCGCGGCAACATCGCCGACTTTAAATTGTTTCACATCAGTTCCAACCTCTGAAACCCGTCCCACAATCTCGTGGCCAGGTACGACCGGGTATTCGCTCATGCCCCAATCATTGTTTACAAAATGAAGGTCGGTGTGACATACACCACAGTAATCGATTTCAATTTGTACATCATTGGATGCAACTAAGCGACGTTGAATGGGATAGGATTCTAAAGGAGATTTTGCATTGTGAGATGCGTATGCGTCTATTGTTTTCATATTTTAAATCTATAGATTTTAAAAGTTGTAGTGTTTAATTTTTGAGTATCCTGTTACTCGAAGTTAAATCCTGAGACTTTGCAATACAAGTCTAGTATGAGATTAATCAAATGAGTCATTCTCGATTCCAATCCTTGACCTTAATCTATTCCCTCATTCATAATTATAGGATGAAAAAATTGATTATTTGTATATTTATCTTTTGGGGTCTTGCAGGGTGTAGTCAAGAGGAGGAGCCAATCCCGTCTTTTCCAAAAATCGATAATCCTCTCGATCGGGAAGATAACCTAAAATCAACAAGTAAGGAGGCGGTCGATTTTTCAGAAATTAGCATTACCATCGAGAACGAAATAGAGATACTAAGACTTTCGACTAATGGAGAACGATACAACGGTTGGGTCAAAAAAAGTTATGAAAATGGAAAACTAGGATATCTTTTTCATTCCCAAAATGGAATGCAGGACGGATTATATACCGCATGGTATAGAAATGGAAAAAAAATGGTCGAGCGGACCTGGAAGAATGGAATGCGGAATGGACCCTTTAAGTTATGGACAGATGCAGGAATTTTAGACTCTCGTGGATTTAATCAAAATAATTTGAGGGATGGGCTTTTCGAAGAGTTTTATGCGGTCGGTAAAATAAAATCCAAGATCGAATATAGTAAAGGAAGGATACAAACCTTTTTAAGATGGAAACCAGACGGTACAAAATGCCCAGACACCCTCGTTAAGGCCGGAACTGGGTTAGTGATTCATTACAAAGAGGATGGCACGGTTGATTCAAATGAATCTTATTTAGATGGAGAGTATGATTACGGATATCCTTCAGATATAAATGAAACTTCTTTGAATACGGAAGACAAAGATAGTAATCCGATTAATTTAAATACTTCCCAAGCTGAAGTGTCTGAGGATGAAGTACCCGTGATCGAGTAAATTCATTCGGACACTTTTATTTTTCCTTTTTATCAAGAACCGGATCAAACCAAGCGGGAATAATTTCTAAATCCGCTTTCTCTCCGATACAGTAAACAACATCACCCACTTCTAAAACCGTATCCGCTAGTCGGTGTAAAATAAGTTCTTCTTCCCTCTTAATTGCGATTACCAAAACGCCTGTTTTTTCAGCAATTTTAAGTTCTTTTGGGGACTTCGATTCTGCTCTGCTTCCGGCAATGAGGAGAATATTCTCTACGGTTAAGTCCTTCAGTTCTTCGTGGTCACGAATCGGAAGTGCATCTTCTTTAAATTCCCGGTCCGAGTGCATGGTTTGTGAACGGGCATGATCAATTTCGCGGATAATCAAATTTCGGGGAACTTCCAATTTTCTAAGAACACGGGAGAGAACTTCTAATCCCCCCTCGACCTCGCAGGCAACTACACCAGCGGGCTTGAATTTGTTAAAATCTTCTACCCCTATCATGTATTGCGTTCGTACAAAGATTGGAACATTCACTTGCAGTCGATCAATCGTAGCTAATACCCGTTCGGTTGCTCCATGATCGTTAATCATAACCACAACGGCACGTGCAGATTCAAGGTGAGCATGGCCAAGTGCTTCCTCACTGGTTGCATCGGCGTAATAGACAGGATCTCCCCGCCCCCGTCCTCGCGAGACATTATCGGAGTTCATTTCCAAAACAACTGTTTCGATTGATAATGTTCGCAGACTTGCTGTCAAAAGTTCCCCAGAAATTCCATATCCGATGATAATGACATGGTCATTGTGACCCACTGTTTTCTGCTCCAGATCTTCCGCACTCTTCGTTCGCAATAACTTCGCCAGTGGATCGAGGACCCTTTCTCCTGCAGTGAAATGGGGAGCCTTGTATACAATTAAAGGAGTGAGGAACATACTGAGGATTCCCGCATTTAAAAGCGGTGCAATCTCATCGCTTGAAAGAACATCTTCTTGAATTGCTAATTGGATTAGAACAAACCCAAATTCACCGAACTGAGCCAAGCCTACCCCAGCCAGCCAAGCTGCTCTTGGAGGGAAACGCATAAACATGGCAGCGAGGGAAGCGATGAGTCCTTTACCAAAAAGAAAAGCAAGTAAGAGGAGGAGAACTTCACCCGTATAATCAAACAACACATCAAAATTAAAAAACATTCCAATCGATACAAAAAAGAAACTTACAAAGACATCCTTGAGCGGTAGGATATCCCCCATGGCTCGATGCCGAAAGTCGGTGTCTGCCACAATCATGCCGGCAAGGAAAGAACCAAGGGCAAGGGAAAGCCCGGTCAGAGAGGTGAGGTAAGCAGTGCCAATACATAGGCAGAGGACAGTGAGAATGAACACCTCGCTACTTCGACTTGCATCCACCCATTTGAAAAGTAAGGGAACCAATTTACGGGAACAGACGAAAAGTGCAGTTACCATTAAAACTGCTTGTGCCATCGCTATCCCAATTTCTTTCCATACATACAAATTCTCTAAGCCCTGCGAGAGAAGGGGAATAATTAAGACCATTGGTACAATGCAAAGGTCTTGAAATATAAGGGTCCCCACTATAAATCGACCATGGGGGGCATCTAATTCATTTCTTTCATTAAGTGTGCGCAAAACCAAAGCGGTGCTCGACAAGGCAAAGACAAACCCATACACGATTGCTTCTGGTAGGGGGCGATTTAATGAGAGGGCAACTACTGTTGTAATAGAGGCAGTTGCACCCACCTGTAATAGCCCACCCAATGCAACCTGTCTGAAAATATGTTTTAGTCGGCCGAGGGAGAATTCTAATCCGATAGTAAATAATAGGAAAACCACACCAACTTCGGCAATCACTTCAATAGTTTCTGAATCATTGGCCAAAGAAAGTCCGTGCGGGCCGACCAAAGCACCTGTAAGCACTAAACCTGCGACAACTGGTAGTTTAAAACGACCAAGCACAAGAGTCACAATTATGCTTACTGTTGCAATGAGAGTTATTTCTTCAAGAAAATGCATTGATTATTTCTGGTATGATTTAAAAGCATGTGATTAAGCACAACCCTACTTGTTGCTTTTTTTGGGCATGAGCTCAAACAATATTGAATTTTTATTTATGCAGTTAGATTGACTATTTTCCTCGAGTGCTTCTAGCATCATTTTGTGAAGTTATACTCCATCTATTTTCAAAGTTTAATTGTGGCATTATGTTGCCAATGGGCAAGTGGAGCACAGTACCCTAATTTTGATGATCGCTCGGTGGTTACAAAAATTATCTCAGATGCATTGGTTGGGGAGTGGGATGAATTCAATAACAAGTCTTTACCTTTTGCCGAGTTTAGGCAAAAGCAAGGACTTCAATATGAAAGGGCAGGTGCCCAACCATACTCTGGTTTTTACGTACAGTTGGACGGAAACAAAAGAATACGCAATCTGAGGCATTTTCAGGAAGGGGTTATGGACGGACCTGTTGTTAGTTGGCGAGAAAATGGGCTTAAATTTCATCAGGGCAATTATTCACTTGGTAAAAAAAACGGAATACAAAGTTCTTGGTCAGAAAATAATATGAAAATACTGGAGCAAAATTACCAAATGGGGAAATTGGATGGATTATCTGTTCGATGGTTCAGAAATGGACAGAAGAGCTCGGAACAGATTTTTCAAAATGGAAAGATTGTTACTGCAATCGGTTGGAAGCCTAACGGTGAGAGATGCCCGTCTACCCGAGTGGTTGATGGAGTAGGGATGCTAGTGATTTACAATGATTTTGGTGAGGAAGCTAATCGGGAGGAGTATGTGGCAAATAAGCAAAATCGTTCAATTGAGAGATATTCCAACGGTAATATTCGAGA
>CAJQKB010000152.1 GCA_905478775.1 uncultured Opitutales bacterium | reverse complement strand
ATGGTTGCCGGTCGTTGCCTGTCCAGTGATCGTCTTGCCAATTCTGCGGCTCGGGTTCAGGCATCCTGCATGGGAATGGGCCAGGCCGCAGCCTGTACCGCCGTGCTTGCCGCCAAGTCGTCTGTAACTCCAAAGGAAGTTCCATTGGGCGAGATCCACTCGCTCTTACGCGAACATGGGGCAATCGTACCTGCATGATCCTTATCTAGCCCCCTTTTTATAATATGAAGTTCTTAATCTTTCTTGCTCTCCTCTTTATTTTAGGGTCATCGGTCAATGCACAAGCCAAGCCCAATGTTCTGTTTCTTGCCATTGATGATCTTAATGATTGGATCGGTTGTCTGGGTGGCCATCCGCAGGTCAAAACGCCCAATTTGGACAGATCCGGAACATGGCAAAGAGATGGACCGGGACTTCTGTGCCGATCAGAAGTTTTTCCGAGATCGTCCACTGTACCCTGGGGTGATCGAATCACTCAAAGAATTAAATGAGCGTGGATACCGACAGTTCACCATGTCGGCGACCTTTGATGTAGAAGCTAAAAAGGCCTACTTAGAGGATGTCCTTGCCCCGGTGGCTGACTTCTTAACCATTGAGTGTGTGGAGCATGGAGAGTTCATGCACGACACGGCCAAAAGGGACAGCTTAGTAGCTTGCTATCAAAAATACGGACTTTTGCCCGAAGAGACCATCCTGGTGGATGATCGGATTTATAACCTGCATGCGGCAATTGATTCAGGTGCTCGCCCCGTACGAATGCGATGCGAATTTACCACTGATTTGACCGGTGATCTCTCCTTGGTTCCTGAATTCCCAAGCGTTCCTGCATTCAGGGATTGGCTAATTGGTAGCTAATTTTTGATGATCCAAAATTAGCGTTTAAATATTTAGGCAGCTAGCAATCTCAATGATTGCATTCGTTCTATAAAAATAGTTATAAAACAATAAATAATTATTGATAAACAATAAAAATTAATTGACTTAGGGAGAAATATTACTTTGTTCATGATCTATGAACAGAGATCAAGTAAACCTACCTAACCAATCGGATCGTATCCGATCCTTATCGAAAAAACTTATCCCATTCTGTTGGCTGGTCATCTTCTCAATAATTGGCGGAGTAGCGGTGGCAGGAGTGAAATTAAAAAGTAATGAATCCACCTCTTTTCTTTTTGATGGATTAATTGGATCGATGATATTTTCTGCCCTGTTTTGGATTTGCCTAACTTTTCTCATTATTCGATTCCTGAAAAGTTGTGCGCGTGACGGTATTTTTTCGCAATCGGGAGCCACCAGTATTCGATGGATTGGACTGCTTATTCTTGCTAAAGCAATCCTTTCCTTAATTGGTAAATCTGGAGCCCTCGCTTACCTGTATTCGACTGAGGCTTCGCAGTTAGCGTTTTTTATTCCCTCGATCACTTCTTCGATCACAAAAATTATGATGGGAGTTTTTCTGCTGATAATTGCGAGAATTATTACGGTGGGTATGAGTTTGGAAAAAGATGCGAAACTCACCATTTAAAGGGAACTCAACAATTTTACTATGAGTATAAATGTTAAACTGGATGTTCTGATGGCCCAAAGGAAAATGAGGCTAAATGAGCTTGCGGCGTTTGTGGGTATTACCGATGCCAATTTATCGATTCTTAAAACGGGAAAAGCCAAGGCAATCAAGTTCTCCACCCTGTGTGCCATCTGCAAGGCTTTGGATGCACAACCCGGAGATTTATTGGAGTATATCAATGATGAGAAGAATCCAACATGAAGGAGTTCCCCTGTTCAATCATTCCTTTTTTATTTGATCATCTGAATGCACGAAGCTTACCCTTTAACGAATCCCCGCGATTATCATGAAAATTCTATCCCTCTCTTTTTGTTTGTCTTCACTCATTCTTGCCAATGCAAGTTCTTTGTTGGTGTGTTCCCTCCATGCTACGCCACCTCCCCGCCAGCTTTTCCCAAAACTTGAAGCACCTGGGGCGGAGGTGCAGCCGGTTGCTTATGCTAAGACGACCCCGCTTCCCAGTCTTATTAAAAAACTCCAAAGTCTGGCAAAGGAGGTGCAGCCTGAAAATAATCAAACTCAGCTCTTGCCTGTAATCGTTGGGGCTTTTCTTGGCGACCCCACTCTTTCTTCTGTGTCTCCAGATCATTCGAGCACTGTCATTCTCTTTGATGATTTTCAGGAAAAAAATGCCACGATACTCGGAGTGTTTAAATTAGATCCAAACAGCCCGATACCTGCTCAAATTAAAACCCAAGGATTATCCGTTAAGGAAATCGAGGGTTGGACCATGGTTAGCAATAAGCTTGGGTTGTTTGAAGAAGTAAAGGACTGGTCTTCGATTATCAGGTTTGCCGAGTGGAAGCCCCCCACTACGGTTGAGTTTGGCTGCTTACTTAACACCTTCCATGATGATTTGTTCGATCAAATGAATCACCATGCTCCCTCACATTCCAAAGATGAAGGCCTTGTTATAAATCTTCTTTTGGAAGAGTTGAGCAATATGGAAGCGATTACATTCTCGCTGTCTCTTCTGGAAAAAGAGGTTGTTCTTAACTTGAGGGTGTCGGCCCGGGATGGCACGGAACTGGACAAGCTTTTCTCCTCTTTGCCCCCTTCTCAAAATCTTGACCGGGAAAAAAGAGTTTCCCCGTTTGTGCAAAGCGGTGGATGGATGGAGGGAGTGACGAATCTAAACATTGCTTCTCATGCAGTGTACCTCGAATATCTTCTCGTCAAATTGGAAAAGGGATTAATGGACAAAGAGGTTAAGCAATTTGTTTCTTCGGTTTTATCCATGATTCGAAAGGGAGCCAAACTCTATTCGGGCCATTCGGCTATCAGTTATCGTGATCTTGGCGATGGGGATCTACTGGGGTATGTGCAAGTAGGATCCACCGAAGCTTCGATTGGTGATTTCAAGGAGTTACTTGCTGAAACCAATACTTTTTTTAATCAAGAAGCCTTCTCCGGTGCGGACGCGCCTGATTGGAAACCAAATTTTGTGGTGAAGGAGGCCAAACCAATCGATGGCACGAAAGTATTGTTTCTAAAAGTAAACCTAGAACGAGAAACGAAGGGCTCCAAAGTTTCTTCCTTTGCCAACCAAAACCTATATTACTGCGTTCATGAGGGGAAATCTGTAACGGCAACCAGCAGGAAGGCTTTGAGGCAGAGTTTGAGGGCGGTTAAGTCGGGAAAGCCATTGAGAAACAACCTTTCCAAGGAAATCACTTTAGGCCCACAGCATGCGGTTGCATGGCAGTTAGATCTTTTAGGTTATGGAAAGTTGATAGGGAATGTGTTAAAGGAAAGTGGCTTAGACCTTAGTCAATGGACTCAAGAAATAGAGAGGGCCCAGAAGATGAAATTTCCGCCTATTTCAGGAAATGTGGGGCATGGAAACGGTCAGTATTTTTTACAAACGAGCATTCCCGTAAAAACAATCCGGGCGATTGTTGAATTAGGCTCAGCTGCCTACATCAGTCATTCTTGGAAATTGAAGTTATAGCCCCCGGTTGAAATTAGGCATTCCTTGGTTTCTCCTTGTACTTCAACGCCATTTGATGGCAAAGAATTAAAATATTACCTGACTGAATTTCCTCTTAGCTTAACCGGTTCCGACCCGAAATAGTGGGGGGTGACCGGTCAGCTATCAGTAAGAAAATAGGCACAGGGGCCATCCGGAAAGTCTTTGGTAACCGTATATCTGCGGTTGCATTCGTCCAAGTCTCACTACCCGGCTAATGCACGAATTACGGAAGGATAGGCCTTAGTTCCTTCTTGCTTGAATCAATTGCGTACTGAGCA
>CAJQKB010000151.1 GCA_905478775.1 uncultured Opitutales bacterium | reverse complement strand
GTGGATTTTTTGACTTGTAGAAAAAATGCTGATTATTTCCTACACCGGTTCGAACAAATGATTTTGAACCTGAAAAGACCGGATCATCCGCAAGTTTCCATTCGCCGTGAAGTTCGGCATCCGTTGGGGCGGCGTCTTCGACAACAATTCTTTCCTTTTTTTCAATTCTACTATCTGCAGGTTCATCGTAAATAAAACTCGATGACTTTTGTGTAAGTTGTGTTCGCAATTTATTTCGTTCTTTCTCAAGACCTGATTTCTTTTCATCTCTGATTTTTTCAGTCTCTTTTTTGGCTGATTCAAGTTCTTCTAATTTCATTTCCTGTTCAGGAGTTGGCAGGTACAGGTTAGGATTTCTTCTGCCCACAGGTTTTTCCTGAAGATCAGCAAAAAAGGCTGCGAGAGAATAAAAATCCTTAATTGTAAAAGGGTCGAACTTGTGATCATGGCATTGGGCGCATCCGGTGGTAGCACCCAACCAAACAACACCAAAGTTTCGAACCCGATCGGCTTGGTAAATGGCTGTATACTCGGCAGCCTGAGCACCTCCTTCTTGTGTGGTTTGAAGAAGACGATTGTAACCGGATGCAATTTTTTGGCGTTTACTTGATTCGGGGATGAGATCACCGGCAAGGTTTTCAATTACAAATTGATCGTAGCTCATATTTTCATTGAAGGCATCGATGACATAGTCACGATATGCGGAGACCTCCATGAAATTATCACTGTGATAGCCGATCGTGTCGGAATAGCGGACAAGATCGAGCCAGTGTACTGCCATTCGCTCCCCAAATCTTTGATCAGCCAGTAAACGGTCGACTAATTGGTCGTAAGCATTATCTGATTTATCCGTTAAAAATTGATTCGCTTCTTTCAAGGTGGGGGGCATGCCCAGTAAGTCAAAATAGAGGCGACGAAGAAGCGTCTTCTTTTCCGTTGGTTGAGCAAAGGAATAAGCCTCTGATTCAAGTCTCTTTGCCAAGAAACGATCCACCGGATGCTTGGATTTAGTTTTGGAAGATTTAGTTGGAACTACTGGGTTTTCAATCGGAAGAAAAGACCAATGTTCCTCATAGATAGCTCCCTGTTTAATCCATTCTTCGAGGATTTGCTTTTGTTTTTCGGATAGCCGTTTGCCGGTTTCCGGGGGAGGCATGAGTTCTTCTTTATCTTCGCTATGAAGCCTGAAGACCAATTCACTATCCTCCGGTTTACCGGGAATAACCGCAGAGTATCCGCCGAGATCTCGCAAGGCACCTTCAGATAAATCAAGCCTGAGCTTGGCTTTACGAGTGCTCTTGTCCGGGCCATGGCAGTGGAAGCAATATTCGGACAGAATCGGGCGAACTTCGTTCGTGAAGTCAACAGGTAGGGCAGCATTCAGCAAACGGCCTACAAATAAAGTAAGAATAAAAAGAATTAAGTGAGTCTTACAGTAGGTCATTAATATTATGATGGGAAATTAAGAGGACTATTCTAATTATAAATAAAGGTATGGATTTTGAAACCGCATATTGCGTCTAAAATTTGTTAACTTACGACAGAATATAATAGCCTGAGCTCTTCATTTTTAGAAAAGAAATTATTTTTAAGGCACTGTGAAAAAATGATAGATGATCCCCCATTTTTCTAAAAACCTAGGTTAAGCTTAGCGTAAATTTTGGTTTGATTTTAGGTTGTGAAGAAATGAGAACAATTTGTTTATCATCTTCTCGTGTTCGGTAATTTCTAAATTCACTTGGTTTATTACATAAAACTGTCTTAACATGTCACGAATTCAAAAGGCATTTACATTAGAGTTACAAATAGGGGATTCATCTTGAAATGCATTCTTGAATACACTGACGGCTGCACCTAGTATCCCCGATTTTATTGGATTTAATCCGGCAAGAACAGGAATAACTTCTTTGTCTGTCCAACCCAGTAGGCTTTTTAAACCTGTGGATAAAATGTCCGGTATAGTACTGTCCATGTTAGGATCAGGGCATCCGATCACAATCTGAGCCGGGTCAGTTAATGCAATCATTGTGGATATTTGCTGGACCAGTGGCTGGTAGGCTTGGGTAAGTTGTTGTTTTATTTCTAAATTGTTTTTTGCTAAATGACAAAGTTGGGCAATGGAAGGGGCAGTGACTTCTTTGTTTTGGTTCTTAACCGATTGGATGATGCCCAATTCTCCACAATACGTTTGAAGGCAATCCATTTTCCCGCATGAACAGGGTCTATTTTCGTTTCCTGAAGGAAGGCATCCAATTTCTCCCGCTGAAAAACGGCGACCCCTAACTATATTTCCCTCCAAAAGCTGGGCACAACCAACTCCTTCACCGAGGGAAATATAAAGGGAATTTTCAAGTGTTTCTCCATAACCTCCAAACCAATGATTTCCCATCAACTCTGCATTTGCATCATTTTCTATTACAATCCTCGGAGAACCTTGAGGAAGTCTTTTCGTAATTTCTTCAACAAGTGGGAAGTCGTGCCATCTTCCCAAATTAACCGCAGATAGGCATATCCCTTTTTCTGCATTTATGATTCCGGGCACACTGATTCCTATTCCCACAATGGACTTTTTTAATTTCGATGCATTATTTATTAATGTTACGATCACTGAAACAATGGATTCCGGAGTTTTTGGGTTCCCCATTTTTTGAGTCCATTCTTCATAGACCTTTCCGTTATGATCCACAATAGTGGCTATAATTTCTCCTGGGCCTATAAAAATAGCCAATGATCTCCAATACTCCGATGAGAGCTCTATTTCGGAACGGTAAAATCCGGGAGTCTTTTCATTCAGGGATCCGCGATCAACTAAATCCCTGCATATATTGGTAACACTTGCTTTCCGTATCCCGCAGGATGTGCTTATGAATGAACGACTGGTTGCACCTTTTCTTCGAATTGTGCGTAAGATTTCAGATTGGTTCTTTAGGCGCTTGCGAGTCTGTTCTGATATCATTTTTTAACAAAATTTGTTACCACATTTATGGAGATACAAAATCTCAGAGTTTGATGGTCTCTCCATTTCTGAAAGACTGATCGGCAGCAAGTACGATTTCACTGGCACGAATGGCACTGTTTTGATGCTCCGTTAAATCAGCTTTTTCTAAAATTCCATCAAGAAAGAAAAGTTGTTCACGCCGACAGAGTTCGTCGTGGTCAGGTTCATCGTCAAGGTCGATGTATTCATCGTCGGGCTCCAGTTCACCATTCAGTCCTTTTTTACTTCGATGCAGAAGGATACGTTCGGTTTGGGTGTGAGCATCCACGGACGATGAATTTCCCCGTGATCCAGCATCCGCCGCCACGATCGATGCACTCCCGAGAGGACCAATAACATCTTTTATGAAAAATGCAGTTTCGCTCATCATTGGACCCCAACCCGCCTCGTACCAACCCACACTTCCATCATCAAAAGTGACTTGTAGATGACCGTAGTTTATTTTATCAGCAGGAAGTTCATCCGTAAGTTGTGTGCCTAGACCAGAGACTCGGGTTGGGCGGGACTCTGTCATTTGGCACATCACATCCACATAATGAACTCCACAATCAACGATTGGAGAGATCGAGGAGAGAAGGCTTTTATGGGTGTCCCAGTTTTTTCCGTACGATTGTTGGTTTAAGTTCATTCGCATCACCAGGGGTTTGCCCAATGTTTTTGCCACTTCCACAAATTTAATCCAACTGGGGTGCTGACGTAGAATATAGCCCACCACCAATGCTTTCCCTTTTGCACGGGCAAGGCTAACCAGTTCACTGCATTGTTCCGAACTTTCGGCCAGGGGTTTTTCAGTAAAAACATGACATCCTGCCTCTAAAGCCATCTTGGCAAACGGATAATGGGTGTCGGGGTAAGTCGATATACAAACTGCATCGGGCTTCATTTCTGTTAACGCTTTTTCGTACTCGTTTACCTCGGGTATTCCGTCAGGTAACTCTGCCATTAACTTGGCACGAGACTCCGGACTACGGGTGCATATAGCGGCAATTTCGAATTCAGGTATAGACTCGTAGGCAAGTGCATGGGAACGACCCATATTGCCGGCTCCCACCACGAGTACTCGAATTTTTCTTGTATTATTCATAATTTTATCGGGAAATCCAATCAGAGGGTCTGTGTTTCTTTATCAAATCATCCTGTAATTTGCCAACAAACTTATAGTATCCTTTGAGTTCTAACTTTGATGCAGCACCTTCATCCACAATCACAGTAACTCTTTCGTGCATTTGAAGGGCAGTTGCGGGAAAGAAAGCAGAAATGGAACCTTCCACCATTTCACGAACTGCTGACGCTTTACTTTCCCCTGTTGCCATCATTAAAATCCGTCTTGATTCTAAAATCGTACCAATCCCCATGGTGATCGCCAACTTAGGCTGGAATTCATCTTCTGAAAAGAACCTCGAATTATCCTCCAGTGTTTGAGGAGTTAATGTCTTTATTCGGGTCTTGGATTGTAGGCTCGAGGTGGGTTCGTTAAATCCAATATGCCCGTCCGTTCCAACTCCAAGAACCTGAAGGTCGATCCCCCCAGTATCTTTAATTTTCTTTTCATATAGGGGGCCTGAATCCAATGGATTTTCTCCCATACCGTCAGGAACATAAGTGTTTTCCGAAATTATATTGATCGGATCAAATAAATTTTGATTCATAAAAGTTCGGTAGCTTTGCGGATGGTTTGCAGGTATACCGATATACTCATCCAAGTTAAAAGTACGGACTCCTGTAAAATCTAATCCATGTTCGCGATGTCTTTTAATCAGTTCCTTATACAGTCCAACCGGTGTGGATCCTGTTGCCAATCCTAGGACAGAATCTGGCAGCGTCTTGATTTGAGATTCAATAATATCCGCACATTTCAGTGCCACAATATCTTGATCGGATGCAATGATAACTTCCATGGCTATATACTATACATAGCCATATTATAACTACCACCTAATAATTACATATATGTAACTATCGTGTTTCCCCTGAGGACTCTTATACCAAAGCTAGAACTATTTTGATTTGCAGGAGACTACTTGAATGTAAAGGGATTTATTCATGGAAAGAAAAAGAGAAACGCAGAAGCTAGCAATTCTATTTGCGGAGATTTACGCGGATAATAATTCTTTTGCGAACAAAACAATTGTAATCGGAAGCCAATTGATTGCCTTTTCTTCTACCTGGTCGGCATCTTGGACTTTAGAAATGAAAACTTCCGGGTATTGATTTGAAACCTTAATAATTTCATCCCAGGAAATCGGGCCTATTTGGTTATTTCTCCCGTAATACAGCCAATCCTTACCCTTATCATTTGATTCAGAAGCCCATTTTTTGGTTTTGTTGACGGCATTACTAATTTCGTTGTCGTTTAAAACCCCGTCTTTATTTTCATCGAAAGTTTTGATTAAACTTAGATCTTCTCTGATTCGAGCCTCAATCTGATCTTCTATTGAAGGGTGAACTGGGATACTGCTTGCTTGATCTAAATCTACTGATTCAATTCTTTTTTTTTAGGCTCTGCTGCTTGTGCCTCTTCGAGGATTTTAGCTGCTTCTGTTGGGTTTTCGCTCAGTTTCCCTAAAAATTCGGGAAGTTCAATTCCAACATTCTTGGTAATTTGATGGAGTGGGGGTAGAGCACCCACTAAACCGGAAACAAAATTTGCGGTGTCGTTCTTTCCGCCTTCTCCCTTACCAGAGTCCCAAACGGTAATTTTATCAATTTTGAGGTTGGCAATTGCTTTGACCTGTTCTGCCACTAACTGAGGAAGTTGTTCCGTGACAAGAAGTGTGCTTGCAAATTCTGCACCCCCTGAGGCTTCTACGATTCTGGCAAAACCTTCCGCCTTGCTTTGAAGTGCAGCGAGCGTTCCTTTTGCCTCCGCTTCCATAATGGACTGAACACCGTCTGCCTCTCCTTTCTTGAGGCGACGAATCTTTTCAGCATCTGCCTCTGCAAGAGTTTGAATTTTAAGTTTTTCAATTTCTGCGGGTATGATTATATCTGCATGCTGACTCGCCTTTTCACGCTCTGCACGGGCTTTTTCTGCAGTTGTTTCTGCCGCATAAGCTTCCTGCGAAGCTTGTGCAGACTTCACCTTCTCCGCTGCTACTGCAAGGCGCTCCGCTTCCGCTTCCTGCTCCCGTCTTTGTGCATCTGATTGGGCTACCTTGATTTTAGATAAATTCTCTCCCTCAGTCGCCGTGGCTTGTGCACTGGCAACTTCAATTCTTCTTTCCCTATCTGCATTTGCACTCCCAATCGCTCCGTCCCTTTCTCTCTCCGAAACACTTACTTTAGCTTCATTGATCGCTCGGGATGAAGCTTCCTTCCCCAACGCGTCGATATATCCGGACTCATCGGTTATATCCTTGATATTAACATTGATAAGTCGGAGTCCGACTTTTTTGAGTTCCACTTCGATTCCGTTGGTAATTTTTTCGATCAATAAATCACGGTCCGCATTAATCGATTCGATGTCCATTGTTGCCAGGACCACTCTCATTTGACCAAATATAATGTCACTTGCTTGTTCGCGCACAGATTGTAAGTTGAGCCCCAGTAAGCGCTCGGCTGCATTTTCCATGACACCCGACTCAGTTGAAATTCCCACCGTAAAAGTAGAGGGAGTATTGACCCGAATATTTTGCTTGGAAAGGGCTCCTTTCAATGCGATATCAATTGGAATAGGGGCAAGGTCTAACCATTGGTAGTCTTGAATGAGGGGCCAAACAAAAGACGCTCCACCATGGACACATTTGGAAGAACGATCTCCTCCAGTTTTACCATAAATTACAAGAACTTTATCCGATGGACAACGCTTGTACCGACTGAAGAAAAATACAAGCGTTCCAAGAACGACAACAATAAGAGAAATAAAGCCAATTAATGCAGGACTCATAATTTAGATTTGATTAGATTGTGGTTTAAATATTTTTTTCAGAAGATTCGTTTTCTAATGGAACTACTAAAATGGTTTGTTCGTCTACTGTTTCGGTTACCCTGACTGCGATACGGTTGGCAATTTTTTTATCATTATCGGTTACTGCTTTTACAATTCGTAACCTTCCCTGTACCATTACTTCGACCTGTCCGATTCCTTTGCGGTTTGGTGGGACGGGCAGGTATATGCTACCAACTTGTCCAATTGCATTTTTATAGTTTAAGGTGCCTTCCTGGCGCAGGCTGTGTAAATAAGTCATTAAGTAGATTACGATTGCCAAAAATATCGATCCAGAAATTGTGGCGACAAAAGTAGCAGCACCGGTACCATAACCAGCATCCAACATGGCAGCACCTGCCCATCCAAACCCGGTAAAAAAAGCCCCGATAGTACGGATCGAAAATACACCGGTTGCCCCTCCTTCACCCGTCTCTGCAATTTCGGCATCCGGCATGTCGAAGCCTCCGCCGATCATGACTAAAAGCATTTGGAGAGTGAGAACTAAACTAGAAATTATGCCGACTCCGGTAAATGTTTTTTGTGCGGAGTCTAAAGTTTGCCAATATTCGATCATTTGAAATTTATAGAGGGAATCAAGAGTTGTATTATCTTCTTCTAAAATAGTTTTTGTCAACAGGCATACGCTTGTGCTGAGATTTTCCACCATCCCAATTTAGCAAAAGTTGGATTTTGGTTCTATTATAATAAGTCGGTATTATTGTAATGCTTTATTCCTGTCCTTTTTTTCGATTCTGATTGATGCAATTATTGAGCATGCCACTGAGCAAGTAAAAATATAAGCTCCCCATTCTAATTGTGCCGATGATCCTCCGGGGAATGATTTTACAACCACGATAATAAGGGCGAGAGCAAATACCTCGGCCATAGAAAACTTCCCCACATAATGAATTACCTTGAAGAGAGAGTTCGAGTTTTCCTGTTGATATGATTGCGAGCTTGCTTGCCAGAAAAAAGAGAGTTTTAAAATGGGAGATAGAACTGAGAACAGTGATAAAAGCAAGACTAGGAAGAAATCGTTCCCCTGGTAAAGTTTTCCAATCACACCCAAGATCGAGTAGGTTGAGGGGACCAGTTCCTCCGGTGCGAGGATTCTAACTAACCAAGTAAGTTCTCCCGCCATAGGAGAAATGGTAAGGGTGGGAGCAATTAAACCGATTCCTAATAAAAGAGCGGCAAGAGCAATGAAAAAACGAGTGATATTCACTGCTAATATTCCTTATTTCATAATGTTCGCTAAGTCCTGTAAATTAGATCCAATCGGTAAGATTCTTAGGGTTATACGCCGAATCGCATTGGCGGGAGACTTTTTTAATCGAATCACATTTTTTCCGATGGAAAGTCCATTCAACAAGATTTCCTTTCGCCCGACATCGTCATCAGATGCAATATCAACATCTTGTACGACGATCTCTATTGTCTCATTCTCGTCAAAGCGAACTCTTCCCGCCTTGATCACATCGTCAGGGGAAACTGATTTGCCGAGTAGATCTTTCCAGTTCAGTTCGATGGATAATCCCGACCAATCAGCAATCAAGGAATCTCCTTTGGTCACGCTTTCAAATACTGCATTTCCTTTCCATAAAATACGATAACGAATATCGGGTCCTTTTTCTCCCCTGTCCCATGCTTCATTTTCCAAGTTTGTTGGATAAACTTCGATTTCAGAGGCAAAAATATAGTAGGTTTGGCCGTTGGATAGTTTTCCACTCAGCTTAACCTCTTGACTGGAATCAAGGTCAATTGGACTCTTTTCTTTATCTGAAGTCAGGAACCAATAGAATCCAGCAGCCGCCAAAACTATCAAAAAAGGCACCAGTGCTCCCATCCACGGTGGAGGCTTAGGTGCATCGAAGTCTGATATACTTGTCATAGGTGATTACTACTGCAAAAGCACCTAGGAAAGAAAGCAGAAAATATTATTGAGCAAAGATTCTTTTATCCTGTGCGGACTCGCAATACCCGCTTTTAATTTTCAAGCGGATGCTCTTTTAATAGTTCTTCCGGTGAGTAAAGGCCCAATTTGTTTTTGTATTCATTTCTTATTTTGGCCACTTGCTCGGTTGTGATTGGACTTGCTTTGTTTCCGAACGAGTTGCGAACATAAGTGAGTACCGCAGATATTTCATCATCCTTGAGCATATATTCAAAAGGAGTCATCGGGACTTGCCCAGGATACTTTTTCCCCATTACTTCGATTGGCCCCATCAGTCCTTTGAGAGTCAGTTTAATCAACCGGTCGGTGTTCCCAATCACCCACTTAGTTTCGGCCAGTGGGGGGAATCCGGAACCGGGTAAGCCTTTTCCATTTCCCTGGTGGCAAGTGATACAGTGTCCCTCGCGGGCGTAAACCTCGCTTCCTTTAATGTAGGACTCGGCAAATTTCTTGTCCAAATGGGAGGGTGGGGCGGCGAGGCGTTCCTTTAACTCGGACACCGCCGGTTGCCGGTTGATCACTTCTCGGGCATACTCATTCGATTGCTTGTATTGTTTTTCTATGGGATGTTGTTCCGAAGCGGCGAGAATCTTAAGCGCGGCTTTACGCTTCATGTATGATGCGGTTACCACAGCAGTCATGCGGACTCGCCCATGAGTGTCATTTGCACATTTGAGAATAAGTTCTTCGTGATCCTTGAATGAATTAATATGAAAGCGAAGAACATTGAGGGCAGCGGCTCTTACTCGGTGATCCTTCGATTTAAGTAGTTCACGGGTTAATTCTTGGTTTAACTGGCCGGCTCCCCATGTAACCCACAACGCCTCCAATTTTGCAGAGTCAGGCTTGTCCTTACACCATTGATTAATTGCGTTTGCGACCTCATTCGAATCTCTTCCGCGCAATTCTCGACGAGTTCTGTACCGTGTCCTCAATTCTGGTAGTTCCAAGTTTTGGAGTAACTCGGGAATGGAACTTCCATGAATTTTGGCCGGTTTAACTAGCGGGCGGGAAGGGTAGGTTATTCTATAAATTCTTCCATGCTTATGGTCTCGGTTCGGATCTCTGGCGTTGTGCTGCATGTGTCCAATCAGCGCATTTTGCCAATCAATCACATAGAGAGAACCATCTGGTGCAAATTCAAGATCGGTCGGTCTGAAATTAAGGTCTTCCGACACAAATAAATCCTGGCGGTATTCGGTTATGTAGCCTGGGTCTTGATCAATTACTTTATGTTGTTTTGCCCCCAGAAAACCAATATTATTGTTAATCAATACATCTCCCTGTACCTCGTCAGGAAAGTGTCTGCTCGAAACAAATTCAATCCCGGATGTGGGTCGTACTTTATTCGAAGTAATTAAGTCTGGGGCCGCTATATTTGCTCCATAACGGGCTTTTATCATTCCGGGTAGCATCCACGACATTTTAGTTCCCGAAGTGTGGAGGAATAATTCCTGCCCATAGTCATCCACCGCTACACCCCACGGGTTGGGGATGTTAAATTGGGCGTGCCGAATTAATTTTCGGGTTCGTGGATCGTAGCGAAAAAATCCTCCATTGGAACCTCGTTGTGGACCAAAAGCGGTTTCTACATGACTGTGGAGAAAAACACCTTCGCACATAACAATTGCACCCGATGGATCTGCGGTAAAAGAGGAGATGGCATGGTGCGTGTCATGGTCATCGAATCCAGAAAGGAGTACTTCTTTTTGATCGTATTTATCATCCCCGTCAGAGTCCTTCAGGAAAACAAGGCTTCCACTTTGGGAAACATAAACTCCGTCATGAGCAATTTCGAATCCAATCGGGATGTGCAAATCATCTGCAAAATTAGTTTGTTTGTCTGCCTTTCCGTCGTTGTTGGTGTCTTCAAAAATAATCAGTTTATCGGAAGGAAGAGGATCTCCTATTCTATAGTGAGGGTAACTTGCCATAGTCGCTACCCATAATCGACCTTTATTGTCGAAAGATAACTGAACTGGATTTGCGAGGTCGGGGAAAGTTTTTTCATCCGCAAAAAGCTCAATTCTATACCCATCCGCAACTTTTATTTTTGTTTTGGCTACTGGCGCGGGTGTATAGTTAACATTTCCATTTTTGCTGTTTTGTTGAGGCGGAAGGTAATTCGTTGGCACATCAGGAAGCTTGGGGCTTTTTGCTTCTTCTGCCTTAATATCGTAGGGTTTGCCTTGAAGGATGGCCCATATCGATTCATCGCGAATTCGGGTGTATTCTCGTGTTTTTTCAATTTCGTATGGGTAATTTTGGGGCCCAAATGGATTGTATCGTCGACCGTACACATGGACACCGTTTGGCACCTTAAAGTCATTCAGCCAGTAAAAGTTTTTATCCATCACCGCCTTGTGGAGGCTGACGCGATTTTTTTCTTCAGTGGGTTGACCTTTGAAAAGAGAATTTGCAAGAAAGACAGATAGTTTTTTGTATCCGTTGTCGTTGTACAGTGCACCATCAATGGAAAGTGCTTTTCCTTTTTTGTACCATTCCAGGGAAGGAGTGAACGCATCCACGAAGAGTATCTTATTTTCTTGGGCAACACCCTTCATTGCATCGGTGTATAACTTGATATTACGGTTTTGGTATTTTCCGTCGGTAATCCCGGGTAATGCCTGCACGGCAGTAGGGGAGATGAGTGCAATTTGAGGATTGGATGAATTGTATACGGAATTGCTTGTGTGTTTGAGAAAGGCATCGAGTTCTTTTTTAAAACGATCAAGCTGGTTGGGTCCGTCAAAAGAAGAATTAAAACCAAAAAAGCAAAGAATGACATCAGCCTTTAGATTGGAAAGCCACTGGTCGGGAGTGGGGAAGTGTCCCTTCGGTTTGGTGTTTGATTGTAGGTTTTTATGAATCAGTTCTTTGGCTCCGGGAAACGCATATTGACCTTCCTGTTCCCTGCTCGGATGGGGGCGGAACCCTGGGGTGTTTCCCTCGTCACAAAGATTACGAATGGTCAGGTTAAGTTTTGGGAAACTTAAATAAATCTCAGTTTCGAGGTGGCCATAATGAATCATCCTCGATCCCATACCCGAACCAATCAGGGTAATAGTATCACCCTGATCCAATTCAATCTTGGCTTGGACGGATAGGCAGCCTTGTATGCAAAGCAGGGCAGTAAGAATGAGTCTTGTTTTAAATACAGGCATAATAGTTGAGATAAATAAAGATTAGCAGATAATCATTTTGACGCTTTTAGCGTACTTCACAAATGAAAACTTTTTGTTTTTACTAAATGGGATTAAAATATATTAAATTTCGTTGAATTATTATTTTTTCCCTGATCGGCTTTGGAGCAATGTGATCAGTCTTGATTGTTATCGATAGAAGCAGTTTAGCTAAGGATTGATTTCACCGCATGCCCATGGACATCAGTCAACCGGAAGTGACGCCCTTGGTATTTAAAGGTCAGTCTTTCGTGATCAATTCCCAATAAATGCAGGATAGTTGCATGGAAGTCGTGCACATGCACACCATTTTCCGCCACACTGTAAGAGTAGTCATCTGATTTCCCATAGGTCATCCCGGGTTTTACTCCGCCCCCGGCAAACCATGTTGAAAAATTTCTGGGATGGTGATCTCTCCCGAAATTGGTTCCGTTGAATTTTCCCTGACAATAATTGGTCCGTCCAAACTCTCCTCCCCAAATGACCAGTGTGTCTTCGAGCATTCCTCTCTGTTTTAAATCCTTAACCAGTGCATATGATGCCTGATCAGTTTCCTTGCATTGTTTTTTAATTCCTCCAGGTAATCCGCCGTGCTGGTCCCATCCGGGATGATAAAGTTGAATGAACCGGACTCCTTTTTCTGCTAACCTCCGTGCGAGTAGACAATTTGCGGCGAAAGTTCCAGGTTTGCGTGCATCTTCTCCATAAAGTTTAAAAGTGGAATCGGGTTCCTTTTCAATGGCGGTGACTTCAGGAATCGAGCTTTGCATTCGATACCCCATTTCGTACTGGGCAATTTTCGTTTCAAGGCCGGGATCTCCGGTTTTTTCAAGTTGGAGTTCATGAAGTTCTTTTAAACGATCCAGCATATTACGCCGTCCTTCCGCTGAAACTCCTTCCGGGCTGTTCAGGTAGAGAATGGCATCCTTATCCGCCCGGAATCGGGTGCCCGCATGTTTGCCGGGTAAGAAGCCGCTCCCCCATAGCCTGGAAACCAACGGTTGTCCACCTTTGCCTTTTGTTTTGAGGACCACGAAATTAGGCAGGTTTTCATTTATCGATCCAAGACCGTAGGACATCCAGGACCCCATACTCGGACGACCGGGGAATTGGGAGCCGGTTTGCATAAAAGTGACCCCCGGACCGTGGTTAATCGCTTCGGTGTACATCGAATTCACAATGCACATATCATCCGCCACTTTTGAAGTGTTTGGTAATAATTCGCTGATCCATTGACCGCTCTTACCATGCTGGGAAAACTTAAAGGGCGAACCAACTAAAGGAAGGCTGGCCTGATTTCCAGACATACCTGTTAATCGCTGTCCTTTACGGACGGAGTCGGGAAGCTCCTTCCCCGTTTCTTCATTTAACCTTGGTTTGTGGTCAAACAGATCAATTTGAGAGGGTCCACCGGATTGGAATAAATAAATCACCCGTTTGGCTTTAGCGGGGTGGTGTAAGCCGGAGCCGGTTTCTGCATGAAGCATGTTGGCGAGGGCCAATCCACCCAGTCCTCCACCAAAACGCTGAAGGAAGTTTCTACGGGGCAAACCAAGTGGGGATTCAAAACCGGTGCATTTATTTTGATTCATACTTTATTTTATCTTTTGGAAAGGGTTCCATCAAAATTCATCAAGGTTGATACCAGGCTGGTCACTGCGGCCAAATATTTCTTGTCTTTTGCTTTTGCTTGGTAATAGCCAACCTTCAGAAATTTTTCTGTTTCTTTATCGTCGGTGAAATATTTTTTCTGTTCCTCCAATAAATTTTGGAGAATTTTGGATTCCTGCTCACTAGGTGATCGACTGGTCAGTTTTTTGAATGCTTCCTGAATCAAGTCATTTGGATTGGTGGTTCCGTGATTTTGGATAAGTAAATCCGCAGTTGCCCGAGCGGTTTCCACAAACTGGGTACCATTAAGCATGATCAGGGCCTGCGATGCTGAGTCGGTCCGTTCCCTGCGTACCGTGCAGACATCCCGTTTGGATGCATCAAGGGCCATCATTACCGGAGTGGGGCCGGTTCGTTTCCAAAAGGTGTAGACACTCCGACGGTAAACATTGGGGGCACCGTCGGGATTAATCGGTTTAAAAGATACTTTTAAATCATAGGGCTTCGCACCCGGGCCGCCGATTTTTTTATGCAATAATCCGCTATGAGCGAGGAGGCTGTCCCGGATCATTTCAGCAGGGAGCCGATATGCGGGAGCCCAACTAAGAAGCAGGTTCTCCGGGTCAATTTCCTGGGCGTTGGGCAAAGTCTTACTTTCCTGCCGATAGGTATGGGAAAGAACCATTTTTTTGAGCAGATGATGAAGATTCCATCCGGACTTAACAAAATCCCTAGCCAGCCAATCAAGTAATTCTGGATGCGAGGGTGGCTTTCCCTGCATGCCAAAATCCTCCGATGTGGAAACCAGTCCCCGTCCAAAAATCATCTGCCAGTAGCGATTGACAGTTACCCGGGCGAGTAGGGGATGGTCCGAGGAAGTTAACCATCTTGCCAAGCCCAACCGATCCAGAGGAGCACTATCAGGAAAAGGAGTAAGGACAGCAGGGGTTGCCCGCTGTACCACCTTTCCACGGTTTTCATAATGACCACGATCTAGAATGTGAGTCTCCCGTAAATCGGGCATTTCTTTCATTACCATGATTTCAGAAAGCCGCTGGCGCTGATCCCCAAAACTTTTCCTCTCCTTATACAATGCCTGTCTGGCAGCTATGCTTGGCTTGTGTGCGGAATGTAAAAATATCTCCCGCACTGCGGAATCATCTATCTTTTTACGAAGTCCTGCCAGTTTCTCGATTTCAGAACCCGAAATTACCCGGTTAAACAGGTAGAACTCGTCAAGCATACCGTTTTTAAATCCACGATCCCGCATCCTCTGGGCAAAGCCAATAAATGGATCCCCACCACCGGTGATCTCTCGGGTTAAGTGATCCCTGATCACTTCGATGCTTGCCAGTTTTCCATTTTCAAAAAGCTGCAGGCCACTTGCCTGGCTCGATCCATCGTAGGTGAGCCCAACATGGGTCCATTGGTTAAGGGGAAGTTTGTTTTTGGATCGAATGCGGATGGCATTCCCAGGCCAGAAATGAATCAGGGCAGGGGACAGCCGCCCATTTTCAATTAATACCTCTATCCCCCGGCTTGCAGCATCCGTCCATGCCTTGGACCGGCGGACAACGACTCCGCGTTCCAATTCCAGTGTCGGGTTAATCCAAAACGCTATCGTGAAAGTCTGGTGCCTGTTAAAGTCTCCAAATCCGGATGGGAAATTGAGAACATCATCCCCGCTGAAATGAATACCCTTACCGAACTTTCCTTCCACCTCTTTATTATTTCCATTGGTCGAAGCATCCTTTGAACGGTCTGCCAAGTTCGGATAACGGTTCCCATTTCGATCATCAAAAGAGAGATAAGCCATCGGTTTGGCATATTGAATATCTGTTTCTCTTTTCACTTTCCATTTTTCAATGAGATGATTTTCCACCCTTTTGATCTGCTTGTCATTAAGGGCATTTGAAAAAATGAGGACCTCTCCGATCTCCCCATTCCAGTTATATTTTCCTCCGTGATTGCGGTCCCTGCCCATTCGACTGGCGATCACATTTCCCGTCGTGCGCAGGGAGACCACCGCCAGTTTGTTGGGATAGTTCGATTCGGCATTGGCTTCCATTCCGTTGATTCGCAGATTCCCTTTTCGGATATGTTCATGGGTATGCTGGGGGTGCCAGAATTTGTCCCCGTTGGAATAAAAATGATGAGCGTTCGGATGACATAGGGGAGAACCGGAATTACCCCTGGTCTTACTCATTACCCAGAAAACGGTCCGGATATTTTTGATTTCCTTAAACTGATGATAATCATTCGAATTGGAGTGATACCTGACCACCTGTAACCCGCTGTTTTTATGAGCCTCCGGCTTGGGTGAGGCGTGCCGGGTGGCATGGTTCTGATTTCCACTCAGATCATTCCAGGTTCCGGAAGTACTATTGTATTCGTTGGCATCGAGCCAGAGGGAAGGTTTAAGGCTGAGCAGATTAAGATCGGTTTTAGTATTATTCTGGTCCGCCTGCCTTATCGGTTTGGAATAATAATGGGCAAGACCAATCGTCTCGGCTTTGACTTCATTAATCCAACCGGCAAAGGCGGTATCCACATCTTTTGATTGATTGAATAACTCAAGGTTTTCCTGTGCCGATTTGATTTTCTGATCATTGGGAAGATCTCCCAATTCCAGGGTAGGTGTGGGCACGGAACCGGTGAAGTAGGAATAGAGCCCTGCCTCGTCGATATTGTTAAAAAAGGCGGATAACGAAAAATAATCCTTCTGGGTAACGGGATCGTACTTGTGATCATGGCAACGGGTACACTCCATGGTGAGTCCAAGAAAGGCGGTGCCAAAGGTATGCACCCGGTCCGCTACATATTCGATTCGGAATTCTTCCGGTACGCTTCCACCCTCGACCTTTTGAGGGTGCAGTCGATTGAAACAGGTCGCGAGGATCTGATCCCGTGTGGCATTGGGTATAAGATCTCCAGCAATCTGTTCGGTCACAAACTGATCGTATGCCTGATTTTTACGAAAAGACTGAATGACCCAGTCCCGCCATTGCCAGACATTTCGGTTACGATCCACCTGATAGCCATAAGTGTCGGAATATCGTGCCACATCCAGCCATTCGGAAGTCATACGCTCGGCATACTCGTCAGTATTGAGGAGTTGATTGACCACTTTTTCGTAGGCATCCTTCGATGCATCTGCCAGAAAAGCGTCCACATCATTTAACGAGGGCGGTAGTCCGGTAAGGTCATAAGTAACTCTTCGTAACCAGGTAATTTTATCCGTTTCCGTACTGGTATGAAGGGGGGACTTCTCGAGCAGGGTGGAGATGAAATGATCAATTTCATTCTTTGGACTGGGATGTTTGGACTCGGGTACATCTACAGATTGAGGCAACGCCTGAAAAGACCAGTGCTTGTCATATTTACCACCCTCCTTGATCCATTGATCAATTAGTTTTTTCTCTGCTTCCGTTAGGGGCAGCTTACTTTCGGGAGGGGGCATCACATCGATTGCATCATCACTATAAATACGCCAATGAATTTCAGAATCTTCCAGGCTGCCCGGAGTTAGTCCCACAAATCCATTATGCTCCTTTATCGCCTCCTCAAAAGAATCAATCCGGAAATCAGATTTCTGGTTCTTTGCATCCGGACCATGGCACTTGTAGCACTTATCAGAAAGAATAGGCCTAATTTGTCGGTTGAAATCGACCTTACCCATTAAAACCAATACAGGAAGGATCAGGAGAACCGGAATTCCTGCGAACAGATTAAAAGCTTTAAACATTTTTATTGGGAGGAGAATAAAAATAAAGAATATAAAATTACACTCTCAAGACAAAAAGATTTTTCGCTCAGTTTTGAAATTCCGGATTTTTTCTGGGTAATTTTGCTCCGTCTGCTTTTAATCGGACAATGAGTTCGCTCTCCAGTTTTTGAACGAGTCCGGGTTTACTTTCGGCGAGGTTATTCGCTTCCCCCAAATCGTTCTTCAGGTCATAGAGTTCATAAATCCCTTCCCAGAATTTAATCAATTTGAAATCGCCTTTCCGAATAATGGAGTATGGACCGGGAGCATGCCGGTAATGCGGGAAGTGCCAGATCAGGGTTTCCCGTTTTGGGGATTTCTTTCCTCCACTGTTTAAGTGTTTCGTCAGGGAGAGCCCGTCAATGGGCCGGTCCTTGGGCAGTT
>CAJQKB010000150.1 GCA_905478775.1 uncultured Opitutales bacterium | reverse complement strand
AGTGATCTTGCCTCCATCTCCGGGAGTAAAAAATTTAAATCTCAAAAGCCCGACCAAAGTTCTTATCTCACTTCTGCAAGCAGCAAGGATGGAATCGGGGATAATTATATCAGACGATTACACGGATATCTACATCCTCCCATTTCTGGAGATTATATATTTTGGATATATTCAGATGATTATTCCAGTCTTCGTATCAATTCGAATGGAATGAATCCACAGGGAGCAAAAGAAATTCTCAATGTTACCCAGGCGATGAGTAAAACATGGGATTCGAACCGAAAGAGCTCTAAAATAAAACTGACCGCTGGCCAAAAATACCACTTTGAAGTTATTCATAAAGAAGGAAACGGGGGAGATTTTGTTGCCGTTGGGTGGACCCTGCCCGATGGGGAAATGGAACGCCCCATCCCTGGTATCCGTTTTTCTGCCCCCTCCAATGAAAAAAATCCGTCTTTTTCAAATTGGACAGAGGGAATGAAAAAGGAAATGGATCCACTTTTGAAGTCAATCAAAGATTCGGATTCTAATAATCCTGACCTTTGGAAAAAACTCGCTGGTTCTTTGCTTAAGTATTCAGTCCAGTTAGAGGAATCCTTCAATGCTTATGCCGAAGAAATCCTAACAAGTGGAAATGAAAGTATATTGAGTGCGATGAATTCTTTTGAGGACTCCAATCGATGGAATCGTGCCACTCGAATTTTGACCAAGAAGAACAAGGGCTTGCTTGCCAATCTTTCTGAGACTCACCTTCTTGAAGTACGGACTATTTCCGGTAATAGCACCAGCTTGCTCTGGGAAAATGAATCATCCCCTAACCTTCCGACCTTTGAGATTGAACCGGTTGATTCAAGCACAGATCTCGCAACCGGAATTTGGTCGACCATAAAAGTGGGGGAAGATCAATCAAACTCCACCAAAAACACCCGGGCCGCGGCGGTTCTTTTTAGTGATGGCGGTCATAATCGAGGTGGCTCACCACTTGAAATTTCTAAATTACTCGCCGC
The DNA here is from genome assembly GCA_905478775.1 of uncultured Opitutales bacterium. Lineage (GTDB taxonomy): Bacteria > Verrucomicrobiota > Verrucomicrobiia > Opitutales > Seribacteraceae > Seribacter > Seribacter sulfatis. The sequence goes on along the minus strand of CAJQKB010000150.1, from coordinate 7,011 downwards.
ACGAAATCTTCCTATCCATACCGTGGGTTTGGGTAGCAATCAAAGACCACCAGATCTAGCAGTTCTTTCAATTCAAAATCCATCAAGTGTTTTTAAGGAGGACCGGGTGCGGGGAACAATTACCTTGAAAGATGATTTGATTCCAGGAACACCCTTTCATTTGCTGATTAAAGATTCTGATAATTCAATTGTTTGGGATCAAAACCTAAGTGGTTTAGATGTACGCAGAAGAGAAGTTGAATTTGATTTCCCTGCCAAAGAACTGGTCGAGAAAAAACAAGCCTTATTGGGTGAAAACAAAGAATTAATTCTTCATTCCGTTCCCCTCCGGTTAAAAGTTGAAGTTGAACCGATTGAAGGAGAAAGCGAATTAGCCAATAATGTCATTCCATTCTCTGTGGATGCGGTGACCAGAAAAAATCGGCTCCTTATTTTGGATGGCAGGCCCCGTTGGGAAACTCGGTATTTAAAAAATTTATTTGAACGGGATGAAAGATGGGATGTTACCTGTGTATGGGGTGGTATTGGTTCCAGCAATGACATACTAGCCAGGGGTAAAGAAGGTGATGTTTTCCCCGATGAAAAAAATATTCTCTTTAGCTACGACCTGATCGTATACGGAGAATTGGAAGCCAATGAACTCAAAACAAAGGAACAGGAGTGGATTCGTGATTTTGTGAGCCAACGCGGTGGCGGTTTACTCTTTTTAGATGGACCACGACAAATACTAAGAAAATATTCAAACGCTGAAACGGAACCTGTGCTCAGCTTACTACCGGTTCGATGGAAAAAGAACAGTCCACCCAGGGTGGCCCCACGGACTTTTTCTTTCAACCAACAAACCAATCAATTACCCGCTCTCATCTTAGAACCTATTTCGCAAAGAAACCGTGAACTATGGAAATATTTGCCCGTTCCAGCATGGGCTGCTCCAGTGGAAATTCTTCCCAGTGCAGAAATTTTCCTGCAAGCCCAACTAGATGAAACTGGAAAAAACCTGACTCCACTCCTTGCCGGCCATCGCTTTGGTGCAGGGAAGGCCCTGTATGCAGGCTTTGATGAAACATGGAAATGGCGCTTTGAAGTGGGGGATAAATATCACCAAAGATATTGGAATCAGTTAATCTCGTGGATTATGGAAAAACCATTTGCGGTGAGCGATTCTCGAATTTCTCTTGATGTGGGAGGAAATACATTTTCTTCCGGAGAAAAAGCGGTCATACGGGCTCGACTACGAGATGAAAATGGAAAGCCAGCCCAAGAACCTTACCCGGAAGTCGATGCGCTTCTATGGAACGGAACAAAAGTAATTGCAACAATCCCATTACAAGCTGAGACAGGCGGATTATTCCTTGGTGAAACACCACAACTTGGCCAAGGAAATTACCGTGTCTCTCTTCGATCTCCGGAATTCTTAAATGAAACCGATTCGGAAGTTGAGGCTCGATTTTTAGTCAAACCGATCATGAACAGTGAAAAGAGTTATCTCACCTGTAATGTTGAACTCTTAAATCAAATGGCTGATTTATCAGGAGGTACATTTTTACTGGAGGAACAAGCCGGGCAACTTAATAAAATTCTCAAACCAGTCAGCTCAGGTAGAATGATCACATCCGAGCTCGTACTTTGGCAAAGTTACTGGTGGTTTGCTCCAATATTTTTTCTACTCGCAATCGAATTACTTCTCCGTAAACGAGCCGGAATGCTTTAAATTTACCCATCCAGAATTAATCTCATGAATGTAAACACAGATCCCGTCATTCTTAAAAAATTAGAAGACTTTCGAGTCCGCCGCAGAAATTTAATTCTTCTTCGGGGAATTTGTACTGGATTTGTCACATTGATCCTTACTTTCACCACCATTGCACTGATTGATTTTGCCACTCAGGCACGAATGCCAGACGATCTCCGTACGGGTTTATCTATTTTGGGATATGCTTTTGTAATATGGGCAGTATGGAAAACTTCGGCCCGAATGCTCGTTCATTTACCAAGCCATCGGGAATTGGCACGTTTGCTTGAGCAAATTAAGCCCGAAATGAAACAGGATATTCTATCAGCTGTTGAACTCGGTTCACAGGGGGGGGAGATCAATGACTCATTGATCTTTCGTAAATTGGTTCAGGAAAAAGTATCTGGACAGGTTCATGAATTGGATATTATCAGCCTTCTTCCATTTACGATGGTTAAAAGATGGATTCAAGCATCCCTCGTTCTACTTCTCTTTAGTTTTGGACTTTTTTCATACACAGACTTTGGTCCTAAGCTTCAAAGATTGATGGGGCGTGCATTACTTCCCGGAGCAAATATCGCCCCGGTTACCAATGTGGAGGTCACCCTCTTGATCCCTGATGAAAATACCACCATCACTCCTAAAAACGAACCTCTTCGTTTTCTGGCACTGGTAAATGGTAAGGAGGGAGACGAAACCTACGGGCAGGTCGAACTTCAGATCAAAGAAAAGAGAAAGGTAAAACGGGTTTCTATGTTCTCTCGCACCACAGAACGATTTGCATTGGATTATAATGTGGGGAGTAATCCTTTTGACTACCGGGTCTGGGTAGATAGTTCACCCCGAACTGCATGGCGAACCATGGAGGTTGCCTCGCGACCCTATATTATTGGGTTCACTAAAACCTATCATTTCCCCCAATATACCGAACTCCCACCCCAAGTTGTAGAAGAAGATAAAGGACATCTTTCTGCCTGGGAGGATACCCGTGTCGAATTAAAACTTCACTTGAGCCAAGCCGTTTCTTCGGGTTCCCTGTTTTTGGATTGGACAGGAAAGAAACCCGGAACTTTACCACTTTCTCCCAGTGAGGGTGGAAGATCATTAGGAGGAACTATTATGCTCAAACAATCAGGTACCTACCGTGCACTTGATTTAATTGACCAAAAGATTGGATGGAAAGGAAAACCCTCACCACGCTACGAAATTAATGTGAAAGTGGATGTTGCGCCTTCTATATCCTGGTTGGCAAAACAGAAAGATAATTTATTACTCGCTCCAGAAGATATCCTTAGCCTGGAAGGATGGGCAACGGATGATCTTGGTCTTAATCGTATAGAGTTTCATTATCGAAACAATCAAGGGAAGTGGAAAAAATTCTTACTTCCCGGTGATCGAAATGCCAAAGGGAAAAATAAATTTCCGATTAGTTTTGATATTGATCTACTCACTTTAAAACCAAAACCAGGAGACCAGGCGTTGATCAAATTAGTCGCATATGATCTCAAAGGCAGCATGACAGAAACCGAACCGATTAACCTGTCCTTTGTCTCTCGAAATTTTGACCTTTCTCATATTAATATCTTAGAGCAAAAAAATCAGGTGATGGAAGCCTGGGAAGAAGTAGCGAATAAAAACCGGGCTTCAGCCAAGGAATTCCAACAGATCAGCAAAGGGAAAAATTATCAGGAAGGTATGCTTGAATCGGATTTAGAAAGCTTGGAGAAAATGAATGATGATCTCAAAGAATTGGAACACTTCGCTTATGGAAAAAATTTACAAGTTCTAACGACTATGCCCAGAGGAACCGATGCACAGGAAATTGCAATGCTATCACAATCAATGGGCAAACTCGCGAAGACCTCCAGGTCTCAAAATCAAATCATCATAGAGCAACTTGAAAACATACAAAACGATCCCAAGGAAATAAAAAAATGGATGAATAAGTTGGGACAAAATGTTCAAAAAAATGCGATCGGATTTAGTGGGAATTTACGAAATGTTGCCCGTAATTTACTAGACCAACATATTCTTACAGTGGCCACCTCCTATCTTGCACAACTCTCTAAACAACAAAAGGAACTCAGTAAAATGGCGAAAGAAGATCATTCATCCCCTTTTTTAGTAAGAAGGCAGGAGATCGCACTTCACCAATGGGAAGCAATATCCAAGGTCTTTACTTACGAAAGGCGGGGTATTCCTCATGCCATTAAAAACTCCAGTCGTGAGCAAGGAAAGTTATTAGACACAATGGAAAATATTTCTGCTACTAAAAATGAATTTGCTCAACAGGTTGAAAAATGGAGTAGGATGGTTGAACAATTTTACAAAGAAACGGAAAGAAACCTTTCCAACCAAGTAAATCACAACTTTGCACAGGATCGAAAAAATTTATTTTTTAATTTAGGATACACATGGGGTAATCTTAAAAAACTTGCTACGGACTGGAAAACCCTGGAACAAAACGCGGAAATTGAAAAATTATTGAGCGATCAATTTAATCGAGAAATTTTATTAAATATTGATGCGCTAAGCATGCGCTCGGAAGTTGAACATTCAAGAAAAGATCCAAATTCCGGCTTTGTTAAAGATGCCGGTCAAGCCTCCAGGGCCCTCTTCGATCTTAAACAAAATTTGAACGACCCGTCAGTGGAAAAACCTGAACAGGTAGAAAACCTATCCGATATTTGCCTATTAATTTCAGATTCTTTTCGGGTGCTTGAGATGTATCAAATTGTTCTTCAATCAGCCAAACAGGCAGTGTATTTCACCAACTTAGAAAAAAGATCCATTCAGGGGACAAAAGCGAAAGGAGAAAGAGCCAGGCAATGGGCAATGGCAGTATCTTTTTGGGAACCCACATCCAATTTTCTGAGAGAGGCAAATCTACCGAGAGAAGCGGTCGATATTCTGAGGGCGCTCAATACGAAATCATTTGTAAAAGAAATCTCAAAGGAAATGAAAAACCGAGTTAGTCGACCAGATAATCAATTCTCGGTAATGGATAAACAGGGGGAGGAAATAATTGCAGAATTGGAAAAAGTTCTCCTTCTCTTAAAACCCGAGGCTACACAGGCGAGAAAAACAATAAATGAACTTGCACCCACCTTGGCCGAACTTGCCAGGGCATTATCAAAACAAACGCGAACCAGGCAAAAAGAAGCGGAAAAAATCAAGAATAAGAAGGAGCAGGAATTAGCAGAAAACAGGAAAGAATCGATTTCTTTACAAAATAAACAACAAGTCCTCAATCAGGATATAGACTCATTTACCATTGCCTTAAGACAGGAAGCTGGGGTTCAAAACTTAGTGGATACGGAAGGCAGGGAAATTGCACGGGATGCTGATGATGCAGCCGCACTCGTACAGACCAGAAAAAAATCAGTCCAAGAAAATCTGTCCGATGCCCTTCAGGCAAATACAATTGCGGATCAGAATGAAGCACTGGAATCAACCATCGAAACCCAACAGAAATTAGCCGAGACTCTCGATTTAATCGCAGACCATTTTGAAAAGGTTAATCGAAAGAAAGATACTTCCGAAACAAGAGAAGAACTAAGAAAAGTAGAAGAAGAAATTGGGATTAAAGAAGAAATTGAAAAACAATTTGCCCAGGCCGAAAAACTCGGCGAACTCGCAAAACTTCCCCCAGAAGCGCTACTTGCGGAACTTGAGAAGGAATTGAAAAAAAATCAACCGATGAAGGAAGAACTTTCTGATATATCAAAAGAAACCATTGAAGAAGCAATTGAAGATCTCGAGGAAGCAAAAAAAGAAGAAATGGAATTGGCTAAAAAACTTGAATCTAGTGATCCCGAACTGGCTAAGAAAAAGAACGAACTTGCTAAGAAACTCGAACAAATTGCAAAAGAATCCGAAAATCTAGCTAAAAATCAAGTGAAGCAAGCAGTGGAAAAAAGTGATGATCTACTACCTGATAATACTTTAGAAAAAATGAAACAGGCCAAAGAAAATGTAGAAGAAGTTGCGAAGCAAACAAAGGATACAGCAAAGCCTGCAAATACAGCACAAGCATTGAAAAACGATGCCAAGGAATTGGCTCATGCTCTAAACAAAGCTCAGGATGTTCTTAATGACGCCAGTGAGAAAATTAATAATCTCGCCAACCTGACTCCGGAGGATGCGAAAAAAAGAGCTGAACAGGCAAAAGTAAAACGAGATGAAGCCCTTGAAACACTGGCTGAAAAAAAGGAGGTTGAAAAGGAACTGAATCAAAAAGCGGATAGGGCCAGAAAAGAAGCGGCAGAAGCAAAAGCGGTTGTCGAAAAAGCACAACAAGAAGAAGCCTTTAAAAAGAAAAATGCCCAGAAAACTGCCCAGGATGCTTCCCTCCAACCTGAAAATCAAGTGGCTCAAAAAGAGGCTAAAGAAGCTATTCTTCAAGCACAAAAAGCCGAAGATGATAAACAGAAAAAAGAAGAACTGGCTAAGAAGGCAATGGAACAAGCCGAACAGATTAATGAAGAATTAGCGTTGGCAAACCAGGAAACGGAAGCTCAAAAAGAGGAGACTGAACAAAGACGGGATCTTGCAAATTTAACCGAAAAACAAGCCAAGGAATTCGAAAATCCGGACACGCAAAAAAAAGCACAATCCAATGCCAAACAGGCAGCTCAAAAAAATGAGGAAGCTAAGGATAAAGCCAAAGAATTAGAAAAACAAGCCCTCGAGGTAGCAAAGCAATTGGAAGAATTAGATAAAGCAAGTAAACCTGCACAGGAAGAAATGGTAAAGGGACTGGAACAGCAGAAAGAGATTGCCGAACAAGTTTTTGAAGCTGCGGATGAATTAGCCCGGACCGCAAGGCATGAGGAAAGAATGGATAATGAACAGGTTGCTAAGGAAATCGCGGATGTGGCCAAAAATTCTCTTGAGGTAGCCCAAGAAGCAATTCCAAAAACAGCACAGGCTTTACAAAATGAAGCTCTTTCAAATGAACTCAAAGATCTTGCCACGGAAGCAAACGAGTTAGCATCCAAGACAGATGATAGAAAACTGAGTGATCCACTAAAGCAGGCAGCGGAAGAAACTTTAACATCACTTGATGGGAATCAAGGACTTGATCAAATCAAGGATGCAGCCAAAGAATTTGCACAGCAGGCACAACAGGCCGCGGAAGAATTTGCACAAGCAGAAGAGAAAACGGCTCAAACTAATGAAGAAATGAAGAAGAAATCTGAAAAAAAAGAGGAACAGGCCAAAGCCGCAAATCAATTGGCACAGGATGCAAACAAAGAAGCAAAATCACTGAAAAAAGA
>CAJQKB010000149.1 GCA_905478775.1 uncultured Opitutales bacterium | reverse complement strand
GGTGCCAGTTCGTTGGGTTTTAGGGCTGTTGCTTGATTTCCCTGAGCCTGGCAGAAGTAGCAAAACAGAGCTAAGACAGGTAACGCTTTCAAAATTTTACTGATCATATAAAATGGTAATTACTTTTGGGATAGACCCACAATATAATCCAGCATCGACGCGAACTCTTTAATGGAAAAAGGATGCATCAGACCGGCGGGCATCATCGAGTTGGGCAAAGTGGAACGGTTGGCAACCTCTGACTTGATTAAGATATGCTCGTTACTGGCCATGTCCCGCATCACAAGTTTGTCCGGTGTCTCCTCGGTCACGAAACCCATTACCGCCCGGTCGTCTTTCATGGTGACCAAATTGGTGGCAAACCCCTGAGCGATCGATTTGTTCGGGTGAAGAATCGCCTCCGCCAATTCATTGCGTGGATAAATGGCGGCAATATTTCCGAGGTAAGGCCCTTTCTGCGGGTCATCCTCGCGTACGGTATGACAACTTGCGCAGGCCGCTTTCGTAAATATGGCTTCCCCTAGCCCAATATCCCCTTTCATTGCTTTCACTTGACTGAGCACCTGATCAGCCTGCAAACTGGCTACTTGGGGAGAGGTGTCCTTGTTGGTTTCTTCGATCTTGAAGTGTCGCATCGCCCGAACCGCGGCTTGCCTGACACGGGCATCCGAATCTTTGGATGCATCTATGATTTGATCATCAAAGGAACGGTTACGTAGATCGACCAAAACAGAGATCAAGAGAGTCTTCGTCGACGGTTTTTTCCAGCATGCCTCAATAAATGTAACAGCATTCGCTTTGGCTTCCGTATTGGCATTTTTCCGGCTGGAAATATCCACGATTCCGGAATAAGCCCATCTTGTTTTTGCGAGCTTGGGATCCCCCTTTGCCAATTGGACAAGTGCATGATGAAACTGGTCGAGTTTGCGGTTATTTTTTAAGAAAGAATCTTTACCCGAGCGAAGGACTAGCCGGTCACCACGGGATTCGACAATGATTAAGGCATCAATAATCGGGGATAGGAATTGTGGATCGCCTGGTTTAAGTAAGCATTTAACAATTTGAGTGAGCACTTTTGATTCAAGCTTTTCGTTGTTCGCCGATGAAGCCAAAATCTGTAAGGCTGGATCAGGAATGTCTTCCTTATCCACGAGTTGCGAGGCCATGGTCGGAATAAGGGAGGAATCCTTTCGGGCAAGCTCCACCATTTTGAGAAGAGACTCATTATCCTCGATCCGGTTTTGGCTCATCATCGCTAAATAGACCCCCACTTTTTCATTCGAAGCCAAACTGACTGCCTGTCGAAGAGTGGTAAGGATTCGAGCCGATTGTTCCCATGTTGTCATTTCATAATATGGCCCGCGGGTGTCGGGCCTGCCTCCCCAGTGCTTACTGTCCCACTCCTTTTCTTTGTGGTATAGACGGGCGAGGATTTCAAAGGAGTGATCGAATAAAATGTCTTTCGGATCTTTCAGATGCTCCTCCAGTGAATTAACCACGTCGGCATTATGAATTCGCATCAGAGCAAACGATGCACCTTTTCTTTGGGAACTGTTCGAGGATGGATTGTTTAAAACGCCTAAAGCTGGTTGATAAGTGCCCAGGGCTTCAATTGCCCGGTAAGCAACATGAGCAAGCGTGGGATCTGCATGTCCTAAACTTTTAGCTATTTGATTGGCCAATTCTGCCCTGTTTTGACGAACCGTGGAAACGATCGCCTCCAAGCGGGTTCGAGGATCAGAACGATTGAGCCCTGTTTTTAATAAATCAACTGGGGCCAAACCGGGCTTATCCTGGGTGACCAAATCCATGCCCAAATCCCCGAGTGCCCGCATGACAAAAGGAGAAAGGTCAGGATCATTGGAGAGATCAGAAAATACTGCCAATTCTTTTTCACGGGGAAAACCTGCACTCAGTAAAAGCCGCTGAGAAATCGAATACAGGGCGATTACGCGGGAACGAAGTTCTTTCGTAGAGTCTTTGGCAAAAGCAAAAAGGGAATTCGTGCTTTCATCGGTTTCAGGCCTTCGGAGTAAAGTGCGCTGGGCTGACATCGCCCGGACCTGACTGGGCGACTCAAACAAAGCAATCAATTCCTGATCAGAAAGTTTTTCAAAATCCGGGAGAGGCTCAGGAATATAACCCTTTGGCTTTACCTGCACCACAAATCCATGCTCCGGACCGGCCCAGTTAAAGGATGCCGGACCATTCCAGCTGGCCTGATAGACCCGGCTCATGCCATCCACATCGGCATCGGTTGGACGGTTCACTTTAATAAAATTTTGGGGTGCTTGCGTTTCGACAAAACCCGCCCCTTTTCGCTCCACTTGATGACGGTATAGACCTGCCCGTCCCCAGTCACAAGTAAAAGGGGCATTGGCCCATTCCTTCGGGAAGCCGGGCTCGTGGATGTAGACCCCTCCGCACCCGGAACCTCCGCCGTAGTCAGCCAATGGGGCAATGATTTCATCTGCAAAATTCAAATACAAACGGGGATACCCATGATCATCCAATCCACTGAAATGATGAAATCGGACATTCCACCCTCCCCCGTCATTGGTATTATCCCGTCCGAACAAATCGAGCAATGGACTGGTGGGTACAGCGAGAATGTTTCGGGTACCATAGGAAAATAACTCCAATCCGGAACCGTCCGGACGAAAACGATACACCCCCCCTCCGCGGTTCTGCAATTTCCTCCCATCGGATCCGATTGCTTCAATGAAACCAAAATCTCCTCCGGCCACATAAATCCAACCATCCACGCCCAAATCCAATCCATTGGTGGTATGATCGGCCGGCCGATCCTTGAATCCGAATGCGATATTGGAAACCAGTCGCTTGCTGTCCTCGGCTATCCCATCTCCGTCCTGATCAAAATAGACAGAGACATGGGGAGGGTGCAGGAGATACAACCGATCATGATCCCAAATCAACCCACGGGGGGAATCAATCGAGGCAATAAACTCGGTTACCTCATCGGCCCGGCCATCTCCATCCTTGTCCCGCAGCCGTAAAACCCGCCCACGATCGGCATCTCGGCCCAACGAACCACATCCATCACTGGAAACATAAAGATCGCCATTGGGAGCAGCTGCCACATAGACCGGGTAGTTCGCCGATTGCCAGGGTGCAAAAAGAGTGGCCTCGAAGCCATCGGGCACACTCACCCCACCCTTTTTAAGAACCGCTGCCTCTTCGGCAGGAGTAAGTTGTACAATACCCGGTTTGTAGTTTCCACTCTTGGCAAGGGTGGAATGTTTGTCGGCGGCAAACCCACAGAGTCCGTTGAGGAAAAGGCCAAAGAGAAGAGATTGAAAATATTTAGACTTCATATTTTAGTAATTTGTAAAAGCTTACAAAAAGTTTTGGTGTTAGGTAAAGCAATCCACTCCGAACGAGAGTTCAATCTGAAGCACACTTAAAAACTACTTTTTAGTTACCCAGCTGATTCCGTTGGCCACCATATCCAGGAACTCTTTGGTGGATACAGTCTCGTTGTGATGCCCCATGGTGGTCGCATAAAGCTTAAATCCACCTTTTTCCTTCACCCAGGCCAATGCCTGTGGGGCGGGTGGTTTATGTTCGGCACCGTTGTCTCCATATGCCAGCACAGTGGTTCCCTCCATCACCGTGGGGACCATGTAAAGTTCACCCTTGGGGGTTCTCCATTTTTTGGGCAAGCCTTTGACTACAGGGTGCCCGGTTTGTTCTTTGGCAATGGTTACATCATAGGGGACATGGGGACCGTGTCCGGTAGAAACCACCCCAAGCATTTTATTCCAGCTCTTATCTTCGGGTTTACCTTTAAGATAGGGGTGATAAGTGTGCATCGCACAGTGCATCGCGATTGCAGGAACTCCGCTTTGATGAACCGCCACGACTTTATCGATAAATTGAGTGTCATCCTCCCGGGCAAAGCAGAAGTTATAAAATATAAAATCAAACCCTTTAGCCCAATCTTCCCGGCCCAGTAATCCTTTCATACGCCTCGGATCCATCTCGAAAAGAATTTCCCACTCCACCGATATACGCTTACTTATCTCCTCGGTAATTATATTTTTTTGGGTAGCATAGTCATGATGCCCACCCCCCGTGACCAGCAAACCCTTAAGAGGGGTTATTTTCTCATTTGCAAAGGAAAAAAGAGCCGTGGAAAATAACAGAAAGCTAGAAAATAATTTCATAATTGGGAGGTTTACTGAATAATTTGGTTTAAATTAAAACATTCATCTAACACGAGTCCCCGATTGAGACAACCCACAGATTACCAAAGCAATCCGGGTTACCCTCTTTAAATGTCAATCCTTTCAACCAGAGACAAGCTCAGTCCTTAAGGGGCTTTATCCAGACATTACGGAAACGAACCGGGTTGCCATGATCCTGCATTTTCAAGGGTCCCTTATCGTTGTGTTTCTTATATTCGGAAATCGAGTGCGGGCCTCTCCAACCGGTTCCACCACTTAACTCCAGATTATCATGGATGACATGGCCATTGTGGATAACATGGAATTTTGCCTTTCGGGTAACCTCGCCCTCATCATTGAAGATAGGACGATGAAAAGTAACATCATAAGTCTGCCACTCCCCTGGTCCACGAGTGGCATTCACCAAAGGCTTGGCCCGTCCGTACAGGGCTCCGCACTGCCCGTCCGGATAAGTGATATTTTTGTAGGAATCTAAAACCTGAATTTCATACTGCCCCATAAGAAAGACTCCGCTGTTTCCACGCCCCTGCCCGCTCCCCTTTGCTTCACTGGGTGTGGCAAATTCAATGTGTAATTTACAGGATCCAAACTCTTTCTTGCTCTGCAGGTAACCACCCCCCCGGACTGATTCCAGAGCTCCATCCACTAATTTCCACTTGGTTGGCCCACCTTTGGTTGCCTGCCAATTTTTGAGAGTTTTTGGGGTACCATCAAAAAGGACGACTGCCCCCTTGGGCGGTTTGGCCGCTTTGGCATCATAAGGCTTGGGTTCGACAACGGGAGGCTGCGGCTGTTTTTCCGGATCCGTCTCATGCACCTTGATTCCGTCGATGTACATGTATTCAGCCTTGCGTCCGTTTTGCTCCTTGATTTCCTTACGGATCACCGGTCCACTTTTTGAGAAAACCGAACAGGTTAGCGTTGCGATAAAAAGAGACAGGGCTGATAATTTAAACATCTTATATATTTCGTCTGATACTGGGCCATATGTCAATTTCATTGCCGGTAAGAAAATCATTTTTTCAACTCAATCTATGAACCTCAATTTACTCACTTCCTATATAGTTCTAGCATTCCTACCCTTGGGGAAAACATTGTTGGCAAGCACCGGACTTGCTCCCGAAGTTACCGATCTTAATGCCGCAGATATCTCGTTTGAAAAGGAAAAAGGAATACCTTACCTCAAAAAACCCTTCATCACTCGTAAGCCAAGAGACAGAAATGATCAGCTTACAGTAGGTGAACTGGGAAAAGACGGAGGTAAAAAAGAGAAAATCCTCCATTATGTTCGAAAACTGGCTGAACCTGCAGACAGCCCAAAGCATGGTAAAACCGACAGCCTATTGGTCGCGTACAAAGATAAGCTGATTTTCGAATCTTATTTTCGAAGAGGAAGGGCCAACTATCCGCACTATCAGATGTCCATCACCAAGTCTTACACTGCCTACGCCATAGGTAGAGCCATTCAACTTGGCCACCTTTCCATGGAGGACTTACACAAACCCGTGGTATCCTTCCTTCGGGAAATCAAGACTAACCAATTAGCCAAAGGGGCGGATAAAATCACCCTTCATCAAGCGATGCAAATGAGGTCTGGCATTCGATTACCCAAAAAGAAAATTGGCAATTTTATGCAAAAGCCCAATCTGCTTCGTGGACAGGGACAAGCCCGTGCTTACTTACAATTCACTGAAGATCTACCCGTTCTTCCAAACTCTTCATTCCAACCCTTCAAATACCAGGCAGCCGACACCGTCTTCACCATGCAGGTCCTGGAATCTATTGTTCCGGGATCGGCGGAAGGTTTCATTCGTGATGAACTGCTGAAGCCTATGGGTATTCTCAACTATGGTTGGCAGGAAGATCTGAGCGGGTTCCCCAAATCAGCAGCCGGTTCCAGTTTACGGTCCCGCGATATGATCAAGATGGGTTTGCTTACTCTCCATCAGGGAAAATGGAAGGGGAAACAACATCTGCCTAAAGACTTTGTTAAAAGAGCCACTTCACCCCTGGTGCAGACAAATGAAGAAAACTTTTACGGCTATTTTTGGTGGAGTCAGACTCGCGAAATCAACGGTAAAAAATATCCAATTATTCAGGGACGGGGAGCGGGCGGTCAGTTCATCTTTGTCTTCCCCAGTCTCGACCTAGTGGTGGCAGCCACTGCACACAACAAAGGCATGGGCAGGATGCTCAAGGAACTCCCCGAGGCTCTTACTCAGGCGTTCTAAAAAAAGATATTATCCTTCTGCCCAGCGGTAACCCACCCCATGAACAGTTAGAATAAGCTTCGGACTGGCAGGATCAGGTTCCACTTTCTTACGCAGTTGAACGATATGCTGATCTAAAGTTCGGGTTGTTCCATAGTAATCGATTCCCCAAGCATGATCGAGTAAGTAATCCCGACTAAGAGCCTCCCCTACCCGTTCACGGAACAAAGAAAGCAGTTTCAATTCACGCGGCGTGAGTGAATGTACATTTCCATTTGCCTTTAATTCATATCGGCGACCATCCACCTCAACAGAGCCAATGTTAAAATTTGCCGGAGGCTCACCTGTTTTTTGAGAATCAGAAGAGTTACCAGAACTTCTCCGCAAAAGTGCCTTAATACGGGCCAACAGTTCACGAACCGAAAAAGGCTTAGTTACATAATCATCGGTCCCCATCTCAAAACCAAGAACTTTATCAATTTCTTCACTCTTCGCGGTAAGCATGAGAATGGGAACATCTGAACCGATCGCACGGACTTCACGGGCCACTTCATATCCACTTTTTTCCGGCATCATTAAATCAAGAATGAGTAAGTCCCATTTTTCCTGACGGAAATGGGAAATTGCTGCTGCCCCATCTCCAACTCCATGAGCTTCATGCCCATCCATTTCCAATGCATCGATCAAACCCGAACGGATGTTAATATCATCTTCTGCAATCAGTATTCTTTTTTTCATGTTTCTTTTGATAAAGGAAATACAATACGAAAACAGGCACCCTTGGGGTGGTTGGGTTCACAAGCAATCGTTCCCTGCATATCTTCGACCAGTTTTTGAGCAATGCTTAATCCAATTCCACAACCCGGCTTGGTGGAAGTGAGAGCATCATCCACACGATGAAAAGTTTCGAAAATCTTTTCTCTTTGTTCCGCAGGAATTCCGGGACCATGATCAGCCACTTCCAGAGTAATAGTCTGTTTATCCTTGAATAGACGCACTCCAGCAAACTTTCCTTCGCTTGCATATTTCACTAGGTTATCCAAAAGATTCAGAATAATCTGCTCGAGAGCATCGGGATCCAATTTGGCTAAACCATTACGGGATTCGTCCAACCATTCCACCTTGAGATCGTTTCTCTCCAATCTTGGGGTTTGAGTCTCTAGAATTCCTGAAATCACTGATCCCATTTCCACCTGCTCCCAATTGTAAGTTTTCTCTCCTCTTTCCAATCTTCCAAAATCCAAAACATTATTAACTAAACGAGTGAGACGCTGGCTTTCGGAAATAATAGTCTGAAGATATCCTTTTCGTTTGTTTTCATCTTTCACCATACCATCGCCAAGCATTTCACCGTACATTCGAATAGTGGTAAGGGGCGTTTTCAGTTCGTGTGAAACATTGGAAACAAAAGTGGTTTTTCTAACCGCCTCTAAGCTGTTTCTGCGCACCTGAATCAAAAGAACAGAACCTCCCAAAAGAAATGCTGCGACCAGAATAAGTGAGATCACCGCACTAAAAACAAGGTAGCCTCCACGCTCAGGATTAAATGAAAGGCCCAAAATTGATGATATGCTTCCTAACTTGGCAATCTGTTCATCCGGCAATTCAGCGGGAGGCAAAACAACCTCTTGAGGCAAAACTCTCCTAGCGGAGAGCTTCCAACCTGGAAGCTCTTCCCCAACGGGAACGGAAGCTTTCACAAACCTTTCATTCTCCCCAGGACTGTCCCCCGAAGAACATATTTCAATCCCCTGATCATCTTTTAATACAAAAGATTCACCATCGACCAGATTTTCGGGAAATCCACTCTTGAGGCTTTTTATAACCTCTTCGGTCTCTAGTTCCAAACCCATTCCCGTTAAAGGATTCGACTGCCTCCACACCATCCAAATTGGAGAATCTTTGTTTCTGTCATACTCCCACTCCTCCCTCGATTTGAATGCAACCCCATCAACAGAAGTCTCCTGTGCCACCTCTTCTAGTTCATCAGAAACCTCAAGAACCTGAATATCATTCCTGACTTCATCACGTAGTTGCTTTCTCTGCACTTTGCTTGCACGGAAATTATCCAAGCCATTGGCCCAGGAAGATTTCTTTGATTCAACTGCAATCTTTTTTAAATTTAAGTCGGTAATATTTTGACTAAGAAAGGACTGAGCTTCCCTGTAATTTTCCAACTGAGAATCAGGCTGCTGAGAAAGAGATCGCTGTTTAGCGACAGCTGGAGCATTGATTTGTGAGTAAAGAGCCTGAGAATTAGCACGCTGCTGCTGGAGAGAATCCAAGGCCTCGCTCTGACTAATTTGCGATTCAGCTAATAAGTCATTTTGTTCTGATTCACTTTGGTAAGCTACTACACCTTCATCCGCTTCTTTTGTCATTTTTTCATCACGATCAACCTGTGCTAAGGATTCAACTTCCAAACCATCGTCCAAAACTTCTTTTGCTTTTTCTGTTTTCTGCCAAGCCCAGCCATCATCATCTTTAAAAATAGATAGGTTGCGATTTTGAGTATCTTTGGAATAAGTTACCTCCTGACCTTTCCCCCAAACAAATCCATTGGCAACCCATCTGTTTGAATTAGACCAAGCTAGCATTTCTTGGTTGCTTGATTGATTATCCAATTTTCGTAATCCCAACATCAGTCCATCTTTAAGTTCGGACATGATCAAATCGATATTATCTGCTACCGTTCTAGCCCGGATTGCCAACGAATCCTCTGCCGCCTGTTCAGCATACTCTGCCATCTCGCGGGACTGCCTAGCCATTTCATGATAGAGCTTTGCCCTACTTGTCGCTTCCTGCGCCATTACACGGGAATGCTCGGCATTTGATCGAATCCGACTGCCTTCCTTCTGCAATAGAAGAAAGGCAAGGATTCCGACTGAAAAGGTAGCCATAACCAGCAAACCCAGCCAAATAACAAAACGATTCAAACGCATTTCAATCTAACTTGATAAAATCAACCAATAATAGCAAGCCACAGCTCAAAGCCTATTTTCGGGCTTTTGGAATTACTTTCTGCTGAGACTGCACTTGATAATTCGAAGATTTCCAAGCCTTGCGATTCTCATTGGACAGGCCTTCAGCTTGATCAAGTTCCTCCACTTCATCAAGAAACTGACCATTCTTATGGCTGATCGATGAACTGGCCCAAACTCTGTTTTGGGCTTCGATCTTAAAATTTAGTTTCTTAAGTTCACGAACCGCTTCCTCATGCCTTCCCTCGTCCGCCAATTGAATGGCTTGATCTTTGGCCTCTGCGACCTGGTTGTCCACATAGGCAACGATCACATCTTCATTAACTGATTCATTCACAACTTTCTGGTTATCACTGAAAGCACATTTAATTTTAGTTTTACGGGTTTGCCTTTCTTCTCCCTTCGCAGAGTCAAAACTGACTGAAATATTCGCCAAGCTGATACTTTGATCATGATTACCTTCAGGCACTTCCACTTCCAAAAGCGCAAACTTATCTTGCCCACCATAAAGATGCTTAATTTCAATTTCTACCTGATTTCCTTCAATTTTTCCATCCCTTCCGATCAGACGAACGGGACGTACCTTCCCCTGCATTTCAATTTTTATAACTGCATTACGTGCAACCACACTTAGTGCATCTCCGATTTCAGCATCAAAAATACCTGACAATTCACTACTGTTTTCGGCAAAATAAAGGTTTCCTTGCCCTTCTTTCGCAAGACCCGCCATGAGATCTTCATTATATCCACCACCGAGACCGATAGTGCTAACTGAAATATCTTCCTTCACAAAAGCCCGTCCCAGTCTTACCAAATCAGCGGTTGAAGATGGACCCTGATTCGCCAAGCCATCTGAAAGAAGGATAATCCGATTAAAATATTCTTTGCTCAAATTCTTTCTTAATTCTGCAGCTCCCTGATTTACTCCAGCGTACAGGGCAGTTCCCCCAACGGCTCGCAGGTTTCGTATAATATTTTCCAGTTTACTGACATTTCCAGCCTTCTGTGCCGGAGCAATGGATTCAGCCTGGTTGGAATAAGCTACAATAGATACCAAATCCTTCGTTCCTAAACGTCGAATCGCCTGAACGGCGGCCTCCTTTGCCTGTGCAATTTTTTCACCGCTCATTGATCCGGATTTATCAAGGACTAAAGCAACATTTACCGATGGTCTATTCGCGGCATCGCGAATAATTTCTTCCGGCTCAAGGCAGACTTTGATTACTGCCTTTCCTTTTTTGCCGGCAGGCAGAATAGTGCGATCCAAATCAACCCGGACATGAACATTAGGTTCCTTTGAATCCTTTTTCTTCTTTTTTGCGGATATGGTTTGAATGCCACTTAAAAGAAAGAATGTGGCTGTAAGTAGAATAGATAATCTTTTCATGATGTGAATATTTGTTGGGTTTATTTTCAAAACCCACATTCAACCACAAAACGAGTGAAATGTTGTCAGTCCTCGGTAAAATAAATGTCAAAGAAATGTCATGATGTATCTTTTCATCACAATGTAATCTGAACATGAGCGAGGAAACAGCCCACCCAAACAAGTGTAACTGCTAACTTCTATTGATTCTCCAAGGGAATCAGTTCTATCCCGGCATCATTGCGAAACCTTTCGAGCAATTCCGGATCAAAGGGTTCCCTGGTAATTGCAATAGTTCTCCATTTTGAATTTTGCCAAGTTAATGGGAATGAATCTTCCACCTCGTATTGAGTTTTCAAGACTCGATATATATCCCTACCCAAAATCTCATGTGAAAAAAAATGGTGATCCCCACGACTTCCCATATAGCTCCATTTCCCCGTCATTTTCCCAGTTGGTATCATTAAGGTGCGAAGTCTTTCACCAGTAATTTCCTCAGCATACCATTTCGCTGGTACCTTGGTTACGATCGCACTTTTCTGAGCAATCTTCCTCCCGCCAATCATGGAACCACCGACTAGAATAACTGGAGAAGCGGCAACAACCGAAGCACCTCCCTTAAGGGACTGGGGAACTGATTTATTTGAATGACCTCCGCAGGAGATAAATAAATTTACCAAAAGTAAGTAAAAAATTACCTTCATTAAATTCTTTTAAAATTCTTTTTTTCTACTTAAAAGTTTTTGCAGACTCCGCCGGCAATCTTAAGTTTAGTAGAGGCATCTCCCTGCAATACAACTTCGGGCAGATTGCGAAAACGAACTTCGAAATTTTCATTTGCTTTGGAATGGATTTCGGAACCTATGTAGTCATCACTTTCACCAATAAAATTTCCGCCTTCGTCATAAAACTCCACTTCCACACTAACTGAAGTCCAAGCACTGTCCGTTAAATTATTAATAATTCCAGTCACAACCATTTCTTTGCCATCTATCCTGGTATCAAAACTGGTAATATCCAAATCATCGGAAGCGAGAGAATTGGATTTAAAAAATATGGAGAGAAAGGGAATAAAACCAAGCAACAATATAGGTATAATCACTAAAGCTTGCTTGGCATTGTAACCCATCTTTAAAGTAGTGATTTCTTTATCACAATGTGGGCAGGAAATTTTGTTTTGCATGGGAGAAAATCAAAAAAGGGATTTACTTAATAAATGGAAAGATCGAACTCTCTACATGTGATTCCTTCATCGCAAGCTCAATTTCCTTTACGATTTCAGGATGCTTTAAAGCAATATTGTTTTCCTCTCCAATATCCTTAGATAAATCATAGAGCTCGATCGGAGAATTTGGATCCTTACGAACATTCAAACGAATCCCCTTCCATTTCCCCATACGGACCGCCTGCTTGCCTCCCCGTTCATGAAATTCCCAATAGAGATATTCTCTTTTCTTTTGTTGATTCTTTTTACCCAAGAGTGTGGGAGCGAAGGATACTCCATCTAATCCGGTAGGAGCTTCCGTGCCTGACAATTCACACAGGGTGGGTAACAAGTCCCAACCCGCGGCAATATGGGAACTGGTGCTTCCGGATTTAATTTTACCAGGCCACCAGGCAACTGTGGCAACCCGGATGCCTCCCTCATATAGATCGCGCTTATATCCCTTGAGCGGACCATTGCTGTCAAAGAAGTCAGGCTTATGCCCACCCTCTTTGTGAGGACCGTTATCCGAGGTGAAAATCACCAGGGTATTATCATCGATCTTAAGTTCTTCAAGAAGATCAAGAATCCGCCCGACATCTTCATCCATATGCTCCATCATCGCCGCAAAGGCAGCCACCGGATTGGTGATCACCGAACCTCCATACTTCCCGGTAACCTTTTCAAATTCGGGAAACTTCTTCCTCCAGGGAGCAATCCGCTTTTCGGGAGACTGCATCGCCGCATGAGGAATCGTGAAGGGAACGTAGCAGAAAAATGGATTATCCTTATTTACCCGAATGAACTTCAGGCACTCGTCCGCAATCAATGTATGAGAGTAATGCTTACGATCCAGCATGACCTTTTTCCGATCGCTCCATACATGGGTGGGATAAAAATTATGAGACTGACGCTGGCAGTTCAGTCCATAAAAGCGATCAAAACCCTGATTCATTGGATCACCTTCGGTACCGGGAGCACCCAGTCCCCATTTACCGAACATACCCGAAACATAACCTGACTGCTTTAAAACTTCAGGGATAGTCACTGCCTTCATGGGTAACGGATGTTGCCCTTCGGGTTTGATCTCTTTATTACCGCGGATGTAACCACGGCCCGAATGATGACCGGTCATCAGGCTGGAACGGGAAGGTGCACAAACCGTACTGGAAGCATAGAAGTCGGTCAGCTTCATTCCCCCCTTGGCCATCCGGTCCACATTCGGAGTCTTAAATTTTTTCTGACCAAAACAGGAAAAATCCCCGTACCCGGCATCATCCACCATGATGTAGACAAAGTTTGGTTTCTTGGCCAAGGCCACGCATGAAAGGAACAGGAAGCTTGTAAGAGTGATGAGAAATATTTTCATAATTTAAGTACTGAGCAAATAATCATTTAATTGGCAGAAGAAGAAAAGGTCACGCTGAAATCTATAATCTAAAAATAATATCCTTCGGATCAACGGTTAATAATTGACCCGAAAGCCTTCTTCTCTTCCATCCTATTATATGAGAAACATTTTACTTTTAGTTTTCTTGTTTACAGGATTTCTCCAGCTTTCCGGAAAACCCAACATTCTAGTAATTATGTCGGACGATATGGGTTACTCCGATCTAGGATGTTTCGGCGGAGAGATTCGCACCCCGAATTTGGATTCCCTAGCCAACGGGGGTGTTCGCTTCACAAATTTCTACAGCGAAAATATGTGCTGGGTGTCCCGTGCTTCCATGCTCACCGGAGTGTATCACCGAACTTCCCTAAAAAACGGCACCCTTCATCCACACTGCATCAGTCTCCCCGAAGTTCTTAAGCAAAACGGATACGCTACCGGTATGATGGGCAAGTGGCACCTCGCGGGGAAATTCACACAAAACAATGGACGAGATGCGGTCTATCCCGATCAACGCGGATTTGATTACTTCTATGGAATCCTTGGCGGGGCAAGTAGTTTCTTTTCCCCTGAGGGTCTCAAAAGAAACCGAACTTCAATCGACCATGAATTTATGGACGATGAGGATTACTATTTTACTAACGCGATTGGAAAAGAAGCGATTTCATTCCTCCAAAAGTCTCCGACAGATCAACCTTTCTTTCTCTATCTGCCCTTCACTGCGGCCCATTGGCCCCTTCATGCACCGGAAGATGAAATTAATAACTACAAAGGAAAGTTCTCTGCTGGTTGGGATGAACTAAGGAAAAAACGCCTCAAACGAATGAAAGCATTGGGAGTCATTAACCAGTCAGTTAAACTTTCCCCCCGTCACCCTAATATTCCTGCATGGAAAGATGAAAAGCACAAAGCCTGGCAGGAACGGCGCATGGAAGTCTATGCCGCTCAGGTTAGCATAATGGATCGTGTCATTGGTGAAGTGATCGATCACTTACGGGAATCCGGACAACTTGAAAATACTCTCGTCTTTTTTACCATCGATAATGGAGGGTGCCATGTCGAATACCCGCCTAATAGAAAAGGTGACTACCTCCCAGAAAAAACCAGGGACGGTAGATCAATGAAACCCGGGAACCTCACTCACATTATGCCTGGTCCAGAAATTACCTACCAGAGCTATGGGTATGGCTGGGCCAATTTATCCAATACACCCTATCGCTTCTTCAAACAATATGACCATGAAGGGGGAATCCATACACCTATGATTGCTCACTGGCCAAAAAAAATTAAAACAAAGGGATCCACCAACCAAACCCTATCACATCTCGTTGACCTGGTACCCACCATTATCGAAGCCACCGGAATCACTCCGCCAGAAACCTCAGCGGGAAAAAAGAGAATCGCTTGGGATGGCCGATCCATTCTACCTGCTCTATTCGGTAAGAAACAAGCAGACCCAGCAGTCCTTTTTTTCCATCATGCGAGAGGCAAAGCTATCCGCACGGGAAATTGGAAACTCGTCTTCAATAAAGATCAAAAAAAGAGGGCCAAATGGGAACTTTATGATCTCAGCGTGGATCCAAATGAATTAAACGACTTGGCCGAACGAAATCCTCAAAAAGCCAATGAACTCGCCAAACTTTGGCAAAAACGGGATCAAAACCAAGTGGACAGAAATCGATTATAAAAACAATATTAAAACAACTTCAATTTCCGTACCCACAAATTATCTGCATCCAAAAAAATTCACTTATGAAATACGTTTCCTGCTTTTCCTTTACTGCGTTCATATACATTTTATTCGTGCCTCTTGCTGCTAGAGGCAAAAACATCGTCGTCATACTCAGCGATGATCACCGGTATGATTTTATGAGCTTCATGGAGGAATCTCCTGAATTCCTGGAGACTCCCAACCTGGATCGCCTTGCCACTGAGGGTGCTCATCTGGCCAATGCCTTTGTCACCACATCTCTCTGTTCTCCCAGCCGGGCCTCCATTCTCACCGGACAATATATGCGAAATCATCGGGTGGTTGATAACCAGCGGCCCGTGCCGCCAGGCACCATGTTTTTCCCTGAGTATTTACAGGATGCAGGATACCAAACTGGGTATGTGGGAAAATGGCATATGGGGCATGAAGACGACACCCCCCGAAAAGGCTTTGATCACTGGGTTAGTTTTGCCGGTCAGGGAACTTATTTCGATCCCACATTCAACATTAATGGCAAGAGGAAATCATTCAAGGGATACAATGCCGATCTGCTTACTGATCAGGCGATCAGTTGGCTCAACCAAGTATCCAAGCCCAATAAAAAGAAAAAACCTTTCTTTCTCCAAATCGGATACAAGGCAGTCCACTACCCTTTCCAGCCCCCTCCCCGCCATGCCGAACGCTATTCGGACAAAAAGATCGACTACCCGGAAACCATGGCAAACACCGAGGAGAATTATCAAACGCAATCCAATTGGATTCGTGAACGCAGGTATGGAATTCATGGGATCGACCATATGCAAACGGGTGCGTTGGATAAAGATCCCGTCCCGGACTTCGATGAACTGTATCATAATTTTTGCGAGACCGTTCATGCATTGGACGAGAATATTGGTCGAGTCCTCAACCAGTTGGATAAGCTCAAACTGACCGAAGACACCCTGGTTATTTATCTCGGGGATAATGGTTTCGCCCTCGGAGAGCATGGATTCTACGACAAACGCGATGCCTTCGAGGAATCCATCCGCATTCCCATGCTCGCCCGCCATCCCAAGTTGATCAAGCCGGGTGCCCGCATTGAAAACATGACTCTCAATGTGGATATTGCTCCCACCATTCTGGAATACGCGGGAGTTGCATTACCAGCCAATCCCAAGATGGACGGAGACTCCTTCCTTTCATTACTTCAGGGAAAGAAGCCAAAGCATAAATGGCGTGATCATTTCGTTTATGAATACCACTGGGAATGGAATTTCCCAGCCACCCCGACAACCCTCGCCATCCGTACAGATAAAGAAAAATACGTCTTTTATCATGGTGTGTGGGACCGGAACGGGTTTTATGATCTAAATTCCGATCCACATGAACGTCATAATCTAATCCATGTACCCGCTTACCAGGAACATATCCTAGAACTTCGTGAAAAACTATTTAATGAACTCGATTCCACCAGTGGTCTTTCCCTCCCGATCCGTCGCCCAAAAAATGAACAGTTTTACGACCGCAAGCTCAGACGCTAGGTACTGTATAATTCTTTAATTTTAAGGAGGAAAAAGATTTTGATCTTCGAAGAACTGGACTTTAATTCCACCCCCATAGGTGACTTGGTATTGCGCCGCAGAAGAATACCGAAACTAGGGGATATTGATGTTTATGAAGTCAAACTGGGTGACGATTTTTTAATGTCCAGTCTATTTCATGAAGCAGAACATCAGCTCGCCAAGCTCGGGCTTGATTTAATGGAAAGAGACGATCTAGATGTAGTGGTGGGAGGCCTCGGGTTGGGATATACTGCGGTCGCAGCACTGGAAGATCCACGAGTAAGCTCGCTTGTCGTTATCGAATACCTAGCACCCGTAATCGAATGGCATAAGAATGGGTTGGTTCCCTTGGGCGAATCTTTAACTGGTGATCATCGGTGCCATTTGATTCATGCCGATTTTTTCGCTCTTTCTCAAGATACTGACAATCATTTCAATTCTGTAAATCCAGCAAAAAAGCACGATGTCATTCTTCTCGATATTGACCATACGCCAAGCAATGTTTTGTACCAGACCAATGCCCGGTTCTACACCGAAGAAGGATTGAATGAACTCAAGCAGCACTTGAAACCGGGGGGAGTTTTTGCGATTTGGGCAGACGGAAAACCAGAATCATCCTTCATCGATCGATTAGGCAAAGTCTTTGAGTCGTCTGAAGGTCATACCATAGAGTTTAATAATCCTATAACCGAAGACACGTCGAAGGGAACTGTCTACCTAGCCCAAAAGTCCGGCTAAACAAAGGATCGCATCCCGGCAAGCGGGAGGGACAACGAATTACTTGCCCTCGGGCAACTCGAGGATGGTGATGTTCCTGAACTTCACAGGTGCTCCGTGACCACAGAAACAGATGTGACCGCTACGCCGTTTGGCTCCTTTATGCTTGGGCTTGGCTTGATTGATCTCATCCAAATCTGCACTAAGAATCTCCGTTCCGTTCAGTTCCACTTTGATAAGCGGGCCATTAACCGTTACCTTCTGACGATTCCACTCACCAACAGGCTTAAGATGGCCACGCTTGGCTGCAGCTAAGGTGTAGAGTGATCCATGGTACTGGTAATCCTTGAGTTTCGCATATCGCTTGTGAGAGTTATCGAGTATTTGCAATTCCATACCCGCGTAAGCCGCATCTCCCTTTCCGGGATAGTGTATACCCAACCCATTGTTACCGCCGGGTGGCAAAAGAAATTCGAATTCGAACACATAATTAGAGTATTCCTTCTCCGAAACCAGATTGCCTCCTTTGCAAACAATCGCTCCGTCCTCCACCACATAGTTGGCTTTTCTCCAGCCACTTAGATCTTTGCCATTAAATAAAGAGACTGGTTTGGCACCCAGGACAAAACTTGAAAGAATAACAAAAACGAGAAAAGGCATTAAATTTTTCATACCAGTAGGATTTGAGAATCGAAGACACTAAGCAAGAATATCCGTGACCACATGGCCATGAACATCCGTGAGGCGCCGGTCGATCGAGTTGTGCCGCACCGTCAATCGCTCGTGATCAAATCCAAGTTGGTGAAGCATGGTGGCGTAAGTATCGTACACGGTTGTGGGATTCTTTCGGTCTAGTGGTTTGTATCCCCACTGATCGCTCTCCCCGTGTGTCACTCCCCCTTGAAAGCCCCCTCCTGCAAACCAGTTGGTAAACACGAAGGGATTGTGATCCCTCCCCTTGCTTCCCTGACTACTGGGCATCCGTCCAAACTCCGTGGTCCAGTGAATAATGGTATCCTCAAGCAAACCGCGTTGCTTTAAATCCTTAATCAGACCAGCCGTCCCCCGGGCCATACCAAGGGAAAGAGATGGGTGATCCCGGGTCATGTCCTCATGGCTGTCCCAGTTACGACGGGGAAATCCATTATCATTCCCGCTCCATACCTGAACGAAACGAACGCCCCGCTCGATCAGCCTTCTGGCAATCAGGCATTTCCTGCCAAAGTATTCGGTTTCCTCTTCCGGATTAATCTCCTTGGGATACTCCTTTTTTGGATTTTCCAACCCGTACATTTTTAAAATATGGTCAGGTTCATTGGAAAGATCGAGGGCATCGGTGGCTGATAATTGTAACCGGGCCGCAAGTTCGTAACTTCGGATACGGGAATCCAATCGTGGGTCGAGGGGACGCTTTTGCTGGTGCATCCGGTTCAGTTGATTAATGAGGTTTATTCCTTCACCATGACTCTCCTTGGTCACAAAGTTTGCCTGAGGATGCAGATCCTCGATCGGATTTGAACGCTGGGGAAAAATGGTGGTTCCCTGCGTGTGCGTGGGTAGAAATGCACTCCCCCAGTTCTTGGGGCCATTGGAAGCAAACCCGCGATGATCCGGTAGCACCACAAAAGCCGGTAAATCCTCATTTTCCGATCCCAACGCATAGCTCACCCAGGAACCGGCACCGGGGAACCCGGGCAATTGAAAACCTGTAGACTGTAAGTAGGTGGCTTGACTATGCACCCCCGTCTTTCCCACCATGTTATGAACGAATGAAATATCATCCACCACTTCACCGAGGGGCTCCACGATCTCGCTCAGTAACTTTCCACATCGCCCGTATCTCTTAAATGCGAATGGAGACTTCATCCATGGACCCAATCCATTCTGAAAAGCTTCGACATGCTCACCAAAATCTGACTCTTCCCCATGCCTCTTGATCAGTTCCGGTTTGTGATCGAACATATCGATATGGCTGGCCGCACCGGCCATGAATAATTGAATCACCCGCTTAGCCCGTGGTGGATGATGCAGGCCGGCGGGCAAACCAACTCCAGCCTGTAAAGGTTCCCTTGATAACATTGACGCAAGGGCCAACCCTCCCATCGTGGATTGAGATACAAAGGAACGGCGTGAAATCGGAGATAAGTTCATCATCAATCAATAAAGGAGAATTCACTCAGACTGAACAGGGACCGGCAAAGATTGGCCATACCATGCTTCTCCTCATACTGCACCAGCAACTGATATTCTTCGGGATTTGGCAGACGACCGGCAACCAGTTTAAAGCCGGCTTTAATCTGATAACCGCTCCCTTTCCCTTCTTGGGCCAGTCGATTGGCAAAATGCTGTGACATCGCAAGCGTGAACTTATTGTTAAGCAGACTCAGAGCCTGCAACGCGGTCAGGGTTTCATTTCGCCTCGGAGTACTCTGGGAGGAATCAGCGCAATCCAAGGTGGTCATAAAGGGATTGGGCTGGGAACGAACCACGAAACGATAGATGGAACGACGATGACTTTTCTCATCTTCGGGATCGAATTTGTGATAGTAATAGTGAGGAGAATGAGCAGTTTGCTCTAAATTAAAAAGGTAAAACCCAGGCCCTCCCATTTCCAGATTCAGTTTACCACTCACCAATAAAACCGCATCTCTCATTTCCTCCGCCGAAAGTTTTCTCCGGTTCATTCGCCAGAGCCACTGGTTACTCGAATCAATTTTCGATTTATCTCCGTCCTCCAGCGAGGATTGCCGATAGGTTTCACTCATCACCAAAAGCTTATGGAGTTTTTTGAACGAACCTCCAGAATCACGGAAGTAAACTGCCAGCCAGTCCAAAAGCTCCGGATGAGTCGGTGATTGACCGAGCGGACCAAAATCATTGGGCGTCCCCACAATCGGCTGACCAAAATGCCATTGCCAGACGCGGTTTACGATCGCCCGCCAGGTGAGCGGGTGATCTTCGCGGACAATCCATTCCGCCAAAGCCGCCCGTCTCTCCGCTTCATCATGTACCTCCGGCAGATCAAACTCCCATTTTTCTTTGGCTAAAAGTGGAATCGTACCAGGGCGAACAGGGTCCCGTGGTTGGTTAACTTCTCCCCGATGCAGAACATGGATCCTCCGCGGCTTGCCTTTCGTGGGTTTAAAATTTGAGCGAGGTTTAAAATGCGTGGTCGCGGCGTAGACCATTTTTCCTTCAGGCAAGGCCTTGAGGCTTTTTTCGACTTCCTTCCGTTCCTTTTTTTTACTAGCCAGTTCTTTCCTCTCCTCATCTGTTTGCAAGGATGAGAGAAATATTTCGCGTTCCTTTTGGAGAGCATGAAGTTGTTTGGAATTCTCGGGATCTTTACTTTTGGACCATTTCCCATCCGTCAGGTTCGATTTTCGCCAACGAATCGGTGCTTCAATACTGTCCTGAGCGGTGACCTTTCTTCCCATCGCCAGATTTTCCAAATTTTCATCGAGGATCCGAAGTTCAGCTAATGCCAAAATATAATCGTTCTTTCTCTCCGCCAATTTGGTTGCCTCAATTCTCAAATAACGGGCATGGGAATTCACGATAAAGGAAACAGGCTCAAGGCGGGGATTTACAAAGTCTTTCTTCGTGCGGTCCAGCAATATTTGATTCCTGGAAAAGTCTTCCTTATTCGAGGCAATAATTTTAAATCGCTTGGGAAATCCAAAACCCGCACCGATCCCGGCAAAATCATCGTAACATGCATGTAATAAAACGGACTTGATCTTCTGCCTCTTTCCCAGATCCACCTGCACCCATTTAACTGAGTCAGGGCGTTGAACAATTTGACTGTGGTATCCATGCTCTGGCACCCGAGTCGCAATACCATTACTCTTCTGAAGTTTGGAGAGGCGGTCATTCAATTTCTTAAGTTCTCCCGCTCCTTTCTTTTTCAATTCCTTCACTGCCAAAGCGACTTCCCGGGCAAGAGTTCCCTGTTGGATTGATAATTGTTCTTTTTTGCGGGCCACTTTTGGATCGAGCCCATATATTCGGTCCGCCTTGTCGACCGCCGCAAAAACCGACTGCAAACTGTAATAGTGATCCTGCCCAATCGGATCCCCCTTATGCTCATGACAACGGGCACACTGGATCGTGGTGGCACAAAAACTGTTGAAGACATTGGATACCATATCATCCCTATCCAGATTACGTGCCACTTTACCATCAGTCTTGGATTCAGGTACTTCCACATGCCCGATAAAATCCCATGGCCCAGCTGCTAAAAAACCAAGACCCAGAATCCCATCTTCCGTGTCCGGATAGATAAAATCACCCGCGATCTGCTCCTTCACAAATTGGGCATACGGTTTATCCTGATTGAAGGAACGAATCACATAGTCCCGGTAGGGCCAGGCATGGGGTCGTAATTTATCCTTATCGTATCCGCAGGTGTCCGCATACTTGGCCACATCCAACCAGTGCCGGGCGAATCGTTCACCATACCTTGGAGACGACAGTAAGCGGTCGACCAATTCTTCATAAGCACGCTCTGGGTCAGAAGCATATTCCTTTTCGAATGCCGAAAGCTCTGAAGGGCTCGGGGGTAATCCGGTCAAATCGTAGGTCAAACGACGAATCAGAACCGACGGAGAAGCGACCGAACCCGGGCTCAGGGCATGGGTCCTTAATTTCTGAAGAATAAAGCGATCAACCGGATTTCTCCCCCATTTTTCTGCCTTGGGAACTTTAGGTTGAAGAAGGGGCGTCCTTGACCACCATTCCGCATTTTTCGAATGCAGTACGGATCCCATCAGAACACAAACAAACAGGAAAAGTTTAGCACCAAAAAACATGATTTAATTATCAAATTATCCTATTATGATTTCAAGCAAACAATCGAAAATTTATTCATTTATTTTTGAAGTTTTCCACTCGCAGGGAATCAAAGATTTCCTTATACAAAGATCATGCAAGACCTACAGACCATTGTCGAACTCTCTCACGAATTTGGAACGCCGGAATATGTTAAGGGCGGAGGAGGTAACACTTCCTACAAAGATGAATCCACACTTTGGGTAAAACCATCGGGCACCACTCTGGCCGGTTTGCAGGAGGATACCTTCGTCACTTTAAACCGAGCCAAGGTCAACGGGCTTTATGATGTGGAAACGCCCGAAGAATCTCATGCCCGTGAGGAACTGGTTAAAAACTTTATGGGCGAAGCCGTTCTCAACGATGCCGGTCGCCCATCCGTGGAAGCGCCATTGCACAACATTCTTGAAACTAAGTTTGTGGTTCACACGCATGCATTGCTCGTGAATGGGATGACCTGTGCGAAGGATGGCGAGTCCGTGTGCAAACGACTCTTCCCTGATGCCCTTTGGGTCGAGTACATCGATGCCGGGTACACTCTTTGCATGGTATTGAAAGATCGTATCGATGCCTACAAAGCCGAGTTCAACCGTGTTCCGAAGATCATCATGCTTAAAAATCACGGCATCTTCGTATCCGGAGATACCGCGGAGGAAATCCGTTCCCTTTACGCCAGCGTGATGAATCCACTCCGGGAGGAATATGAAAAACTCGGAATCACCGAAGATCTTGGTATCTCCGAGGGTGCCAGAGACTCCGAAGCAGAGTCTACAATTCAGAAAATATTCGGGGAAGATGCCGCGTTCATTGAATCCTCTGGATATTTCGATTGCGTTCCCGGACCGATCACCCCGGATCATCTCGTTTATGCACGGGCCTTTCCTTTTTCAGATGAATTGACTCAGGAAAATGCCGACGCCTACCAGAACAAGCACGGGTTTGCTCCTAAAGTTCTTATACATGGCGATCGTATCTATGGGCTGGGTAAAACCCAGAAGAATGCCGGGCTTGCCCTGCTTTTTGCCCAGGATGGTGCTCAAGTCCTTAAGCTTTCCCAAGCTTTTGGCAGTGTGGAGTACATGACCGACCGGGCACGGGAATTCATCGAAAACTGGGAAGTGGAATCCTACCGGGAAAAAGTAGCCAGCTGATTCATGATCCGGGTATTGTTGGCTCTCGTTCTTTCCGGCACCTTCCTGCCGGCCAAGAAAAAGCCCAACATTCTCTTTCTTTTTGCGGATGACCAACGGGCGGATACGATTGCCGCCCACGGCAACCCTCATATCCAGACTCCCCATTTAGACCGATTGGCCAAGGAAGGATTTAGCTTTCGTAAAAACTATTGTGCCGGCTCATTCAGTGGGGCGGTTTGTGTGGCCAGTCGGGCCATGCTGATGACCGGTCAGCACTGGATGACCCTGCCTAGTGAAAAGCCTCAGGCAAATTGGGGGTCCAACCAGACGCTCCCCGCCCTGCTTAAAAAAAGTGGAAACTACCAGCCTTTCATCATTGGCAAATGGCACAATGGAAAGAAAACCCTGGATCAGTCTTTTTCCAATGGACGATCCGTTTATATGGGAGGCATGGCGGATCACACTGATTTCCATGTGCAGGACCTGAAGAATGGAAAGCTGAGCGAGAAAAGACCGGCAGAAGAATTCTCAAGCACTGTCTTTGCAAACGATGCCATATCCTTCATCCAAAAGGCAGAAAAAGAAAATCCGTTCTTTCTTTATGTCTCTTTCATGGCACCCCACGATCCTCGAAACCCGCCCAAAAAATATCGGGAGATCTATTACAAGAATCGGCCTCCCCTGCCCGAAAACTTTCTCCCACAGCATCCTTTTCAGAATGCGCCACAAGCTACCTCCGGACGGGACGAGGGCTTGGCTCCCTGGCCACGCACCAAGAAAATGATCAGCGATCAACTCTGTGAGTATTACGGATTAATCACCCATCTTGATGAACAGGTTGGGAGGATTTTATTGGCCCTGCAAAAAAGTGGCCATGCCGACAACACCATCATTGTCTACACCGCGGACCATGGCCTCTCGATGGGCAGTCATGGCCTGCTCGGCAAACAAAACGTGTACGAACAAAGTATGCAATGCCCCCTTATCCTAAGTGGACCGGGGATACCCAAAGGGAAATCGAGCAATGCTTTTACTTATGTGCATGACCTTTATGCAACGCTCTGCAATTTGGCTAAGGTTAAACCTGAAAATAAAATCGACTCCGAAGATCTAACTGAGATCATCCGGGGAAATGCCAAAGAGGTCAGAAAATCTCTCTTCCTGCCCTTTCAGGACAACCAAAGGAGCGTGAATGACGGAAAGTGGAAACTCCATATTTATCCGCAAATCAATCATCGACTCCTCTTCAATCTGGAGGAAGATCCGCATGAAATAAAAGATCTCGCCCAGAATCAGAACTTCTCCAAACAACAAAAAAGAATGGAGCAACTAATGATTACATGGAGAACAAATCTCAAAGACCCCTACCCCTTAAAGTCGGAAAAACGATTGCCCTTCAAACCCAGCTACAATAATGACGCGAGAACATTGGACCGTTGGCAACCGAAGTGGATTCGCGAGAAGTATTTTGACGGACGGAACGATCCAGATCACGGTAAAAAATAAGCGGGGAAACCTGCCGTATGGCTTGCGTTTTACAGAGCCTGTTCCTAGGAAATAGAAACTGCCTCCGAAATTCATATTTTTAAGCCCGGTCATTCATGAAAAATCACCTTTCCATCGTTTCCCTCTTCAAACCCCTCCTTATTGCCGTCGGTTTGATAAGTTCATCTCTTCCTGCGATCTCCGTTGAATTCGAAGGTGGCCGCACACCACTACCCAAAAATAACCTCCCCGCTCTCGGATCTGGCCTCGCCATGAGCAAGGGGTATTACCGTGGTTCTCCGATGGGAGAACTTTCCGGATGGACCCTTTCTCTCTGGTTCGAGGCAAGCTCTGATAAAAAAGGAGATTTATTGGGGATCGTGCGGAATGAAAATAACGGGGAGGCTTATCGTTTAACTTATGAGAATGGTTCCCTTTCCTTTGGTGATCCGAAACAGAAAAAACGACCCTGGAAATTAGTTGTGAACGGGGTCAAGAAAGAGCAGTGGAATCATGTGGTCATTTCCTACGGCCAGGCAACCGGTCCAACCCTTTATTTAAATACCGAAAAAAAAGCGCAGGGGGGTCGTGGACAGATGGGCTATGCCACGCAGTTTGATCATTACCATTTCGGAGCAGCGGTTATGGGGAAAGGAAAATATGGGGATTACTTCGATGGGAAGATTGATGATTTCGAACTCCATAACCGTCCATTTGACGGGGAAGAAATCAAAAGACTAAACAAGGGTGAATCTTTCCCGGGATCTTTGATTGCATGGAACGATTTCGAAAATGTAAACCATCGTGAACTGGCCTACTTCAATTCAGGTGAACCGGATGATGACTACCTCGAGGCGGGACGGAAATTATACCTTCAAAACTGCACATCCTGCCACAGTAAGGATGGAACCACACCTCCCATTAATCCACTCGCCCGTTCGTTCACAAAAAACAAAATGGAAAATGGCGGCGATCCATTGAGCATGTTTAAGACCCTGACTTACGGCTTCCGTAACATGATGCCCTCGGTTCAGTTAAACCCAGCCGACCGATACAAAGTGATTCATTATCTTCGGGAAAAAATTATCCGTGAAAAGGCTCCTGAATTATATGTGAAATTTGATCAGTCCAACACATACACTATGCCCAAAAGTCCGGAGAGCACCGGGAATGAAGCGGAAAGAATTGAGCAACTCGCCCGCTCAGGCTACCTGCGCGACTACGGGAG
The DNA here is from genome assembly GCA_905478775.1 of uncultured Opitutales bacterium. Classification (GTDB taxonomy): domain Bacteria; phylum Verrucomicrobiota; class Verrucomicrobiia; order Opitutales; family Seribacteraceae; genus Seribacter; species Seribacter sulfatis. Next base: position 1,050 of record CAJQKB010000149.1, on the reverse strand, counting down.
GGCACTCATTTCCCCAGTGGTTGGAAATGTCAAAAGCAATAACGCACTCACCCTGGACCTGGGCAACAAAACCACCATTTCCTATGAATTGGGAACCATGAGAACGATTGGGGCATGGACTGGTGGATTCCTCGATTTCAGTGGAACCCTGCATCACCGGCTACGGGCCGGAGGCTTGCCCAGTGCCCGGTTTGAATCAATCGTGCGGTCCGATGGTTGGCAGTGGGCATGGGACGGTAAAGCGGAGAACCCAATTCCTGACCTTTTCCCAAAGACTGTATGGCCGGAGGAACAATTGCGCTATAACGGACATTATCCGTTCGGAGATGAAACGGTTATCTCCTATTCCGTGCAGGGACGCCCGGTTTTAGAAAGCCCCAGACTCGAGGAAATCGAAGGAATCTCGGTTATTCATCACCGATTGACGATCAATGCCGGCAAGAATCCCTTGGAATTAATTGTTCTCGATGACATTCCGAAGATCGAGGGCAGGATTGCCACTATTGGTCACTCGATTGCCTGGCTTCAGGCAAAAGATGACGGGGTCCAATTCCGAGCCAGTGAAAACGGAAAACTCGTGCTGCGAATTCCCGCAAGTAGCAAACCCATTCATTTGAATGTGGCTCTGGCTCACGACGAAAGTGATTCAATACATGACAAAGCTCCCACCGATCAAGTGATCAATCTTTCTGATAAGACCCAAGGGGGGCCACGCAGATGGAATACCACGCATACGGTCAAAGGAAGATTAGCCACATCAACTTTTCAGGGGTACACCATGGACAGTATTACCGTGCCTCTGAAGAACGCTTACAACTCATGGATGCGTACCTCTTCCCTCGCCTTTTTCCCGGATGGTCGTCTCGCCGTGGGGACCCTTCCCGGAGATGTATGGATCGTGAGCGGAATTAATGATGAACTGGATAAAGTAACCTGGCAGAGATTTGCCGCTGGTCTCTATGAACCGCTCGGCATGAAAGTCGTGGATGGCGTTCTTACTGCCATCACTCGAGGAAGAATTGTCAAACTCCACGATTATAATAACGATGG
>CAJQKB010000148.1 GCA_905478775.1 uncultured Opitutales bacterium | reverse complement strand
AGAGGAAAGCTCGAAGTTGCTTTGGGTACCTGCCACAAAAGAAGAAAATCGATTGGCTTTAAAGAAAGCAAAAACCCGCCGAGTGAACTCAACTATGACCTTTGGACTGGACCGGCTCCCCAAGAGAAATATCATGAAAATCTTGTTCATTATAATTGGCATTGGTTTTGGAATTATGGAAATGGTGACATCGGAAATCAGGGTGTCCACCAAATGGATATTGCTCGTTGGATGATCCCGGGAGCAGTCTGGCCCAAGAGAGTATTTAGCGTGGGTGGACGATTTGGATATAACGATCAAGGGGAAACCGCCAACACTCAACTCGCGATTTTTGATTACGGCGAATCATTACTCGTCTTTGATGTTCGGGGACTTTCGGGCAAGTCCAACATGGGAGTTTCTAATCATGTTTACTTTGATCAAGATGCCAAGCAAGTGACAACCAAGAGTCACGGCCTTAAAAACATAAAAGACCCGCTCGCAGAACGCGGGAAAGTAGATATTTTTGAAAACTTCATCCAAGCAGTCCGAAATCGAAAGGAAAACCACCTCGATGCCCATGTATTTGAGGGACACGTATCCAGCGGACTCTGCCATCTGGCGAATCTTTCCTATCGCCTGGGTGAAAAATCCGGTTTCAGTAAAAAGAATAAAGCCTTTGGCGAAAATAAAAAGGCCTATGAATATTTAGAACGCATGCAAGACCACTTAAAGGAAAATGGACTGAAGCTGGAAGAAACAGATTACATTGTGGGTCGAACCTTACATTTTGACTCCCAAACTGAAACGATTATCGGGGATGATCAAGCGAATGGCATGCTATCACGAACATACCGACCACCCTATGTGGTTCCCGAGAAAGTATAAGTTCTACAAACTTATTCAGGTTCAAGCAAAATTCGACTTTTCCAATATTGGGAAATTATTCTCATTTTGTATTATTTCTTCAATCAAGGACGAATTGAAAAACTTTTATCCTAACTCCATTTCCAACGAAAACTTACTGAAGTAGAAAAAATCATTTTAAGGTATCGAGACGCTACTTATTTTCTACAATCTTGGGCTCCGAATTCCACAGCAGGTAAATAGGAAATTTAATTGACTCTCCCAAATAAGATAAAATCCCAACATCTGACTTCCACCAATTACTAATTGAAAAAACCTCGTTACTCGCTCCTGCAACTTCGACCTTGATACCCGAATTGATAAAAATCTTTTCAAATGCATAATGGGCCCGTCGGGTATGAAATTCATCGGTGACAATGATAATCCGTTCCCAATTTTTTTCTTTCGCATAAGACAGTGCATCCTCCGCTTCATCAAAAGTAGAGGTGGCACCGCCAGTAAGGGAAGGAAGAATTTCCCATTTCGCATCCAATTGCATCATTTTTGTCGCCTCTTGGGCAAACTTCAAATGACTGAGTTCCAATTGGGAAAATTGTCTATTCCTGGGTCTCTCTTCAGTTACAAATAGCTTCCTGGAATAGCCCTCGTTCCATAACCTAAGACCCTCCGCCACTCGGGTGGTTCGACCCCCGGATAAACAGATAATCGCATCGGCATTTTTACTGGCAGTATGCTTTTGAAATAGGCGGGCATAACCAGGCAGTAGGAGTGGGTGGGCAAGATAGAATGCTAAAAGGAATGCCACTCCAATTCCTAACATCCAGAATATCCATCTCAACAGTTTCATTCCTTGAGTAAAAAGGCACCCTCAATCTCAACCGCCACATTCCCCGGTAAGCCCGATACTCCACAGGCACTGCGAACACCCACTCCATGATCATTTCCCCAGATATCGCAAAATAACTGACTACAACCGTTAATGACCAAAGGATGTTGGTTAAAACTCGGGCCTGCATTCACCATCCCGAATAACTTACTCACCCTTTCCACACGCTCCAAGTCTCCAATTTCAGCCTGTAAACTGGCAATAATATTCAGCCCTACCTGACGAGCTGCCTGCACACCTTGCTCAACCGTCAAGTCAGTTCCCACTTGACCGGTTATCATCGATCCATCATCCAGTATCGGAAGGTGTCCGGAAAACATTGCCAATCGGTCTTGGATCAAGATCGTTTTGTATAACCCTGCGGCTTTTGGTGCACTAGGAAGTGAAATTTTTAATTCGGATAATTTTTCCAATAGATTCATTGATTGAAAATAGATTGATCTTTTCAATCGGCAAGGATCAAAGATAAAGGACGAAATTTACATTTGGTAATTGATTTTAGAATTTAAATATCCTCTATTTAAAATGTATGATAAATGTTACCAATCAAATTTCCAGACGATCATTACTCGCAACCGCTGGAATTGCAGGACTTGCTTCTTCTATAAGTACGAACCTGATGGCGGGCCATCATGAGAAAGCAAATCAACTCTCTCTCCCAAAAGGTACGACTATTCTATTTCAGGGCGATTCAATTACAGATGCCGGAAGAGACAAAAAAAAACAAATTGCAAATCAACAAAAAGCGTTGGGAGGAGGTTACGCATGGATGGCCGCGTCGCATCTTTTGATTAAAAACCCACAGCTTAACCTCACCATTCATAATCGTGGAATTTCTGGAAATAAAGTACACCAGCTTGCCAACAGATGGGATAAGGATTGCCTAGACTTAAAACCGGATATCCTCAGTATAATGATCGGAGTGAATGACATTTGGCACGGATTAAATGGTAAATATGAGGGAACTGTAAAAACCTACGAAGATGATTTTCTTAGCCTCATGGAACGAACCCGTAAGGCATTGCCTAAGACCCAGTTTGTGATCTGCGAACCCTTCGTTCTCCGCTGCGGAGCAGTCAATGAGAAATGGTTCCCGGAATTCGATCGTTATCGTGCCGCTGCCCGAAAAGTCGCAGATCAAAATAATGCCACCTTTGTTCCCTTTCAATCGATGTTTGATGAAGCAGTTCAATATGCCCCGCCTAAGCATTGGGCAGGGGATGGCGTTCACCCTTCCTCCCATGGTGCTTCCTTGATGGCTCATTTTTGGACTCAGTCCGTTCAGGCCTAAATCACCGATGAACCAATCGATCGCACTTCCCCTGTAAAGATGAAAGCCATTCGCCTCACCGCCCCCCAGTCATTCCAATCCTTTGAGATTGATGAACCAAACGAGCCTGCCCCTGGTGAAGCTCTTGTTCGAACTGTCCGGATGGGAATATGTGGAACCGATGCAAGCTGCTATTTGGGAAAATTTCCCTTTTTCGACTATCCGCGCATTCCTGGCCACGAACTTGGAGTGGAAGTTATTCGAGTCGGACCGGGTGTACAAAATGTAAAACCGGGAGATCGCTGTTCAATCGAACCCTATCTCAATTGTGGAGAATGTCACCCCTGTAAAAAGGGACACGGAAATTGTTGCGAAAACCTGAAGGTTTTTGGCGTAATGATGGATGGCGGACTCTGTGAACGTTCCATTATTCGTGCGGACAAATTACATCCATCCGATCAATTATCCTACGATCAACTTGCATTAGTGGAAACTCTTGCAATCGGTTGTCATGCGTCCGACCGTGGCAAAGCCAAAAAGGGCGATCATGCCCTCGTCATAGGAGCCGGTCCAATTGGGCTTTCAACAATTGAATTCAATCGACTGACTGGAGCCACTCTTACCATAATGGATATGTCCGAAGAGAGGCTCGAGTTCTGTCGAAAGAACTACGGGATAGAAAATCTGGTTCATTTTAAAGGGGACGGTTCTGAAATTGAAGCGATGAAAGAAATTACTCATGGTGGTCTTTACGATGTGGTTACCGATGCCACAGGGAATCATCATTCCATGTCCAATGCCCTGGAATATGTAGCCTACAGCGGGGCACTTGTCTATGTGGGCATTACCACGGAGACGATCGGCTTCCCTCACCCTGCCCTCCACCGAAGAGAAATCGATTTATTGGCCTCAAGAAATGCTCTTCCGGGAGATTTCCCACGGATCATTCATTTGATTGAAGAAGGAATAATCGACACAGAGCCATGGATTACCCATCGGATTACAATGGATCAAGTAGCTGAAAAATTCGACTCGTTAATCCAACCAGACTCCGGTGTGTTAAAAGCAATAATTGAAGTTGGCGATTCGTAAAAAAGTATTTTTATTTCGATTATCCTATTGGGTTCGATTAGGTTGCTAGAGCTATGGAGCAGACAGTAGCAACATTTTACCAATTTGCCAATTTACCGGACTGCATAAACTGGCAAAGAAAACTGAGGACACATTGTAAAAAATTCAATGTTCTTGGGACGATTATTTTGGCGGAAGAAGGAATAAATGGAACTGTATCCAGTTCAGCAGAAGGAATTAAGGAAATTTTAGCATTCATTAGAAAAGAAGAGCGTTTTAGCCAAATGCCCTATCGGATCTCCACCACTCCGAGAAAAACATTTTATCGAATACGAGTGGTTGTCAGAAAAGAAATTGTTACCCTGGGAGACGCTTCCATTAATCCAAACGATATGGTGGGAACTTATGTAGAACCTAAGAATTGGAATAAGATCATTCAAGATCCTGATACTGTTGTGATTGATACTCGCAATGACTACGAAGTTGAATTAGGAACCTTTGAAGGAGCAACGAACCCCAATACAGAAACTTTTTGTCAATGGGATGAATATGTGAAAGAAAATTTACAATCTCAAAAAGATAAGAAGGTGGCCATGTTTTGTACCGGTGGAATCCGATGCGAAAAAGCATCTTCCCATCTCTTACAGAATGGTTTCACTGAAGTGTACCATTTAAAAGGTGGAATTTTGAATTATCTCGAGAATGTTGAACCGGAAGATAGTTTATGGAAAGGGGAATGCTTTGTTTTTGACCACCGGGTATCTGTGGTACATGGACTAAAAGATGGAGATTCCAAAATCTGCTTTGGTTGTCGCTGGCCTCTCAAGGTTGAAGACATGGAATCTGAGAAATACGAATCTGGAATTTGCTGCCCCCACTGCGCAGATTCTCTGGACCCGGTCAGGCGGGCAAGCCTGCAGGAAAGAAATCGCCAAATTCAAATCGCCCGCAAAAAAAAGACCGATCATCTCGGACAAAATATCGCACTTCTCTCAGAAAATAAAAAACGGCGGAGAAAGCTCACCCCAATAAAAGAGTAAGTTTTAATGTGATCAGAAAAGAACCAAAAATCTCCAATATATTTGAAACAGGTGATACCGATACCCTCCTCCCACGATCATGGAAGAGTGGTTCACTAAAATACGATGAACTCAAGCCCCTTTCGGAGGGGGGAACCGCAAAGCTATATTCCACTCTCGATTTAAATCTGCAAAGAAATGTGGCCTACAAAACATTACATGAAGACCTGAGAGATTCTGAAATTGAAACCAAGCGTTTCCTGCGCGAAGCAAGGGTAACCGCAAATATTCAGCACCCCGGTACTGTACCACTATACGAACTGGGAAGGGATCGGGAGGGTCAGCTATTTTTCACCATGAAAAAAGTCGATGGTCGTGACCTGAAAGAGATTCTTTTTGACCTGCGACAGGAAGTACCCGAAGTCGTGGAAAAATTTCCCCTGCCCCGCCTGCTCGATATTTTAATCCAAGTATGTCAAACAATTGCATACGCACACGATATCGGCGTGATTCATCGTGATCTTAAACCCGCCAATATTATAGTGGGTAAATTTGGTGAAGTGTATGTGCTCGACTGGGGATTAGCCAAAGTTCTCAATGCACCGACTCTTCAAAAGTCTGAAGCCATTAAGAATGAAAAGGTGGACACCACCCTTACCCCCGTGGGCAGACATTATGGAACCCCGATGTACATGCCACCAGAGATTGCCAGAGGAGAAGCCGATCTCGATGGAAGAACCGATGTTTTTTCTCTCGGTATTATTTTGTTTGAAATGTTAACCCTGCAATTTTTGGTGGAAGGCGAGGATCCTTACGAAATCAAAAAGAAGATCCTCGACCAGCCTCTTCCTCTTCCACGCGAGGTTGCCCCCCATCGTAACATACCGCGTGATCTTCAAGCAATTTGCATGAAGGCACTTAAACGAAATAAGTATGACCGTTATCCATCCACCACTACATTCCTGGAAGACTTACAACATTACAGACATCAGGAAGAAGTATCTGTCTACTGGTACTCAGGTTGGGAAAGACTGACAAGGTGGAAGAGCCGTCATGCCTATTTAATATTTTCTGTGGCATCTGCCCTTTTGGGGGCTGGGTTACATGCTTTATTTAGCCAATAGTTAAAAGGTTTCTTATTTCTAAAAAATCATAAAAAAGGAAGGTTGCACTTGTTCAACCTTCCTTACGCCCGAAGACGAGTTTAAAAATTAAACCAACATTACCGGGGTGGTAATGCCGACCAGTAGGTGGATCTAAAATAAGATTCAGTAATTTATTACATTTTAAAGATCCGGGAAAAGACTCCCCCCTTTACCCATTTTCTTTGTACGACAGGCCCTGCAAACACAATTAGGACCATGATCACTCGTATCCTCTTCCTTAGCTGGCTTACTTGAAACTTGATCGAGGAGATTTGCGGGTTTTTGCGGGTTTTTCGCACGCCCGGTCAAAACAGTAGCCGTACCCATCGTTTTTGCGGAGTTCATCTCGCTATCTGCCCCGATTGTAGAAGCCCCATTATTCGAGCTCCCGACCGAAATAGGTTGTGAGACAGGGGATGATTGTTTCTTGGGTCGGACATACAAAGGATTTCCACCACTTGCCATTCGGTCCGAAAGACTTTCATACTTTGGTTTTACCGTTTCGATAAAGTTACTGTTATCAATTAACATGGTCGCACGAAATTTATCACTATTAGGCTGGGAAACCACAAGATATCCGGGAGCAGTGGGGTGAAAACGAGAGGCCTTCAGGGAACCTCCCACCGGTACCGGTATCTTTACCTGCTGGCCACTATCCTGTAAAATAACGGGCTTACGGGCTTTGATTACGAGTGGGAAGATGAGTGTGGTGTTCCTTCTTGCCCAGTCAATCACTTGATCTCCCTCCGACTTGCTCATTTTCTCTTTATCCTGGACCGCGGAGGGCTTGGTCGCCTTTGCCACAGAGCCCGCTCGAATGATATCATCCCGTGCTTCTGAAAGTTTTCTCTCCAAGCCCCTCACATCATCTCTCAGATTCTGCTCACTGGACATCAACTTCGCAATATTTCCTTCTAATTCCTCCTTTGCCTGGGCAAGTTCGTCTTTATCATTGGCTAACTCTTTATTTTCAGACTCCAATTTTTTCTTCAGACCGAGATAAAATTCTTCATTGGCCTTTAACTCTTCCACCTCCTGGCTAAGATCAACCGATTGCACCGCAGTGGGATCATCTCCCGCAACAAACATCCCTACCAAACCAGCAGTGCTTAGGAAAGCAACTGTAGAGGCCGCAATGGCAAACCAGTTATTTCCTTTTTTCTTCACAGCGCTTCCCTTAAATGCATTTTGCATATTGGAAACCTTCCCCTGCATTTGCCTAAGAGCCTGATCTTTCTGAGTATCCGCCGATGCCACCTGTTGGAGTTGAGCAAGAGATGCCTGTAACTCTTTTCCCATATCCACCACCTTCCCATTTCCCTCGACTAATCGCCCCGAAAGAATGCTGGCCACATTGAGACATAACTGACCACCCGCGGCTCCGTGTTCTCCAATAAATTCAATTAAACGTTCATGATCAAGCCTCCAGAGTATACACTCCCCCACTGCCTGCACACTTGCCGAAGCAACGCCACCACTAAGGAAAGCCATCTCTCCAAACGCGGCTCCTTTTCCCAAAGTGGCAATATGTTGATTCTTTCCCTGATCATTGGCCTTAAAAATCCCCACCTCCCCCATCACCACCATGTATAGGAATCTTTGCTCATGCCCATCGGCAACGAGCGTCTCGTCTTCCGCTAGAATCCACTCGCCACCAAATTTGAGCTCTTCCATTTCGGTCGGCCCAATATTGGCACATAACCCGGTGGTGGGTAAATCATGTCCTGCTTCTAATACATCTTCGCGGTGGAGAAGTTTCATAATATACGAAGATTAGAAATAAAAAGCGTCCAAGGGCAAGGACAGAAAAACAGAGCGATCTCTTTTCATTTCTCTAATGACAACACTTCCCATGCTTTTTCAATCGCCAAAAATTGTAAGGCCAGGCGGCAAGAAAACCGGCACCCAAGGTAAAAGGTAAGATTGAAAGAGTAATCGCAGGGGCACCCATCATTCCATAATCAACCACATTCATGGCCGCCTCCATTAATAGCATTGAAATCATACTCATCCCAACCGCCGTTTTGAAAGCCTCCTTTGCACCTAACTGTTTCCATAGAATGAAAGTTTCGAGAATGACGCTCGTAATAATGCCTGAGCTCATTGCCACGATCCAAACCATGGTCCATAAATCCCGCGGAATAGACTCCGGTGCAAAATGACTCTGAAAAAGAAAAATTGCCCCTAAATCCCCAATCGCACACCCAACCAGGCAACCCAGGGTATTTTTTGCTGACCTAGCTGCAATCATTA
>CAJQKB010000147.1 GCA_905478775.1 uncultured Opitutales bacterium | reverse complement strand
TTAACCGCTACAAAACCACCCATCCACGGGAAGAAAAACGTCCTCAATTATTCAATTTGCTTCAAGACCCCAAGGAGGAAAAGAATCTGGCCGAACAAAACCCGAAAGTGGTGGCAAGGCTCGCCGCTAAGATCGGAAAATGGTGGCCAGTGAAGGAACGTAAGGTTCTGACCAAGTGGGAATAAAGAATAGTCGCATGAAGAACCTATTTTCGCTTAGCCTAGGTAGTGCCCTTCTTTTCTTACATCTAAATTTATCCTCCGAACAAAAGCCCAACATCATCCTCTTTTTAGTCGATGACATGGGTCTCATGGACACCTCCGTGCCCATGCTCACGGATAAGGAAGGTAAGCCTCAAAAGCATCCCCTCAATGATTGGTACCGTACGCCCAATATGGAACGATTGGCCAAGCAGGGAGTACGCTTTTCTCAGTTTTATGCCCAGTCTGTCTGCTCACCCACGAGGGCTTCCATCATGACGGGACAAAATTCCGCAAGGCATAGGGTTACTCAATTCATCAGTCCGGAAACAAAGAACGCTGGACCCGATGATTGGAAATGGGAAGGACTGACTTCCAAGGATGTGACCCTACCCTCCGTTCTTCGATCCAATGGCTATCATACAATCTTTGCTGGCAAAGCACACTTTGCCCCCATTGGACATGAAGGCGAAGACCCTACAAAGCTTGGATTCGATATTAATATCGCAGGCTGTTCCTTTGGTGCCCCCGGTAGTTATTTGGGAGAAGACGGCTATGGCAACCTCGATCCCAAAAGAAAAAGAAGGGCTATTCCTGGACTGGAAAAATATCATAAGACCGACACCTTTCTTTCCGAAGCGATCACTTTGGAGGCCAAGGATGCCGTCACCCGATCGATTCAAAAGGACAAGCCCTTCTTTTTGTACATGTCTCATTACGCAGTGCACAGTCCTTTCCAGTCCGATCCACGATTTATCAAGAATTATGAAAACTCGAAAAAACCAAGGCCTGCCAAGTCATTTGCCACTCTAATCGAGGGAATCGATAAATCACTTGGTGATCTTATGGATCATGTTGCAGATAAAGGTGTGGCCGAAAACACTCTGATCCTTTTTGTTGGCGACAATGGATCAGACGGGCCATTAGGAGATACTTATGGTTATTTTAGCTCCGCCCCCCTTCGCGGAAAAAAGGGAACCTGCTATGAAGGTGGCATGCGAGTTCCTTTTATTGCCAGCTGGGCAAAGGAAGGAAAAGCTAATCCCTTTAATATCGCCCGCAATCATCTTCATCATGAGCAGATTGGAACAGTCATGGATATATATTCCACCATCGTGGACGCTTCCAAGTCCAGCTCGCCTGCCAAGCATCCGATTGATGGCGTAAGCCTGCTTCCTCAGCTATCAGGAAAGAGTAACCAGGAAAGACCTGATCACTTCATGTGTCATTTTCCACATTCGCACCGAAGCTCCTATTTCACTTCATACCGGAAGGGAGACTGGAAGCTGATCTACCGCTACCTTATCAGTGGCGGAAAAAGAAAAAACAAAGATCCCTTACCCAAGCACGAATTATACAATTTGAAAAATGATCCCTACGAAACCAAAAATCTTGCTCTTAAAAATATCAAAAAAACCAATAACATGATCCGTCTAATGAGTAAGCAGCTGGAAGATGAGAATGCTCTATTCCCTGTACGAGACGATCTTGAATTAAGACCCGAACTGATTAAGTGAATATGAGAAACCTCCTGCTTACCCTACTACTTGTTACTCTAGCCAACTGGGCTGTCGCACAAAAGAATACCAAGCCCAACATCATCTTTATATTCATTGATGATATGGGCTGGGGAGATGTTGGTTGCTATGGAAATGACTTCATCGATACGCCCAACATCGATCAACTAGCCAAGGACGGCATGCGGTTTACCGATTTTTATGCCGCCGGTGCGGTATGCTCGCCTACCCGCTGTGCCGTGCAATCGGGACAGAATCAGGCAAGAATTGGAATCACCGCCCACATTCCTGGTCACTGGAGACCCTTTGAACGGGTAATCAATCCTCAAACCACCATGGCCCTCCCCTTGGATGTGGTCACCGTTGCCGAATCTATGAAGCAAGCCGGATATACCACAGGCTATGTGGGTAAATGGCACTTGGGCCGAGGCGATCAATTCGGTCCGGATAAGCAGGGCTACGACTTTGCAGCTGAAATCAATGGTCCTCATTTACCCGGTCGTTTCAAGGCAACCAATCCGGAAATTGTAAAACCTGCACCCGATCAGTTTCGCACCGATTACGAATCCGATCTCTGTGAGTCCTTCATCAAAAAAAATAAAGAACGTCCCTTTTTTTTAATGCTTTCCCCCTTTGCGGTTCATATTCCTCTGGGAAGCAAATCGGAACTGGTTGAGAAATATCGAAAACGGGGCAAGGAAAAGAATCGTTCCCTGCCCCACCCCATCTACGCCGGTTTAGTTGAGGAGGTAGATGATCAGGTTGGACGGATTGTTCGCGAAGTCGAAGCTCAGGGCCTCACCGAAAAGACCATGATCGTTTTCACTTCGGACAACGGAGGATTAATCAAAAGATACGATTACAATGAACAGTCGGATAATATCGTCAGTGATTTGGCTCCCCTCAAGGGTGAGAAAGGCTCCCTCCATGAAGGAGGCATTCGCGTTCCCCTGATCGTAAAGTATCCGAAAATGGTCAAAGCAGGCTCAATCTGTTCCGAGCCCACCATATCCTATGATTTTTATCCGACCTTTGTTGCCGCTGCCAGTGCTACGCTTCCAGAGAACCAAACCATTGACGGACTAAACATTCTTCCTTTGTTGCAAAACCCAAAAGCCAAACTGAACCGCAAAGCAATCCATTGGCATTACCCCCACTACCACCATGACCGTCCTGCCGGTGCCATTCGCGAACGCGACTGGAAATTAATCGAATATCTGGACGGAACCGGAGATATCGAATTATATCACATCTCTCAGGATCTGAGTGAATCCAACAATTTAGCCGATGAGAGGAAAGGAAAGGTCGCGGACCTTAAGAAAAAGCTCACGGGTTGGCGAAATGAAGTTCTCGCTCGCATTCCCGTGCCCAATCCCTCTTACGACCCTGAGCGGGCCCCTGAATGGTGGAGTCGTCGTTCAGGCAAACCGATTGACAGTTCTGCCCGCAAGAGATTTCCGGCAACCGAAAAGGATCTGTAGGACAGATTCTCCATAGGAAAGCAGTTTCGAATCAGATTCTAGTTCTTCCACTTATATTCGATGACCACGGCACGGTGGTCAGACGGCCACCTTCCCTGAATTACGATATCTGAAGTGTCTCCCTTCTCCCCGACTACCTGGCCGGATACAACCTTCACATTTTCTCCGTGGTGATAAATCCGATCAATTCGGTCCAATACCTGATCACCGTAGGGTCTCCTGCCCTGTGTTCGTTCCGGATATGGCGGGGTCCATGTATTGCCCGGCTTTTTGACTTCATCAGTATGAAACTGCCGGAAGGAATCAACCATTCCGATATTTTCCAATAAAACAGAACCGGGCCATCGTACCAGGAATCGTAATGGAGTGCCTGTTGGATTATTCACCCATCGATCAGAACCATTCCTGGCATAATTCTCCGTCCAGTCAAGATGGGACGGTTCATTGAAATCACCCACCAGAAAGATTGCTCTTTTTTCATCTATTGCTTCCTCCAAAGGTTCAAGGGTTGCGGTATATCCGCGGGTTCCACCCCTTCTTACTCCTTTTTCTTGAACAATCTTGGCCAAGCTATTCAGATCGACCTGAGGGTCGGCTCTAAGTTTTTCCTGAGCTAGAAAGGGTCCGTAATTATTGGGCCACCAGTGACAGTTTACAATTCGAACAACTCGTGAACCTGCCAGTTCCACATCAACGACTTCCAAGGAACGATCTTTATTTGAATGTATTAGCTGTGCAGGAAATTTTGAGTAAACCTTTCCCGCACGATTCCATCCATCGCCAAGTTCATTAAGAAGCATATTCGACTTACTCGAACAATCTTCCTGAATCCCGACAATGTCAGCTCTGGCTAGTTTGATTGCAGATGCAATTTCATCAATCCTTGAACCGCCAAATAACTCATTTCCAAAGCCAACATTCTTGGCATTCCCACCGCCCTGAAGAATATTAAAAGTCATCAGCTTGAACCGGCTAAGCTCTTCTGCTCCCAATTGAGAAATGGAAACTAGGCCAACAAAAAAGAGTAAGAAAGAATTCATTACTAAACCTTTAACCTAATCGATGAATTAATCGACATCTAAAATAACTTCCTATGTTCTATGATCAGAAAATAGCTTTCATGATTTCAATTAAAAATGATAAAAGCTTTGGGTCTAAGCTTTACTGAAGTTGTAAAAATAAATTCAATTTGATGTCATCAGATGTTTGACCCTTAGGATATGAAATCTTACTTTTTCTCTGTGAAGATAAATTGGATAAAGTTGGCGTTGGGAGGAGTCATGGTACTTGGCATTCCTCTGATTTACTTCTTTTCCAGTTCGGATGACGGGAAAACTTTCACTGACTCCCAAAATGAATTCGTTGAGCAAACTGAGCAACTAATCGCCGATCTATCCAAGGAAACAAAAGTCAGTTCGAAATCCCCAAAGCTATCAACTGAAGATAATCGAACCGACCCTTCAATTACCCGATCTCAGCCTGAGGCATTGAATTCCGCGGATCCAAGGGAAGAACTCACCTCAGAAATTAATTATACCCCTGTTGTTGATTCATTATCTGAACCTCAATGGAAAAAAGAACTCGATATTTTTTTACAGGGAGAGAAATCCCCAAAGGAATTTCTTGATTCCCTGACCATTGATAACTGGAAAGAAGCACGGGATGCCCTCGCCCTTGCCTATGAGCAAAGGTTGCTCCCCAAAAATAAAAATTTTCAGGATCGATTCTGGACGAGGGTTGGAGAAGTTGGAGGCCAAGCGGTGGCAGAGGAATTACTCAGGGCAGGCGATCCAGCCTTCGCCAAAATCCTTAAAGGATGGGCAAAGAAAACGCCTCAGGAAATGTTTGATTATTATGCTGATCTCAATCTCAAATCACCTGAGGTTCAACATTACCTGCAAAAAACAAACTCCCGTGAAATCCCCCTCATGGATCAATTCTCAAGCGGGATGATTGATGAAGTGCTTAGAAACTCCGATGGCAGGATTGGGAATGCCCAGTTAGACAGTGCCAATGACTTGATCGATCACTTTCTTGAAAAAGATAAAAAGAAGGCGGAATCTTTAATGCGTGAATTCACCGAACGAGTCACCAAGGGAAGGGATAAGGATACTTTGAAACAGTGGGTGGCCGGATATAAGGAACCGGAATTACAAGCCGGCACGGCCCAACGGGTGATTGAAAGCGGTGTCTTTGACAAGAACCCTTTGGAGGCAGTCGAATTTGCTAATTCTTTAGAATCCACCAAGGCTAAAAGGTCTGCACTCTCTTCCGCCTACGCAAGACTCGCAGGTGGAGTAAATGGACATGACCCCAATATCACCGCCACCGAATTGAACGCGATGGAAGACGGATGGCAAAGAGATTTTGCCCTTAATGGATTTGCTCATGGCTTGGTTCGTAAGGACCCCGAGGCAGCCATTCAATGGGCTAACTCAATAAGCAACGAAGGATTTCGTAAAGTAGTCACCAAAAATGTAACCAAAAGAATCAACGCCGAAGTCTTACCAAGATTAAATTCTCAAGGGGCGAGCAAAAATTAAAAAGCAAAATTCAAGAAACCTTATCACACAATTAAGTAAGATAATGGACCCAAAAGACATTTGCTAGCTTATGAAAAATTTCGCTATTGCAGTAGCGTGGATTTGCTTTCAAACAGCAACCACACTCCAAGTATTCTCAGACGAGAATCAAACCATTGGAATTAAGATTGAAAATTATCCGTACGCTCCCCTTTCGTTCTCGAGTAGGATTCATGACCTCAAGCTTGCTGAAACGGATAATGGAAATTATCAGATAGAGACCACGGGAACCGATCCCTATGTTTGGCTTCGGTCCTTTAAGGATTCCTACCAACCGAATTTATCTTACATCATCGCATTTGAATATCAGGTTACCGGAGACTTTGGTGAGTTCGTTTTTTACTGCAGTACTGGCAATCAAACCAAAGCGATCAGAACCGAATTAAAACCATCTGAGGATTGGCAATGGCATGTTTTTGAATTGAGTGAAAAAGGAAAGCTCATCGGGCAGGAAATTGATGATCTCCGTATGGACTTCGGTGAGCAAAAAAACAAAACTTTTCAAGTAAGAAATCTGCGACTGATTGAAACGACGCGTGATTTAAGATTATATGCTGCCGTTGGTAATAAACTTAATCAGATCAAAGATTTCGGGATTGGACTGAACAAACTAAATCCCCAGTTTTCAGCTGCGGAAACAGTGAGGCATGTTGATGATAAATCCTCAAGCGTCACCCTCTCTGTTTACCGGCATCTTGATCTGGATGCCGGAACCAAGAGACTATCTAAAGAAGGAAGCACTCGCCCTCCCGTCCCCCTGGGGCCACAAATCGTTGCAGGAGAAGGCCCCGACCCCCGGAACCACACGGTAATCCGTATCCTTTCTGAATATCAGGTCTGCGAGACCCAGTTTCTTGCCTATCCACCCACAATCCTTGGCGGTGTTGGTGTAGAGACTGGTAAAGATGAGAAAGATCATACCTTTATTGCCACCTGGCCCCTTCTTTCCAAACTTACACATAACATCCACCTCTTTAATCAAGCAGGCGGAACTATTGGTAAAATCCAGGTCGCTAAGGAAATCCACCCACCCTTCGATCTCGCAGTTGGAAATTTTGCCCCGGGGTCTCCAGGTGATGAAATCGCGGTAATTTCACAGAATGCTCAGCGGGCAAAACCAATTGTTCTCTTTTACTCTTCTTCAGGCAAACTTCTCAGCCGAAAAACTATAAACGGTGAGAAGGGAAGATATTCTCTCATTACGAAGGGAAAAGACCGGTTGATTGCCCAGGAGTTTGACGAAAATAAAATCCACACACTCTTGCCGACTCAGGAAATTGCTAGCCTGAGAAATGAAATTCAAACTTGGTCTCTTTTTGATTCGGTTTATCCGGATCGGGAATTTAATGGGGGCAAGTCAGAGAAAACCAAATCCACTCTGATGCGGATTAAAAAGGGAAAAAAGCTGGCTCCCTTGGATGCAGGAGGAATGGAAAACAAATTTTGGTTTGACCCGCAGGAAGAACATAATGGGGATCCTTCCACTTGGGGAAAATTCCCAGACGGAACCCATGTCAGAAATGCCAAGTATAATTATCTGGGTAGTGCACAGTATTGGTCTCCTCTGGTGAAATCGGGAGAGATTGAATCCCGATCCTACGCTGAATGGACTTCGAATATCGATTGGCAAAAAATCTTCAAGTCATCGTGGAAAAAATCAGTCATAGACTATAATCAAGGAAAACCAACTGTCTGGTCAGCTGGGTTCAGTCATCGGTGGAGAATTGGAGCAATGAAATCAATATCCTCAAAGATAGATTCTAAAACCGGTCTCCCCACATATCTGCTTTTGGACCGCAAGAATGACCCTACGGGCGGAGGCTATTTTGGTAAGACTATGTTTGATTACGGGAGCCAGCACTTCGAGAACGAGGCACTCAACAAACTCTACACCTACGCCCAGCGAGCCTTCTATCGAAAATTGGCTCCCGCCTATCGGAAAAACCCGGAAATGACTATCGCAGTCGAACCCAACCATGAAAATGAAATCGTTTCCGGAAGCGATTCCATAGGCGATTACAACACGGGGAGTCTCGAAGGATTCTATCATTATCTATCCTCTCTTTATGGAAACATTGAATCGATCAATCAGATTATGGGTACGAGCTTCACTATCGATTTTTTTGATGCCCCACGCAATCTATTCCGCGGGGAGTGGGATCAATATGATTTTGAAAATCTCTTCTTTCGAGAGTGGGTCGAATATAACCGGGTCCTTGTTTCCAGAAGAGTGGGAACGAGTTACCGGGAATGCTTACTTGCGGGATTCCCTCCTGAAATGATCAAGAGCCATCAAATCCCGGACAGCTATGTATTCAAATCAATCGTGGGAATTTCAGAAGGAAAAAAAAGAATTTCACCGATTGATTGGCTTCTCACCACCGGAGCAGGATTTGGCTTTTCGAGGTACGGAACCTACTACGACCGTGAACATAACATTGGCCAGGGTGCATACAGTTCAGGCTTTGATAATATGCTGGTTGGAGAATACGCCTCGCTTAATGCAAGCCATCAAAAGTCGCTGGACCAATTACTCTACCTTCGTAATCACGGAGTATCTACTTTGCATGTGATGTGGTGGCCATCCGATCTGGATAAGGGATTTAATAAGGCCCAGGAGTCCGCTCTTCGAGAAATGATTTCCATACATGATACCCCTCGCAAGGGACTGGCCGGTGGAATCAATGAAATCCGACCTTGGCGAGGACAAAAAAAATCCTTTGATATTGCCAGTCTGGGAATAGGACCCAGCCACACCGGCCTCCTAAAAAGC
Organism: uncultured Opitutales bacterium; assembly: GCA_905478775.1. Classification (GTDB taxonomy): domain Bacteria; phylum Verrucomicrobiota; class Verrucomicrobiia; order Opitutales; family Seribacteraceae; genus Seribacter; species Seribacter sulfatis. Next base: position 2,142 of record CAJQKB010000147.1, on the reverse strand, counting down.
CTAAGGAAGGATGGATCCTTTGAAGGGACGGTCTATGCCGTTCCCTTTCACGCCCATGTAAATATTGAGGTATTGAATGAGCAGAAGACGACAAACCTGAATCCTCAAACGCAGGAATTGGCTACCATACCCCATACCCGGCCTGGTTCGGTAATCGAAGTGAGTTTTAAGGTGAACGGAAAAACAGATAATTTACTGATAGACTTTACGCACAGAGGGGTAAAACTCAGCGACAAATCAATCAGGCTCGAACAGATTAAAGCAGGACAACAGGTTCGATTGGTTTATAAAATTCCTTTGCTCATGGATGAGATCAAGCTGTTAGCCAGCTCCGACAAAAATATTATAATCGAAGACCTTCTCGTGGTTCACCATCAAGACCAGGTGATCAACTTGGCCAAAAAGATCATGACCGGTAAACGACACCAGGGAGGCGTAACTTTTGCCTGTCTTCCACAATAATTTATTCCAGTTACCAAAATATCCTACCCACTCTTCAGAAAAGATGAAAAAAATTTACTCCCTATTGATAAGCCTCGCCCTTTTTCATGTTGCAGCAAAAGCACAGGACAAACCAAACTTTTTACTAATCTTAGTGGATGACATGGGATATTCCGACTTGGGCTGCTACGGGGGAGAGATTGACACACCCAACCTGGACCATCTTGCGTCCAACGGATTGCGTTTCACCCAATTCTACAACACGGGCCGTTGCTGGCCCACTCGTGCATCCATTCTTACCGGCTACTATGCTCAGCAAGTCCGTCGCGATTCCCTCCCCGGACTTAAGGGCGGTGGTGGAAGAAGCGTGCGACCCGGATGGGCACCTTTGGTAACCGAGTATTTAAAGAAGGATGGTTATCAGAACTATCATAGTGGCAAGTGGCATATTGACGGTAAGGTTTTGGAAAATGGCTTTACTGAATCCTGGCGGGTAAATAATCAGGGGAATTTCTTTTCTTCGAAAGGAAATTTAGTAAATGACATTCCCTTTAAGCCAAACCAGGAACCAGAAAATTATTATTCCACCACCGCCACCGCCAATCATGCGGTCAAATGCCTTAGAGAGCATGCACAGGATCATGGAGATAAACCCTTCTTTCATTATTTAGCTTTCATTGCTCCTCACTTTCCCCTCCATGCCCCGCAAGATGTGATTCAAAAATATCAGAAGCGCTACCTTGCCGGCTGGGATAAGATCAGAGAGCAAAGATTCGTTAGGCAGAAAAAGGTCGGCTTGATCAATACCACCCTTTCCAAATTGGAACCAAAAGTAGGCCCTCCCTATGCTTTCCCGGATGCGATCAAGGAACTCGGACCCGGTGAAGTCGACCGGCCCATCCCATGGAATCAATTAACCCAAGAACAAAAGAAATTCCAGGCCACCAAAATGGCCATTCATGCTGCAATGATTGAAATTGTGGATCAGCAAATCGGTCGCGTACTGGCCCAGTTAAAGAAGATGAAGGAATTTGAGAATACCCTGATTCTTTTTGCATCTGATAATGGAGCCAGTGCAGAGATCATGATTCGAAGCGGCGGACATGACCCACAGGCACCACTCGGAAGTTCAAAATCATACCTCTGCCTGGGACCCGGGTTTTCCAGTGCTGGGAACACCCCCTTCCGTCGGCATAAGACCTGGGTGCATGAAGGCGGAATCAGTACCCCGTTAATTGCCCATTGGCCAAAAGGAATACAAGCCAAGGGAAAGCTCAGAAATACTCCCAGCCATGTCATTGACATCGTTCCCACCATCTTGGAAATGGCAGGTATTCAAAAACCACAAAGCTGGAAAAATCAAAAAATCCCAACCGCTCCCGGAAAAAGCCTTCTGCCCGCCTTTTCTTCCGGCACCCACCTTAGCCGAGATCATCTATGGTGGTTGCATGATGGACACCGGGCCGTTCGACAGGGAGATTTCAAGTTGGTCTCTGCCAAAAATCAACCCTGGGAATTATACGATCTCAAAACGGATCGGGCTGAATCCAAAAATCTCGTTAAACAAAAGCCCAAGTTAAAGCTTCAGCTTGAAACAATTTGGAACGATCAGGTGGAAGAATTTAAGGCGTTACTTACTAAATAAGCATTTTAAGAATCTCTTGTGATCCGTAAATGTTTACCCTTACACACTTTATTTAA
>CAJQKB010000146.1 GCA_905478775.1 uncultured Opitutales bacterium | reverse complement strand
TTTCTTAATGGTTCGAGTTTAGGAACGACTGCATATACAGCTGTGCCCAATCAAAGTAACAAACTTTTAATTTTCTCAAATAGAGCCCCCGATAAGCAACCAGACGGTTTTGTTGCTGAAATGATTGGTGTTTCTACAGCCCTTTCCAGTACAAACCGGGAAAAACTGGAAGGTTACCTTGCTCATAAATGGGGGTTGGAAAATAAACTTCCGGGAAATCATGCTTATCGTTCCAATGTTCCCACTTCACGCACTTCATGGAGTGCGGTTCAATCCTTCACCACTCCCACCAATGTTTCTGCTCCTACCTTGGGCACTCAATCTACTGCTAACCTGACCACATCCTCGGCAGACTTACAGGTTGCCCTGACCAGTAATGGAAATGCAGCAACCACAGTGGTAATACACTGGGGTGATAATGATGGAGGGACAAATCCTGCCACATGGGATTCCAATTTCACCATAACCAATGCTCAGGATGGGACCATTCGAAGCTCAATTACAAGTGGATTGAGCAGTGGTAACACATATTATTTCAGAGCTTTTGCATCCAATTGGAAAGGCGATATCTGGTCAGCATCCACCATGAGCTTCACCACGGTGACCAGTGCTTTTAGGGATACTCCGGTAGCCAATGCCAAACTGACTGGATGGTGGAAACTGGATGGTAATCTATTAGATTCTTCGGGTAATAATAACCATGGGGAGGCAAAATTTAGTTTCAAACCAAGTGACTTAAGTGATTTGGAACTTTGGCTTGATGCCAAAGATGAAAGCAGTGTGACACATTCCTCCAATTCAGTAAGTCAATGGAGTGATAAAAGTGGAAATAACAAACATGTCACACAGGGCACAGCAGCGAGAAAACCCACATTCAGCACAAATGGATTGAATTCCATGCCCACCCTATCCTTTGATGGAACGAATGACTTCTTAAATCGGAACGATGCCAACCCCACTTTAGGCTCTACCGATCTGGATTCGCGAACTGGAGGAGATACCTGGTCAGTGTTTGTGGTGGGTCAGGGTGGTGCTAACACCTTCCATCAAGCAGGTGGGGGTAGATCTTCAACATTTATTGGCAAAGGTGGAGGCATCGGATCAGGTGGTACATTCGCACTTGGACTACTTACTCATAATGGAGCAAACTCTGCCCTTTCCACCCCAAGATGGTTCGTTCAGCAGAACGGATTCAGCGGATCCGGTGCGGAAGCAAATAACAATTGGACACCGGGTGCTATTAATTCCCCAGTTGTTATTGGAGCAATCTGGGACGGGTCCGTCACCACCGGAACACTTAATGGTTCCGCATTCCTAAATTCGGGCCCAATCGGAACCGCATCCAATCAAAACCTCGCACTCCGAATTGGAGCAATTAGTTCAACTTATGGAAATTCCAAAGTTTCAGAAGTTCTCATTTTTGACACTGCCCTTTCAACATCCGATCGGGAAAAGATTGAGGGCTATCTTGCCCATCGTTGGAACCTGACTAGCAGTTTACCTAACGCTCACCCATACAAAGAAGTAATTCCTGTTACAGGTAACTCACCCTTTACCACGGATACTTTTTCAAATAATGGGCGTGCCTTTGATTTATCGAACGGTGCATTTGCTACTGTATCGAGTGGAGGAACAGAAGATACTTTTGACGGGGACTCCAATTTTTCCGTTTCTATGTGGGTCAAAGGTTGGCCATCGGACCCCGGTCAGTCCTTAATCGCCAAGGATGATTATTCCCCTGCAAATTATGGAAAATTAATGGCCTGGTTGGATGCGACCTATCCACAGCATCTTTCAACCAACGAAGGAATATCACCACCAGGTGACGGTCAGGCAGTTATGTTATGGTATGACCGAAGTGGTAATGGACATCACGCAAGGAAAATTGTTGGTAAAGGCCCATACTGGAAAAGTTCTGATTTTAGCTCTAAACCCACGATGAGATTTGATTATAGTACCATGTTACTCGATGATAGTAATGAAAGCTTTGATGCGTGGTCCGAATTGGAAGTCTTTGCGGTGATGGATGAATTGGCCGCTAACACTTGGCGAACCTGGTTCGGCAAGTCGAGCACACTTAATAATGCAACCAGCGCCAATGCATCATGGCATTTTATGGCGAGAAGACCGGACCTAAATCCAGCCCGTTATCGCTTCCGGGTCAACGGTACATCGGGTGGAGACGCCCCGGAAATCAATACAAGCCATTCCAATAAAGTACATGATCCAATGATTTTAAATCTCCGTTTTGGTGGAGGTACTAGAAAATTGTACTTAAACGGCACTCAAGTAATCAGCCAAAACGACACCGGAAATATCGGTTCTTCCAATCATCCGGTAAGTATTGGTGGTAATACAAGTGGAGGTGGTTCGGCCAAGTTTAATCTATCCGAATTCATAATCTTTAACGATTTAATGACCGATGCAGAAAGAGTTTTAATCGAAGGAAACTTGGCTCACAAATGGTCTTTAACCAGTGTACTACCATCCGCACATGCTCATAAATCAACTGCTCCCACGGTAGGCGGATGGTCCATTGAACGAGGTACCAGCGGTCAAAATGACATCACTCTCGATTTGACTGGTGCAGGCGGTCAATTTACGCAACCCACCACGATTGATGATGGTGACTGGCATCACCTCTCCGTTACTTTTGGAAGTGGAAACAAAAAGATTTATATCGATGGGAATCAAATTGGAACCGCTAGTCAAAGCGGTTCAGTAACTGACTCAGCACTCAAGTTAATTCTGGGTGACCCCGATCCTTTCGGTTCAGTTGCGACTCGGGCAAAAGTTGATGATGTTCGATTTTATCGTGGCGTCCTTACCGCCGATGAGGTGTCCGCTATTCATAATGATCGTGCAGGCGATATCGGAGCACCCAAATTTGCTTTAACCAGTCCATCCACACTTTCCGGTTCCAATGGCAGATCAGTATCCTATCAAATATCCGCAAATCCAGCCCATGGTCTGACCGGTTATAATTCTTCCATAACCTACTCCCTCCTCAATGCCCCTAGTTGGCTATCGGTTGGGTCGACCTCAGGTTTGGTTACCGGTACGCCACCTACTTCTGGAACATACAATTTCCAGGTTCGGGCAGTTAACACCCTGGGTTCTAATGTTCAGGATGTATCTCTAACTGTTGCTGATTTTACAAATTGGGACTACTCTCTTTCTTTTACCACTGACTTTAATGGAGGTACTCCTCTGAAAGACTGGAATATGTTGGTCAGGTTATCCGAGGATAACTCAACCGGTCCAGGATCCAAGGGTTTTCGGTATTCTCAATGTTCAGCCAATGGGGGTGATTTGCGCTTCATAGATAAAGATGGACAGGAACTGTTTTTTGAAATTGCAAACTGGAATACCGCTGGGGAATCTCAGGTATGGGTTCGCACACCCACCTTAAAATCGGATGCGAATGTCACCATGTTTTGGGGAAATCCAAGTGCTGGACTTCCAAGCTATGCGAACAATGGAAGTGCATGGAATGACTATTTTGGCGTTTATCACCTCGAACAAAGTACTGGCCCAGCAACGGACTCCAGTCCTTCGGGCAACGATTTATCTGCGATTAATGCACCTGTCCTAAATAGTTCAGGTCTTACCGGGACAGCGTACTCCACAACAGCTTCCGCTGAAAACGGATTTCTTTCCAATGCCCTCAATGGTTCGATCAAGGCAAAGGATGGAACCTACACAATTTGGGCAAAAACCCCAAGTAACCCAGCGGATGAAAAAGACTGGTTCGGTGTGCAGTACAACAACGATCCGAATTATGTACTTCGCTTGGAAAGTTCAACTTCATCCCCCCCAACTACCCTGGTTAATTCGAGCTTTGATTTTTCCACGATTTCCGGTCTTAAACTTTGGCTCGATGCATCTAGCCTGAGCAGTATCGGGAGCACATGGTCTGATTTAAGTGGAAATAACAACCATGCGACCAAAACAGGTTCCCCTACCCTTCGGACAAACGCCTACAATGGCAAAGCGGTTATAGATTATAATGGCAGTAATTCCGAATACCATTCTTTTACAAGAATCAGTGATATAAGAACGGTGTTCTTAATGCTCGCCAGAAATGACACATCTAACCAACGGTTTATTCTGGGGGATACAAGTAAATATCACTTTCACACGAATGGTAATACTTTCTTTCATTCCTCCCATGCACATCCGAATGTTAAAAATGGTCTTCTAAAAGTGAATGGTTCAACAGTGAATGGCACATCAACCGGAATGCCCAGTTCCTTATCTGTGGTCTCTCTTCGTACACTGGGTAATGTGCAGGCTAATAACTTCTCTAATGACCGGAATAATGGAGGCCGCACCTGGGCCGGTGAATTGGCTGAGTTATTAATCTACAACCAACCTCTGAATGATAATGAAATCGCAGTCATCGAAGGACAGCTAGCTCACAAGTGGGGAACGAGTGGATCGCTTGACGAAAACCACCCATACCGTTTTAATCAACCTGGTGGATCCTTTGCTGGATTAACTGATCCAAATGACAATGTAGGTACGGGAAATTGGCAAATGCTAACCCTATCCATCAAGGATGGAAAAATGAACCTCTATGTGGATGGTGTTCAGGATGGAACTGCCAATAAATGGTATTTCCTAGGCAAAGATTTTGTAACTGGACTCTCCCTGGGGCGTGGTTCCCTCGACGGTGGTCCGGATGCGATATTTGACGAGGCTACCTTTTCAACTGTGGGTCGTTCGTCCTCATGGATTTCTGCCAGTTTTAACAACCAAAAGTCAAACTCCAGTTATCTAAACTTTGGCACCCTCGTGGGTCCACCAAGTTTGAATGATGATGTCGGGACAAAAGTATTTGCCAAAAAGGATACTGCGATGTCTTACACCGTAGGATTTTCTGGAAGCGGTACCTTTGTGGCAACGGGTCTGCCTCCCGGACTTTCGATTAATTCAGCCACGGGTGAAATTAGCGGTTCAACCAGTGTAACAGGGTCTCAAACCTTTACAGTAACTGCAACAGGTGCAACCGCTGGAGGGGGTACTGAAACGGACAGTTTTGTATACACTATTGTCATTAGTGACCCCGCATCCTTCCCCTTTCGTATGAACCTTACTCTATCTGGATATACAGGATCATCCACTTTAAAAGAATTTCCAGTACTCGTAGATTTAAACGAAAGTTCGATCAGTGGCTTTGCGTATAACTCATTTTTAGATTCCGATGCCGATGGAATCCGTGACGGTGGAGATCTTCGCTTTTTTGCATCCAATGGAAAGGAATTACCTTACGAAATTGCGGATTGGAATGTAACTGGCACTTCTAATATTTGGGTAAAAGTTCCCTCCATTTCCGGAACGAATACTGTGGTCACCGCTGCATGGGGAAAGTCAGGAACTGAAGTGACGCCCGATTATGCTACAGACGACCCGGTTTGGGCCGAAAATTTTGGTGGAGTTTGGCATTTCAGCTCAGAATCAACTCTTTTTCCTGACTCCTCCCCTAATTCTAATCACGCCACCAGAAATTCTGTTGCGGTTTCAAACTCCAGCCAAATCGGAAGAGGAGCAAGTTTCACTGGGACTGAGTTCGCGGATGTCGCTTTTTCAGAAAGTCTAAATACAGAAAACTTCACAATTTCTATTTGGGCAAAAAGAGCCTCGGGCTCGGGTACGGGTTATCGTTCACCTTTTACTGCACGGCAGGATCAAGGTTCCGGACTTACCTATGGATTCATGGTTTACTCCCAAGCCGGGAATTACCGGTTTTGGACGGGCAAGGGAGTTTCGGGTGGCTCATGGCATACATCTCCAACCGTATCTCATAGTGACAATACATGGGATCATATTGCAATAACTCATGATGGTTCATCAAAAAAGATCTGGAAAAATGGCTCGCTAAGCAACACCGCAAGCGGAAACCCACTCTATGGAGAAAATTTTCTCTATGGATTACGAATAGGTGCTGGTGCCAATGAAAACCCGACTGGTGAATACTTTTGGAGTGGTGAATTAGATGAAATGCGCCACTCTTCCGTCGCTCGTTCAGCCGATTGGATTGAGGCAGAATTCGACAACCAAAAAAGTTCAGGTACAAAATTAGTTAGCTATGGTTCTGTCACGGGGCCTAGAATTATCACCTCCCCACTTTATGTGGATGGCACCTTCGGTCAGAGTTTTTCCTACAATCTGACTGCATCTGGAAGTCCATCCGGTTATACAATCCTCAACTTGCCAGATGGTTTAACTTTTGTTCCCGCCACAGGTGCTGTAAGTGGAACCCCTACGCAAGCAGGTACTTTTCCGGCAACCCTCGTGGTCGATTATTCGGACGATGATGGAGACATTACCGACTCGGATTCTCTCAATGACCGTTTGGGTAATGTGGATGGACTCGCAAATGATGCAATCTTACTTAGCATTAACATAAGTCCTTTGGCACCTACGATTGCCACTTTGGCGGCTAATGCGGTTGGGCCTTCTTATGCTAATTTTGAGGGAAATGTTACCAACACGGGCGGTCTTCCCCCTGAGGTTAAAATTTATTATGGAACAAGTGACGGTGCAAATGACCCCAATTCATGGAGCACGGTAAAAAATATTGGTAATCAACAATTGGGTATCTTCTCGATCAAAATTGGCGACTTGTCGCCCGGAAACACTTATTACTACCGGGCACGTGCAACCCATAGTGGAGGAGATGCGTGGGCAAGCTCATCGAAAAGTTTTACCACGCAGACATCAACCAATCCAATTGCCGGAAATGGTCCGGTTCAAAATGCGACCGGAACAAGTGCTAAATTAATTGCAAAGATTGCCAATTTTGGAACCGGTACAGTCAATTTCGCTCCACGAACCTTAAGTGCAAGTGAATTCCCTGGGATTACACTATGGGTAGACGGTGCAGATGCAAACAGTATTACCAAAGTATCAGGTACAAACGAAGTGTCCACCTGGACCGATAAAATTGACTCGACCGTCAAGCTACACGGACACGCAACAAACAAACCTGATACCGGTGCTTCGATCAATGGATTAAACGCAATTACATTCGATAAAAGAAGTAATAGTAATATGGAGCACATCATTGCAAAAAAAGGAAATGCAAATTGGAACCCAGCCGGTTCAAATGGAGCAGCCAGCGGTTCTATATCTGATGTTGTGGTCATGCTTGTTGGACAGTTTGATACAGTAAGAAGAAGTAATTTTCCGTTTAACTTTGGTTGGGGCGACCACTTGCCTTGGAGTGATGGAAAAACCTATTGGAGGTTCGATGGTGGGCGTGCGCAAATTAAGGTCGCAGATGCCAATGTGCCATTCATGCTTTGTTACGATTTCTCCGTTACCAAAGGTAGACAGATTATTTTTAACAATGGAACGAGTGTATATAATAAACCACGCTCTAATGTTACTAACATCGGTGGTGCATTCAAATTTCCTGATATTGCTCGTACGGGAGGAAGCTCAGACGGAACGGAATGGACCCTTGGAGAAATGATGGTCATTCGTGGAACCATGACGGATCAAGTCAGGCAAAATGCCGAAGGATACCTAGCTCATAAATGGGGCTTGGTGAGTAATCTTCCACTAGATCATCCGTGGGCAAACATTGGACCTTATGAAGATACGCGGACCGGTATCGATCTGACTTTATATTGGGGTTCAAGTGATGGTGGTGAAAATGCAAATACCTGGGACAATGAGGTCAACATCGGTAAAATTGCACCGAAATTTGCTCTTTGGTACGACGCGAGTGATGCGAGTACCCTATCTCTCAGTTCTGGTAATGTAACCACCTGGAACGATAAGAGTGGAAATGCAAGGCATGCCACCACCTCAACTGGAGACCCTGCATTTAGTGCGACCGATGGTCCCAACGGTATGCCGGTTGTTCAATTCCGTAGCGGAGCTGCGAATGGTGGTACAGGTGATGAGGAAATGAATATAAATGGAACCTTCAAAGTGAAAGAACATTTCTATGTTGTCCGCAGTCCCAGTGAAAATTGGAGTGATTATGGAGGAATAATCGGAAACGGAGCCTCGAGACAGAGTAATTACCTGTTTGAGCGAAATCAAAAATATTTCCATAGCAATAAGTATCCTACAAAGGTTTGGAAAGACGGAGATTCCATTTCTTCCAGCAATTTTAATTTGGAAACCATTAACGCCTACATGATTTTACGAATCGTGGTAAATGATAATAATCTGGGCCCACATTCAAACTGGAAGATTGGAGATATCACAGGATGGAGTATGGATATGGACCTTGCCGAAGCGATGTGTTTCTCCACTGCACTGACCGATGAGGAAGCAGATAAAGTAGAAGGCTATTTAGCCAATAAATGGGGTTTAAGTGGAACCCTAGCTAATACCCATACTTATAAAGTTTCTTCCATCAGCGATCCAAAATCTCTTTTCGAAAACAGTGTTGATTTAACCAACTTGGTGAAAGGAAATTCTTACTACTACCGGATAAAAGCAAGTAATTCGCAGGGTACGGACTGGTCAGACGCGACCGCTTCTTTCGTTTCTGAAAGTGCCATAGATCTAAGTTCGGGTACATTAACTTTTAATACCAATGGACCGACTCCATATTGGAGTGCAAGCGATGGAACCAAAGGAAACGGGATTTTAGAAACACTTTCCTGGACCGATGCCAATCAAAATACCGTTCAGTACAAAGTGGCGAAATTTTCTTTCGACCGATTGGTAATTGGCGATGGGGTAACTGTTAAACTAACCGGAGAAAATCCAATTCATATGGATGTGACTGGAGATGCCACCATTAATACAGACATAACTGCCAACGGAAATCATGCATCCACCCTTGGACCGCAAATTCAAAACTCCGGTCAACTGGGTGGAGGTTTTGGCGGAGGTATCTCCCCTGTTCGTGCTCAGGATCTGCTTGGATGGTTCCCCTTTGATGCATCGTCAGGAAGTATCGCAAAAAATTTGGGAACTGCGGGCTCGGATGCAACATTAGTATCTGGAGCGGTCTTTTCTACTGCTGTTGTAAAGCAGGGTACTTCTTCCCTTCATATCCCAACGGCCAGTACCAGGGCCTGTGCAAAAATAGATACACCAATCTATGTTGGTCCTAATAATTCATCGAACGACTACTCTCTTTCCACATGGTTTCGTGATCTGTATGCACCTGTTGGCAGGTGGAGAACCTTGACCCGGGGCAGTAATGCCAACCACCAGGTTATCCTCGCAACTAACAACGATAGCTTGGGTACGCACTCCGGATGGATTGATTCAGGATACGATCTGCCTGCCAGTGCGTCTGCCGGGACTTGGCAACATCTCGTGGCTACCTTTGACGGAAGCTACACAAAGTTTTACATCGATGGCACTTTCGTGGGACAACTCACTGGATCCAAAGGGAATAACATTAGAGATATTGGTAGTTACAGTGGCAACGATCAAAGATTTGCCCAGTACCTGGATGATTTTAGGGTTTACGGGATTGTGCTTTCAGCAAGCGAGGCATCTTCCATTTATAATAATGGAAATGGTGATTTGAGCTACGCACATGGAAGTGGCCCTGCCCATTTAGTGGGTACAAGTCCTTTTAATTCTGGTGGCTCCCGGTATAAAGGCGGAACTCTTACCGGAAGTGGATTAGTGGCCGGAAATGCTCCGGGTGGTGGTAGTTATGGAGGATCTGGAGGACGCCCCGAAGGAAGTGGGGGTACCGACTCTCAGGGAGCTCACTCAATCTCAGGGGGTGTTTATGGAACTTTGGCAATGGATGCCTTTCTTGGTGGCTCCGGTGGAGGTTCTGGACAAAACCGTGCAGGTGGCGCCGGTGGAGGTGCGATTAAAATTGTGGCTTCTGGAACGCTTACTATTAACGGGAATATTATCGCAAATGGTGGAATTGGAGGAACGGCACCCGTTAATGATGCGTCATTGGCTGGCGGTAGTGGTTCCGGAGGAGCAGTTTATTTAAAGGGTAATAACCTAGTCATTAATGCTGGCGTTTCCATTACTGCGGATGGCGGACCAGGGGCATCTTTTGTCTCGAGTGGAGGAAATTCAGAAGCAACGGACGGAGGTGGAGTTGGTCCCGCAGCCGGGGGGGGTGGACGTGTCTTCATTGAAGGAACAAGCACATTTGTAAACCACCATAGCGTCACTAATGAAAATATAACTGCAAACTCGGGTGGAAAAGCTTCACCTGCAGGGTTATTTTCGAAGGATGTAGATGGTCTTACTCTTTGGTTAGATGCAGCGGATAGCTCATCGATTACCCACTCCTCCAATGCCGTAAGCCAATGGAGTGATAAAAGCGG
>CAJQKB010000145.1 GCA_905478775.1 uncultured Opitutales bacterium | reverse complement strand
TTGTGGGGCAAGACAGTGCCCAATGATATGAAAAATGCGGACGGCTTTAAGGCGACGATGGATAAAAGGAATGCAGGGAGTGGATGGGGGCATGTGTCCTCGGCTCCTCCAATCGTGGTGGGGGAGCTGATTTATTTCCCTACGATGGCGGGAATGGTTTATGTTTTAAAATGGAATGCAGAAATTTTGGATGAGGAATCACTTGTTTCTATCAGTGACTTGGGGCGGGTCGGGGAGACTTGGTCGTTGTCCGGATTAGCTTATGTGGAGGGAAAGATTTTTGCCCGCACTTTGAAAGAAATGATCTGCATAGGTAGGTAGCTGATTCACATAGTTTATGGATGAATGAAAAATGTAAATTTTCGTTGTTAAAAATGGAGTATGTAAAAATCCTCGACTTTTAGGTTTTGAGGAAAGATGCTGTAAATTCATGTTAAAACATAACATTCTTAAGGTTGCCCAGATGGAATTACTAGTTCATTTCACAAGTTCGGGCATCTGAAAATTTATACCTTAAAAAAGAAACCTAAAATTATTATGAAATATCTTTTTGTATTAGCATCTCTAAGTCTGGCATTTTCAATAAATGCGAAACCATTGAACCTTGCGAAGGTTTCCGAAAGTTCGAACTGGATCATGCATATGGATTTTGAATCAATGAGAAGTTCTGAAATCGGAGTTTTTCTTGAGGATTCATTAGAAAAAGTTCCTGAGATGGATGAAAAGAGGAAAGAATTACAGAAAAAATTTGGAGTTGATTTGATGGGAGTTTCTAACCTTACCTTCTTTGGCAGCGGAGAAAAGCATAAGGGTATAGGTATCCTGGAAGGGGGCGTGGATGCATCCATTGTTACCGAAGTCACTCGGTCACGGGAATATATTCAAGAGTCAAAAGTGGGAAAAAAAACCATTTTCTCGACTGATAAAGGAAGACGTCCCATGGCATTTAGTGTGCTCAAAAAAGGGAGGATCGTTTTTGGACCGGATCGTGATTATGTTTCTGAGGGTATTCAACTCGCGAATGGAAAAGGAAGTGGGTCGAGTGGTCATCCGATTCTTGAATCTCTAAACGAATTACTCGATAATCCGGGCTTAGTATTTTTTGCGAATATGAAGGGTGCTAAAGAAGTGGCTGAGTTGGATCAATGGGCACGGTTAATGACAGATAAAATTGACTCATGTGGAATGGTGATCGGAGGTCAGGATGGTGGACTTACAATAATCGGTCTAATCGAGACTAATTCGATTGAATCCTCTGAGCCTATGGAAAATATGATCCGTGGGGGATTGGCGATGATGGATATGAAGGTCAAGAAAGACGAACGGATGAAAGAATTCCTGGAAGGATATAAGGTGACTCGAGAGGGAAAGATTATCCGCGTTGAAATTGAACTTTCAAACTCGTTAATTATTGAGCGAATTCAAAAGGAGATGAAGAAAGCCGTCTAAGCGGAGATATTCAAACAATCAATCTACCTGTCGGGAATAGTCGCGTCGGTGGCGAAATAGTTTTTGGTGTTTGATGCTTTGAGTGGACGCCCGCTTTCGCCAAAGTCGAAAGCTGGAAGGCTTGAGTGATTTTCTCATGTGAGCAATTACTTTGCTCTCGGTAAGCCCGGTAACTTTTTGAATTTCTTCAAAGGTAATGCGGTCAGCCCACGCAGCCCATATAATCCAGTCGGAACTATCCTTGGACGGTTCCGGTTTTTTGACCCGAGTAACTGGGTTGCTGGATTGTTTGGGTTTCACGATTTGAAAAAAGATCAACCTATTGCAGTTTTCTCTTTTAGACAAATGGATTGGTACGAACCAATATTTTTTCTATGACACTTATGACATTACTTGGGTTGGTCATTTATTAAAAGTAGAAGCATGTTTTAGATTCATTGAATTGAAAACAAACCAAAAGAGGAGAACAAAAATATGAGTACAAATCGATTACCCAAATCCAGGGAGTCAACCGATCGAATAAAAGCAAACAAGGTGGTGGAATATTTTCACTCCCGTGAACACGCCATTTTAGGAGAGTATTTAGAATTAAAAAAGAAATTGCCCATGGATGCTCGTAAGATTGATCCGTTTGAAATTATCCCCTTTGAGGATGATTATGATGAGGCGGAGAATGGGATAATTTGTCGACCTGGCCGAGGAGACAGAAGCGAATATGGTGCATTAGGTAATGCAGTGGCCCGAATTGCATTGGCTCCAATTCGTTCGAACTTACCGGTTTGGGGGAGCTATGTAGATGGCAAGGTTTTTCATACCCGGGAAAAGGAGAATAGTGGACTGCTTCCTTTACGGAGTTTTCGAAGTGATCCGGTATTGGTGGTTTCGATTAATTGGGCGGATTCCGGTCCGGGTATTAGCTGGCCGGTTCATTACTATATTTCATGGATTCCCTATTATGAACGATATGTGGTAACAGCGTCTTATGACAGCGATGATGTGGAGGGTTATCTCGATGTGACAATTGGAGATTTGCCTGAGGGAGTTGAGATTGAGGGGGACTTGAAGAATGTGATTAAAAACCACTGGGACCGAGATGCGATGTACCTACAGGGTTGGGCAGATTGTATTAATGAAGGGATTGTCAAGGATCCGTGGGCCTGGAGGGAGGAAATAAGCTGGGGCTACGATGACGAGGGAAATGAAGCCTGCTTTGCTGAGGAGGAAGAGACCGAGGAGTTGGATGATTGAGACCTCGAGGAGTAAGTTTTGTAT
>CAJQKB010000144.1 GCA_905478775.1 uncultured Opitutales bacterium | reverse complement strand
GTCATTGAGGCGGTAAAGGAATCCCCCGCTCCCACCGTATCGACCAAGTTTGCAGGTACTCCGGGTTGTTCAACCATTCCATCTGCATGTGCAAGAATCGCACCCTCTGCACCTTGAGTCATTACCACGAGATCCAATCTGAATTTGGTTCGTAATTCTCCGAGGACCTTTTCATCGCTTTGGGATAATTCAATGCCACAGGCTTGGCAGACCCGATGGAGTTCCTCATCGCTTATCTTTAGGATTGAGCAGAGGGCAATCGATTCACAAATCAGGCCGTCATCAAAAAATGGTGCCCGTAGGTTAATATCGAGTATGCAGGGCGTTTTCTGACCTTTGGCAATGGCAAGGGCCTTACGAATTCCTACACGGGAGGACTGTCCACGTTGACCGAGGGTACCAAAATAAAGTGCATCTGCTTTTGTCACCATTCTATCAATCTCTTCATTCCATTCCCAATGATCCCAGGCGGCATTTTCTCCAATCGTAAAGGTGGGCAGGCCCTTTTCCGTAAGTTCCACATGAACGACCCCAGTGGGGTAATCCTTCAAAACCTGTACAAGATCGATATTCACTCCGTGTTTCCGGTAAACCTGTAAAAGGGCTTCTCCCCGCTCATCCTCACCTACTCCGCTGACCATATGGACATCTGCGCCCAGACGGGCGGAGTGGCAGGCAAAATTAGCAGTGGCGCCCCCAAAGCGTGGTCCATCGGGAAACAGGTCCCACAAACCATCTCCCATAGCCACGATTCGTGCACTCACTTTTTCAATCCCTTTAAAATCATTTTGGAAACTTGTGCAGCGAGAAGATCGCGACCGGCTTCATTGTAGTGAACATCATTTTCTCCACGCTGGTATTTCGCCCGATCATTTCCAATAACGGAATAAAGATCATTAATAAGAACCCCATGCTTTTTCATGACCGCCCGAGCAGCCTTGTTAAATTCATCTGCCCGTTCGTTCGTGATTACCACTTTCACCTTTCTCTCGGGACCCACACAGGGAGGAGTTGTAACTGCAAAGATAAGCCTGGCACCCGACTTCTTTAACTTACGAACAACCCCATCCAGACTCGTAGCGTAGGTTTGAGGTGTCGACTTATTCTCCTGAGACCAACCGTACCAGTCCCAAAGGCCGAAATTAAAATGAATAAGATCCCATTTTTCATCGCCGATCCATTGCAATACATTTTCATTACCAAATGCCGACCACCGGCAATTGGTTTTGGGACGGTGTACATTGGCTTTCCCATCGAGCAATTTTCGTACCCGGGGGGTATATCCAATCGAAATTGAATCCCCAATAATTAGAACCCTGGGCAATCCCGGATCATCCACCGGATTATCAAAGGGTTTGGAGAAGGGGTCAGGCTCGCCGCATAAAGAGCTTAGGAATGACAGTAAAATTAAAAAACAGAATGACTTATAGGGCATGAAAGACCGTATCAAAAAAGGTACCCGGTGATCAAGTCGAAGCAACCGGGTGCCAACCTGCCCGATAAACCAGGCAGAGCAGACCCGCACCCAAAACAAGATGGGCAGTCTGGGACCATGGGGGTAATCCGGCATAGGCCAATACAATTCCCAATAAAATCTGGCCCAGTACGCAACTGAGAATCCAGGTTGGAAGTAAATCCTTTTTCGATCTTTTCCGGGCAGTCCAAAAAATCCATACACTGAGACCAAGAACCACTAAGGAAAGTGGGCGATGAATGTGATCCACCAATCCGGCATGATCCAGCCAGTTTTCCCGGGCAACACCCTCAGGTTCCTTGGTGAACTCGTCCACCTTCTCACGTACCTGGGTGCCGAGAATGACCTGCAATATAATAAGTCCGTATAAAAGGCGGGTACCGGGAATGATGATACCTTGGGGATGAGGGGAGGACCAGGCCTGAAGACTGATCAACAGCGAAAGGAGGATCATCGCCAGTAACATATGCAGGGTAATCATACCGGGCATCAATTCTGTCTGCACCACGATCGATCCCAGCCAACCTTGGAAAATCACCATAAGCAATGCCACAAGGGATCCGTAAAACAGCCGGGGTTTTAATTTACGCAAGGGAAATGATGCAATAAATGTAGCGATAATAAAGATTCCAATCAGTACCCCGAGGACACGGTTCATGTATTCGATCCACATCTTGGTGGAGTCAAACTTGCTGAGATACTGCTTGCGATCGAGTCTGTCCAAGTAGTAAAGCTCGCCCGCCTCATCCGCTTGGGAAGGAATATCCACCAGTTCCGTGGGGGGTAACCAACACCCCCAGCAGGTCGGCCAATCCGGACAACCCAGGCCGGCACCGGTCGCGCGTACCAGTCCACCCGCAACCACCAGACCAAGGGTGGCCCAAAAGGTAAGAGATACCACTTTATGAAAACGGGACATTTTGTTTAGTATATTTTCTAAAAAGTTAAGGACAAAAAAATGGGTGTAATTGTATCCTTTAATTAGGAAATTTATTTAATAATTAGATTAACTTGCTGCTTTGAATTCCAAATTCTCCCCTTTACAGAAACTTTCCAAAGGTTATCTCCGAGCCCTTGAACGGAACTGATCGAACAGTTGTCACTGGAGCCTGCCTCGATAGCTTTCGTGGAATGAAAAAACAAATCACCCGTCTGTGCCCCCGCACTGGAAAGCATAATTTTTATGGATTTCGAGGTCGTGTACATTTCCTCGATCTCCGTGGCACCGATCGACAGATGAAGGTTGGAACCGACAAGTTTTGGAAAGTCCCCGGTCAATGGGGTAAAGCGAAGGAGCTGGGATCCATTCTTGGGAATATTCTTACCAGTGAAAGAATCGGTCGCGTAGCCTAGCACTTTATTTTCCCAAAAGTCATAGACTACACAACGGGTTCCGGCAGGAAGACCCGCATCCCCAAAATCGAGGGTTATATCAGCCGATTTATTCTTATCGGAATTATAAAGATTATAGACCGCAAAATCTCCCCATGTCCGATCCGCAGCAAACCCAAAGATGGTGTTTTTATCCGATTTCCCGAGTGTAAGCAGGCGGGAGTTTTCACGGCTGGCGGGTCGCATAATTTCGTAGTTCCGCCAAACCGCTTGCACATCCGGTTTATTAACCGGCTCGGAAATCATCGCGGTGCCCCCAGTAAGAGCCACGGTGTTGTGCCAGGTTCTCCACATATCAACTCCTTCCGGGGTATGACCCACCCGGCGGGAGGGTAATTTGACATCCAGGTAGGAAACATCCGCATCATTATTCCACCATACCCGGTTGTAAATTTGAAAACGTAAAACTGATTCAAGACAGTGAGCAAAGTGAGCTGGGTGAGAATCTGGCCCGACACGGGCAGCATCGACATAGCCAATCACTCCACGGGTTGGCTGTCCGAGGCAGGATAAAATATACATATCCTCACCAGCTGCATCACGGTACAGAGTGTATAATTCACGAAATGCCTGCAGGCGGGTGAGTTTAGGGTCCACATACCGGTTTCCGATTCCATTAAAATCAATCTTAATGTACCCGTATCCATTATCACGGGCGGTTTCGATTACCTGCCGTAAAAACTTTTTGGACTTCGGATGCGAAGGATTGATCCAATTCGCTCCGGCCGGGTGAAATGGATTAGGGTTCATGAAACTAGATATTCCCTTGGCATTGGACTGAATTGCGTCCGGGTTTGCTTTTTTCCATGGATGTTCCGGGTTGATCATTAATGGGGCAAACCAAACACCGGGAATCATACCAGCCTGACGGACCCGACGGGCGACCCGGGCCATCCCCGATGGAAACTTGGCATTTCCATTCCAGATACCATCCATGATCTGATACCCGTCATCAATTTGTACAATTCCTTTTCCAAAAGTGTTGGGATTTTTTTCAATCGTATCGACTACATCCATCACATGAGCCTCGTCAATTTTAGTGGTCCGATCGTACCAGCTACACCAGCCATAAACCGGTCCTTTATTATTACGAGCCTTGTGGGTGATGGCTACCCAACGGGTCCAAATGTCGGTGTTTGTTTCCGTATCTTCTGCAATTAACAGAATCTCCTCACTCCTACGGGTTTCCCCGGGGCTTACCAAAACCCGATCCATTTGAGCATAGGCCTTGAGTTTTTGGTCACGTACTTCCACCCGGCAATGGGCATCGGCGGGTCCAGCAGGTCCGATCAAAAAACTCTTTTTATTGATCGTGTTCACAAAGAGTCCGACTTCATTACAGCCGCCATTCATCACAGCCAAAGTCTCGGCATGGTTATGTTGCATCAGTGGAGTGATCAACCAATGAGAAGAATCTCCCAATTGTACTTTGCCGGAGCCCGACATAGCATCCAGTATTTCCAAAGAATTAAGATTCAGATCATGTTTGCTTCGGTTATGCAAAAAACCCTGAATTGTAATCGCATGAAAGTCATTCAATTCTTTTATTCGTAAGGTCAATTGGAAAGGAGAACCGTCTTTTCCATAAAGTTTGTCCGTCTGAGTAGCTCGACCAAAAGGAGTCACCACCTCTGTAGTCTTGACTTCTCCACGAAGCGAAAGATCTCTTGTACCAATCCGGTAATTTTTACCATCTGAAGAAAAGACCGCACTCGCACTGGCAGTGATTGTACCGATATCTTTTAATCCGATCGTATAATAATCGGATTTTGTGGAAAACTTTACTTCACCAACAAGTGAGGTAAGAAGGCATGAAATGAGAAGGATTGGGAGTCTGAATAAGGTCATGATTCTGATTATAAAAAGAGACCTATTACTAAACCTCACCCCATTCAAGGCAAGTGATATTAAACTAAGACAGAGACTTCTCGATCAGTTTCTTAGACGCCTTGACTCCGGCAACAGGCTCGAGAGCACTACCCTCCCATTCAATGGCGAGAATTCCTTTATATGCTGACTGCTTAATCATTTTCATAAGACGTGGATAATCAAAATCGGGCTGATTTCCATTTTTGTCAAAGCTGTGCATCTTGCAGGAAACTGTCACGGTATGGGGAAGCATGGCTTTTGTTCCCTTATAGACATTATCCTTCAACTTTCCGAAATCCGGCATTAGTTTGAGGGCGGGGTGTTTCAGCTTGGTGGCGACCTCTGCAAGAAACGCCCCTTTTTGGCTAAGGCTGGAAGCCCCCGGTTCAATTGCAATGGTCAGGTTCTTCTTGGCCGCCTCATCAGCGAGAGGTTTGAGTGCTTCCACACTCGCCTGCAGACCGGCTACTGGATCGGTTCCCGGAGCCTTCAGAAAAACCCGGACCATCGGTGCACCCAATTGAACCGCACGGTCAAACGAAGCGCTTATTTTGGCGGTACTGGCAACCCGTTTTTTAGCGGAAGCGTCAAGGGCACCCGACATCAATAAAAACAAATCAGTACCTGCCTGGTCCGCTTTTTTTCGCATCGTGGCCAAATACTTGGGGTCATCCAATTTATCCTTGGGCAGACCGCCCTCCCAAAGATCAATCGCTTTGATTCCAAATTGATCGACAGTAAATTTGGGGAAATCAAGGGCATCGAGGGAGCCATCCTTCAGTAAAGCACGAAGAGAATATTGAGAAAGACCCAGGGTAAACCTCATTTTTTTATGATGTTTGGCAGTTAAGGAAACTGGAAAGGCAGAACCCGCTAATGCGATTTTACCAGTGCTTTCCAAAAAGGATCGTCGGTTAATTGGATTATTCATGTTGTTACTTATCTAGATTTTAACTTCAACCTCAATCATAAATGTGGGGAAATTCGTACTATTTAAACTTATTCCTTTGCCAAAACCTGAAGATTAAAGAATCTGATCTTCTCACTTATGATCATCCTTTCCAACTTAAGTAAAGCATACGGACCGAAAACCCTTTTTTCGCAGGTTTCCCTGCGCTTACAGCGAGGAGAAAAACTCGGTTTGGTTGGACCCAACGGAGCGGGCAAGACCACCCTGTTTTCAATTATTCTTGGTGCCTTGGAGGCGGATGGCGGAAAAGTGGAAAGAGAAAAAGGCAGAACGATTGGATACTTGCCCCAGGAAAGTGCCCCAACCGAAGAGGAAACCGTTATTGAATTAGCCACTGCGATTTCCCCCGCACTTTCAGAAATTCAGAAAACGATAAGGTGCCACCCTCAACCCGAGGATCCAATCAGAATCCAGGCCCTTGAAGAATTTGGGGAATTGGAAGGATTTACCCTTGAAGCACGGGCCAAGAAAATTCTTTCCGGTCTCGCATTCCAGGAAGAAGATTTTGCAAAAACCGCCCGTACTCTTAGTGGGGGATGGATTATGCGGGCCCACTTGGCCCGCCTTTTGGTAATGGAACCCGACCTCTTAATGCTCGACGAACCGACGAACCATCTCGATCTGGAAACCTTGGGCTGGTTTCAAAACCAACTTAAAAGGTACTCCGGGGCCATTCTCACCATCTCTCATGACCGGGCTTTTCTGAACGGAATTTGTGATGGAATTGTGGAGATTGGACATGGTAAACTCCATCGTTACCAGGGAAACTATGATCGTTTCCTTACCCAAAGAGCGGAACGGGAAGCCCAGCATCTTGCTGCCTATCGAAACCAGCAGCGCGAAATTGCTCACCACGAAGATTTCATCCGACGCTTTCGCGCGAAAGCATCTAAAGCCTCACAGGCACAAGCTCGTATCAAGCAACTTGAAAAGATGGAAAGAATTCCGGCACCCGAAGCGGATGCAGAAACCATTTCCTTTCGATTTCCCCAACCCGAAAGAAGTGGTCAACGGGTGGCTACCCTAACCGAAGTAAAACAGGCCTACGGAGATCATGTGGTCTATGAAAACCTGAACCTCGAAGTTGAAAAAGCGGAGAGGATTGTACTAGTGGGGCCGAACGGAGCAGGCAAGTCCACCCTGCTCAAAATTCTTGCTGAGCAGGTTCCGATCGAATCGGGCGAAAGGGAATTAGGGCATCAAGTTAGTGTGGGATACTTTTCTCAACAACGGGTAGATCTCTTAAATTTGGAAAACTCCGTACTGGATGAAGCCATGGAAAAAGTAAAGAGTCAGGTACATACCCAGGATGTCCGTGGAATGCTCGGCACTTTTCTTTTCCGCGGGGATGATGTCTTTAAGAAAGTAAAAGTATTAAGCGGGGGAGAAAAAAGCCGCCTCGCTCTAGTTAAACTTTTACTCTCCCCTCCCAACCTCATGCTTCTGGACGAGCCCACCACTCACTTGGATATGCCCAGTATCGATGCTGTCATTCAAGCCCTGAAGGACTACACCGGTACACTGATTTTTGTCAGTCATGACCTACACTTTATCCGTGCCCTTGCAAAACGAACGATTCGGATTGAATCGGGAAAAAGTACCGATTTCCCGGGAGACTATGATTATTATCTTTGGAAGTCAGGGTCCGCTTCGGAAAAAGGGGGACTGGTAGAAGGACTGAGGGATGCCCGTCCAACTGAGCATTCCACAGGTCCGGGAAAAAACAAGGCAGTCAGTGCCAAGGAAAGGAGACGGATCAATGCGGAGTCTCAAAAAAAGGCACGTCAGGAAAGAAACAAGATGGAGCAGCGGGTGGCCAGGTTGGAAAAAGAAATTTTATCTCTTGAAGAGGAACAGACCGAAGTGAACGAATTACTTGCGGACCCCGAATCCTACAACGATCCCGAAAAAGGCAAAGTATTGAACGAAAAGGCAGCCCGAATTGCCCGCCGCTTAAAAGAGCGAAATTACGAATGGGAAATTGAAGCGGGCAAATTAGGAGAGTTACAAAACAAAAAGACTACTTAACTTTCTTCGTCTCCGGTCCTTTGTTCCAAAGAATATGGGTACCAGATTTACCCGGCACCACAATTTCCTTCCATCCGTCCCCGTCCAAATCAGGTGTATGGATATACAAACCGGTACCCGCCAATCCAGTGTGTAAAACCTCCTTTTTGAAGCTCACTTTTCCATCGTCGCTCAACCGGGGTTGAAAACTGGCAATTACGATCTCGTCCTCGGCTCCCCGGTCCTTTCCACTGTGAGCATAGTAACGTTTCCCGGTAATGATCTCTGGCTGACCGTCTTTGTTTAGGTCGTCCCAGGTAATGGCGTGCAACTGACTAATCTTTTTGTCAATCAAGTGGTGTTTCCAAACCGTTGTCCCATCCTTTCGCGGTTCCAGTTGCTCGTGCCAATAAAGACCATAATTATGACCGTCTCCCCAAATCAGATCATTTCTTCCGTCCCCATTTAAATCCTTCACAAGAATGGGACAACTGGCGTGAGGCAGGGTAAAATCCTTGCGCCATTTCCAGGGCTGTCCCAGTGCATTCTTCGCCGGTCTTTCGTACCACCCCTGCATAAAGACAATATCCTCGTGTCCATCCCCATTAATATCACCGAATCCTTGACCATGCCCGTTTCCAGATTCAGAAACCACATGCTTACTCATTCCCTGCGATGCTTTTTTACCCTTAAATTTCCAGATAAGCATCGGGTTTTTTGAATTCCAACTATTGGCCACATATTCCGGGATTTTATCTCCGTCCATATCCCTAAAAAATATCATTTCATTATGTTTATATCCTGTTTCCACCAATTCATGCTTATGCCAGGCATCCTCCGTGATCAGACCCTCTTTCCCAGGATTCTCAAACCACAGGACCGAAGAAAGTGTAAACTGGCCGGCAATCACATCCAAATCCCCGTCACCATCCACATCGTGCAGGTAATCTCCATTATCCTGCATATAATCCTTTCCAAATGGTTCAATACTTCGAAACTTAATTGGGTCCCAATCTGGATTGAGGTAATAGCGCTCTCCTGCAATGATATCCAAGTCACCATCATTGTCCAAATCCCCCACCGCACAGGATTCAATATTATCCTTGTGTAACAACTGCACATCAAAACGAAGGGCAGCGGACAAAACTAGTGGAAATAGGAGGAAAGGGAAGAGAAGGTTTTTCATAAGGCAGTTTGTTTAATCAGTTAATAATATAAATGTCGGGGAAAATATTTTCTTACGCAAGTGGATATTAAATCGAAACTGGTATTTTATTTTTCTTTTTGGACTAAGCGGGAAATCTTAGTGAACCCGAAAGACCCACAGTCATTAGCAATCAATGCCCCTCCATCTGCGGTGACACAGACATCCTCTCCCGCCCAGTCTGAATTTGTCGCTCCATAAATCCCCTCCCATTCCATTTCCCCATTTCCGTCGACCTTTATCAAATAAATCTTCCATTGTCCGGAAGGACCAGAAATATGTCCGGTCTTTTCATATCGCCCGGTCTCATCACCCGTTCCGGCAACTGCCAACCAGCCTCCATCCATCGTTGAACGGGCCCCCCACACCTCGTCATGAATCCATTTCCCCTCGTAACCCCTTGGTTGTCCAAAAAACCGGGTCCAGACGACACCTCCTCTTTCGTCCACCACGGTCAACTCAATATCCCAGTTCTTGCTCAGAGGGCTTTTCTGCGTGTGACCGGCAAGCATGGAATAGCCATTCGCTTTTGTATCAAAGCCCCAGTAAACGGTGTTATAATGCTTCGACCAAAGGACCTTTCCCTGATGATCTAATTTTAAAAGGTGGTATTTATTCGATTCCTCATCCCGGGGGTGGCACATTAATAGACTGCCTCCATCCTTGGTCGCTTTGACACGGTAACCCGAGGAAGCAAACTCCCCCAATTCACGCCTCCATTCCTCCCTTCCAGTCGAATCCGTTTTCAGCACAACTCCTCGGCCCCAGTTCATAAAAGTTCCCTCCGCCAAACCGTCGCGATATCCAGTCACCAAAATTCCTCCCTCTGGAGTGATTGTTAAACCCTCAAATGCATCTTCCGTTCCCATGTTCCATGTTTTTGACCATAAAGTCTTACCCGTATCCGCCTCTACCTGGATCAGGGCCGCATCCCTTCCAAGAGAACCGGCGACAAGATAATTTCCGTCCACTGATTCAGCGACACAGTTTCCTAAATTGTACCCTCGCTTTCCAAATTCTTTTTTCCAAATCAAATTTCCCTGACTGTCAGTCTTGACCAGAAAAATCTTTGCAGTTCGGTCTTCCACGAATCCAGTTTCCCCTACCATTAAAAAACCTAGGTCACTGGTTTGAATTACATAATGCGGATGACTCTCCTCACCACTCCCCTTGTATGTGCGGTGCCATTCAATTCGAGGAGGCGGGCGAGCCATTAAACTCTTACAAATCACTAAACCGAGAAGTACTAAATAATTAATGATAGCCATGCGATTTATAGTTTTCACACTATTTATAACTTTACTACCACAAATCATTCACACTTGAAAATAGGGATTTATAATTTTTGTAGCCCGGGACCACTTATTCTTGAAAATAATAGGTTATTGCTTTTAAGAGAGGAAAGAGTGTGGGTTGATCCCAAAGCTCTCAACCTTAATGACTACACCAAGAACATCAAAGTTCATAATTCTGGGTTCCCTATACTTTACTCAGGGAATTCCAAATGGATTTTTTCGGCATACTGCCCCCGTAGTATTTCGGGAGAGTGGTCTATCTCTTGAGGATATTGCTCTCTTCCTCCCCGCTCTTTATTTGCCCTGGGTGTTAAAATTCCTTTGGTCCATTGTCGTGGAACGTTTTCACTCCAAAAAACAAGGGAAGTACCGGTCCTGGATTATCCCGTTACAAATTCTCACCGCGGGTACGATGGTCGCATTAGCAAACTGGCAGTTCGGCACCTCCCTATCCATTTTCGTTCTCGGGGTCGCTCTTATTAATATTTTCAGCTCCGTGCAGGATGTATCGACCGATGGCTATGCGGTCAAAATTTTGAGTTCCCAGGAGCGTGGATGGGGAAATGCCATACAAGTCGGCTGCTACTGGCTGGGATTTGTTGTCGGCGGGGGATTCATTTTAATGCTGATGAATTCACTTGGATGGAATTTTTTGTTGATCGCCATGGGACTAGTCACCCTTCTCGCCACCATTCCCCTGCTTTTAACTCGACCGGCTAAAAGAGCTCAAAACAAAGAAGCTCCCCAAAGCCCAAACCAATCAATTGGATTATTGAATTTCTTACGACAACCAATTGTTTTTAAACTTCTCACCCTTGTGGCCGCCTTTCGAATGCTCGAGGGCTTTATTCGATCCCTGGTACCCACCATGTTTAAAGACTGGGGAATGGAACTAAATGAAATTGGATTTACTCTCGGTATTGTTGCACCCGGTGCCGCATTGGGCGGTGCCTTAGTTGCGGGCATTCTGGTTACTCGTTTGGGTCGCCTGCATTCGTTACTCCTTTTTGGGAGCATGCAGATCTTATCCGCAGCAGGTTATATGTTTTTAAGTTCGACTAAATTAGTGGACAGCTCTCTGGTTTTCCCTGTGGTAGTGGTCGATCATATGATTTCGGGAATGACCACCGTGGCCTTATTTTCATTAATGATGGACTGGAGCAGAAAAGAACATGGGGGTACCGATTATACCTGCATGGATTGTATCGGTGTATTTGCGATGATGTTTGGAACTGGAATTAGTTACCTAATCGCTCATTATGGCGGCTACACCATGAGTTTTGGCTGTGCAATTCCACTTACTTTACTTTCCTTATTTATGGTTCGCACATTATTTGCTCAAATTCAGAAAGAAAATTACTGGAAGTCTTTACATTCAAATAACTGAATCACAAAAATTGTTTTAACTTTTCTACTGTTAAAAAACTGCTCTATTAAAAAGCGGGGTATTACTCATGTCCCCGTACTGTAAAAAACTAGTTGAGATAAGACTGTACCAATAAAGTCTGCAGACGACTGACCTCCACCGCTGAAGTCTTGGCAATAAATCCCCGGGCGTGTGCAAAATGAACATCCGTTTCCTCTGCCAATTCACTGAAATCAAGACGGGCATCATCATTAAATCGACGCATTCCGTACCCCACTCCCCGACTGTCCGGGGAAATAATGGCGAGTACCTCCTCTTCCAGACCAAGTGCCTTAACCTGATATCCAAGGACCCCGGAAGCATCTTCCGGCAGGCTGTCAATCCGGGGAAGGAATAAAGCTTTAAACTCGCTATCCCCCTTCTTTAAGTTCCAGACTTCCGTATGTTGTGATACCATATCCAATCTGGATCGTAGATTGGTGATGAATTCGACCAGGTCTCTCCCAATCATTCGCATCACTTCCCAAACCGGTTCGCCTGGATGGTGTTCAGTTTGAGCGGCAAAATTCTTGAGTAAAGTAATATCAAGCGGAGAATTTAATTTCCCCAGAGTCTCACGATCCATTTCCAACCACTCCGCAGTATCTTTGGGTCCTCGACAATCAAACCACTCCGCCACTTCCAACCATGGACAAAACTCACGGGCATCTTCATAAATTCCCAGATATTGAAGAACGAGAGATAATGCACAGGTCGGAATATGATCGCGGGGAAATTGGTGGTGATCAAAATTCAGTCTCACTGACTCATGCTCCCCCCCCACATCCAGAACGGCAATGCTTTGATCAGCCAGGTCTGAATCAGTCGGTTCCCGTCGAAAAATAGAAACCGGATTATCGTGTAAAAGTACAGAGCAGGCCAGAAAGTCATCCTTATGTGCCCCGCCCGGGTGTGTGATTATGGAAGAAATCATAGGGTGACAACGTGAAGAACAAACGAGGAATGTCGAATCGAAAATGGTATGTTTCCCGGCTTCGACTTCCCGGACGATCCAAGATATCATCATGATCAAAGATCTACTTGTCCCATTCTCCAACTTACTCTATACTTATCCGCTTCGGTCATAATTGGGTGACCCCGGCGTGGTGGTTGAAAATGGTAAAAGTTTCACAATGTGAAAAGCTTCAACATTTTTGATTTCGTTTCGGTTTTCATCAATCTCATTATCTTATCAACTAAATCCTTTTTAAAGTGTTCAATTTAATCTATCGAAAATTCGGGAATCGTGTCCAAGCCAAGGACGACGTCCTTTCTGGTCTGACCGTTGCTCTTGCACTTGTACCCGAAGCAGTGGCCTTCGCCATTATTGCCGGAGTTACTCCAATCATCGGCTTATACGCCGCTTTTATTATCTGCCTGGTCACGGCAGTGATGGGAGGAAGACCTGGCATGATCTCTGGTGCAACCGGTGCGCTCGCGGTAATCATGGTCTCCCTCGTTATCCTCGGGAATGAGAAAGGCGAAGCACTCGGGCTTGGTCCGGACATGGGCACTCAGTATTTATTTGCCACCGTTATTCTAATGGGAATCATTCAACTTGGTTGCGGTGTTCTTAAACTGGGTCGCTTTGTGCGACTTATTCCCCAACCCGTCATGTTTGGCTTTGTCAATGGATTAGCCATTGTGATTTTCGAAGCTCAATTCCCCATGTTTACGGAAAGCCCGACCACCCCGGAGTCTTCCTGGTTGGTTGGAAATGACATGTACCTCATGCTTGGACTCGTCTTCCTGACCATGGGAATCATCCACTTTTTACCCAAGCTTACCACTCAGTTGCCCTCCTCTTTGGTCGCGATTGTCTCCATTAGTTGTCTCGTGATCGGATTAAACCTGGACACACTGGTCGTAAAGGATATGGCGTCTATTGGGGGTGCACTGCCCAGTTTGGTTACCTTTACTATTCCATTCAATTGGGAGACACTTCAATTTATTGCACCCTTTGCCTTCATTCTTGCCGCCGTGGGGCTGATCGAATCTCTAATGACTCTTACTCTGATTGACGAACTGACTGAAACTCGTGGTAACAGTACCCGCGAATGTCTTGGGCAAGGAGCAGCTAATGTGATCACTGGCTTCTTTGGTGGTATGGGTGGTTGTGCAATGATTGGCCAAAGTATTATTAATATTCGCTCCGGCGGACGGGGTCGATTGTCTGGAATTACCGCGGGTATTTTCCTCCTTTGCTTTATTCTTTTTGCCAGTTCATTAATTGAACGAATTCCCCTCGCCGCCCTGACCGGTGTAATGTTCATGGTGGTAATTGGAACTTTTGAATGGAGTAGCCTTAGGATTCTCAGAAAAATTCCAAAAACCGATGCATTCGTAATTATTTTAGTATCCGCAATTACTGTGATTAGTCATAACCTTGCCCTGGCGGTGATTACCGGAGTGATCGTTTCCGCCCTTGGATTTGCATGGAAGTCCGCTCAGCATATCCACCGATCGAATGAAATGCGAAAGGACGGTACAAAAGTTTATTTCTTACACGGCCCTCTCTTTTTTGGTTCAATTACCGATTTTACTCAGGGATTCGATCCAGCGGAGGATCCCGATGAAGTAATTGTGGATATGATGGACTCAAGGGTGTGGGATCATTCTGGATTGGAAGCGATTCATAAACTGGGTGCTCGATACAAAGCCGCAGGAAAGTCCATTAAATTACAACACATAAGCGGTAACTGTAGTGCACTCCTCAAAAAGGCGGGGAGTATGATTGATGTAATTGTGCTTCCTGATGATCCGAGCTACCATGTTGCCAACCTGATCAAATCGGATCGAATGCCTTCCGCACGAACTTAACTCTCGGGTAAAGATAGGCACGCGCCTACTCAATTAATACCATTCAAACGAATTGAGCTTTAAATCCCCCGTATTGTTTCCCCATGCTTCATGGTTACGAAACATTGTGGGTCCAAGTTCTTCGCCTCCACTGCTTTCCTTAAACGTTCAGGCGGTTCATTCATCGGTTCATCCGTCAAATCCAGGAATGTTCCCCAGTGCATCCCGATCGATCGTTTGCTCGCCACATCAAGGTGAATTTGAACGGCCTCTTCCGGGGTACAGTGCATATCCTTCATGAACCAACGGGGTGCATAAGCCCCAATGGGGATAAGTGAAAGATCCATCCTGCCAAATTTTCTCCCGATATCTAAAAAGTCTTGGGAATATCCGGTATCCCCCGCAAAAAAAAGCTTTTGTTGCGGAGTTTCAATTACCCAACCCGCCCAGAGTACCCGATTAGTATCCCCCAATGCCCGTCGACTCCAGTGTTGAACAGGAACGGCATTCAGTGTCCAATCCCCTACTTGATGACTACCCCACCAATCTAACTCGATTACTCCCTCACTAATTCCAATTTTTTTAAACCAGGCCTTCATTCCAAGAGGAACTAAAAAGACGGGCGGGCTTTTCTTTTGTCGCGCAACAAGGCCGAGCACAGATTTCTTGTCTAAGTGATCATAATGATTGTGCGAAATTACCACTATATCGATAAGGGGTAGATCTGCTAGGGAAATAGCAGGAAGTAGAACACGCTTGGGACCTGCAAAACCAACGGGAGATGCCCGGTTGGTTAAATGCGGGTCCGTAATCAGGTTTACTCCCATGTGCTGCCAAAGAAAAGTCGAATGCCCAATCCAGGTCAGCGTGGACTCGCTTCGATTAGTCTGCAAAAAGGAAATATCTGGTTTATCTTTTTCAAACTCTATTGGTTCCTGAGGCTTTCGGGTGACACGCCAACGGAGGACATCTAATAAACTCTTAGTCATTATTTTTTCAGATAAATAATTATTCTTAAAACCATTCTCGGTATGATGAATTGGCTTTTTTTCGGAAAGATCCCTTGATTGGGCACAGCCAAAAAGAAAAATCAAAAATATTCGAGCAATTACTTGCATGAATACTGACTCTACTCAGAATGATTCCTATCGAGGAAAAAACTCGTAATGATCCGCTTGCTTACCATCAAGCAGGATAACCTCGTAGTCCATTTTTTCTTTTCCAAATACAACCCGCATCACGTGATGATCGCTCCCTGTCATTCCTGGTGACTGAAGGTACCACCTGTCCGACTTGGGAATCCTTTGGGGCACTCCTAGTCCCCCTTCCCCGACATATACAATACCAGTTGGATCCTTTTTTTCATTACGAATGGGAACGGTTCGTTTAATCACATGTCCATCGGATTCAATAGCGAGGTCGAGGTTAAATTTTTCAAACAAGGGCACCCAAAACTTCTTTGCTTTACCCGGAGTTTTTACCGCGGGCCAGACCGGTCGATGGTACTCGGCCAAAAGCCAGCGAACCTTGGGGCGTAAATCAAAAAGGGTTTTGGCCAACCATGCCTGTTGGTCTCCTCCTGCACTGATCTCACTGTTCAAGGTAATGAGTGCAACCTTAGGCGAAATCATGGTGTGGAAATAATTTTTTCCAGAGCCTCCAGGGGTGTCGAAAATTTCGTCGTACAAAGGACCGCCGTCATGGTTCCCCCGGGTAGGTATGATGGGCAAAACCTTACCAGAATTGGTGACCGTAAGTTCGTGCTGACTAAGCCAGGTTGACCACTGACTCCAGCTTCTTCCACTCACAATGTAGTCTCCACCATGAGCAAAAGCAATCAACTGGTCGTCGTTTGCAGATAAGTCCGCCATAAGCAAATTAACTTGGGCACGGGCCTCAATGCCTGTTCGCGAATCTCCACCGAACAGAAGTCTGAATTCCCGATCATCCGAGGGAGCAGTTCTGAAATGCATGACGGGGGATTTTTTACCGTCCGACTCGACCTCGAAGTGATAGGTCGTGGATGGCTTCAATCCACTGATCCGGGCGTGGTGATAGTATTCTCCTTTGGCTCCGGAGTATGCTCCACTTCGCTGTGCTTCCAAAATCATCCCACCCCCGGTATATTTTCCCTCCGAACGAATTCCATAACGGACCTTATGTTCACTCCCCTTCTTCGCCGTGGTCCAGGAGATCGTAGCGTTGGTCGAGGGTTCCTTGGTCCAGATCACGCGCCACTGAGAAGGTCCGCCCCCCTTGACAGGAGCCAATGATTTCATCCTCTTCTCCACATATTTCTGATCGAGCCAAGGAGTTTCCGAAAAGGCCTTCACAGAGACCAAAGGGGTTAAAATAAGAAGAAACTGAGCAAGTATTTTTATTTTCATGAAGATATTTTTTTGGATTCCAGAGAATTCCAATGGGCCCATAAAAAGAGTGGAACACCCCCATTGCAAATCCTTAATGCCAAGTCATGCCAATGATCCCAACCGTAAGCTGTCATCCGGCTCGTGGCGGTGACAAATCCCCAAACTGCCATCCATAAGGCAATCGTCTTGATTCTTTTTCCAGGCAAAAGGAGGAGAGCGACAAGAATGAAGTCCTGAATGGCAATAATCGGCAAAGCTGATTCCGCAAAGGCCTGTCTCGATGCAGCGATGGTCAAAGCTTCTTCTAGGTCTTGGAAGGATACCGCGGTGAAAACGGGATCACCAAGAAACAAGTTCATCGTGCCAATAATCAAATCGACAAAGGAAGGCTTAAGCCAAAGGGCACACAAACCGTGGCCAACGAAAGTTCCGGCGACTCCCCAGCGTAATAACCACTCCACACGGCGTATATTTCCTTTTTCGGGAAAAGCGGTCAGCAGGAGCAAGGCCAGCGGTGCGGCAAAGCGCACTGCATGCCCCGCCGGATCGGTGGCATGAAAAGGGTTACCCGGATTGATAATCCAGGAAAGAATAGCCACGGAAAAAGACCAAAGTGTAAACAGGCCAAGAATCGAAAAATCAATCCTTCGGGCCATGGAGTGAACGGATGGATTCACGATTCCAAAGATAAGTAAAGCGGTACAGGCAAACCAGATGAAGACTTGAACCGCACGATCAAAGATCGAAACGAAAGGATCACCCATAGAAACGAGGAGGAATGAATTCAACGCCGAGGGTCCGTCCAATTTGGCCGCATAGCCCAAGAATTGAATCAATACCAGAAGTCGCAGAAAAAAAAGGATGCGATTACTCATCACAAACAAATCATGAAGTTTAATAAAGCACTCTTCAAGTTTTAACGGATTGGGTGATGGTGGCATTGGCAAATTGCCAATTCGGTTCTCCAATATCAATATTCGTTCTCGGAGTAGCTCACATTAATATATTTAGCTCTATGCAGGCGACATCCACAGATGTTCATGTGGGGTATTGGGAGCTAGGTTAATTGCTTTGAGCGGAAGGCCCCGATCATTCGTAAGCAGTCCCACTGCTGCATTTGACTCCGAATCGCCTTCTTTGCCCTGCAACCATTCGAGCAGTTTAACCTCAGGATTCTTTTTATTTAGTTCGTTATCTGTACTATCTCTTTCATCTGAAACCAGATCAGTTTGGTTACCCTCTTCAATAATTAAAGAACTTTTTTTGGCTTCAGATTCATCTTTCGAAAATACTAATGGTCAAACTATGGGGGGCTTGATCTTATCATCCACCCTCTGAACATTTTTTTGATTAACTTGGTCAATGGAGAAGATCGAACCAAATTATGGTAACTATTCCGCCTAAAGACATTCCAATTAAATGTGTGGTGATCGATTTTTTTCATCTTTTTAAAATTATAAAAATAGAGAAGGAAGTTGCTGTAAAAGTACTACCCGAGACAATTTTCTTGATTATCCCGTGAAATTATCAATGAATCAACCTTTTCACCTAAACCCCTTCACTCCTGTTTTATCATGGCCATCCAAATCAAAAATAAATCTAAAGTTGAAATCGGTGTCGTTCCGACCCACCTCATGTTTGTCGGCGCACTCGCTCCGGATGAATCCGGAAAGCTCCCACGCACCAACTCGGGTGATTTAAAAATTGTATCCGGCATGCGCCTGCTCTGCCGCACATCTCCGGTAAAACTGAATAATGTGCAGGTCACACTTTTCCCCGGAACCGACAGCAAAGATTTGGATGATATGTTCAAAGGTTTGCGTGCTCTCAAACTCCAGGTCCACCTGATCATGATGGTTGGTGGAGCCAACCCGCTCAACCCCAAGGATGAGGATGCGGTTGTAGAGATGCTCAACTCCGGTCTCGCGGTGGCCAAGAAATATCGGGTCAAGCATGTATCCTCCACCTCCTTTGAGGAATGGCTTTCCGGTAAGAAACTCAAGGGCAAGGCATTTGATAATGCGGTCAAACAAGTCATTAAACTTCACGCCCGCTGCTACAAGGAATCTGCTCTTGAGAAAAGTTCCGTTGTTGCCTGGCACCTCGAATTTTTACGCGGTGTGGAATTTCAGAACTTTACCAATGCAGCCAAAGCCGCAAAGGTGGTCATGGGAATCAATAAAAAGATCAGAAAAAAATTCTTCAAGGTTATGGTCGACGCCGCTCATTGCGGAGAT
This sequence comes from uncultured Opitutales bacterium, assembly GCA_905478775.1. GTDB lineage: Bacteria > Verrucomicrobiota > Verrucomicrobiia > Opitutales > Seribacteraceae > Seribacter > Seribacter sulfatis. The sequence continues at coordinate 4,306 of CAJQKB010000144.1, read as the reverse complement.
TCCGACTTATCGATTTCAGAAAACGAAAAGGTTATTAAGGAATTGGCCAAAGCCGATGCGCTGGGAATTTTTCATGCCTCTGCTAAAACCACACGGGGATGCCTTACTACCGACGACGGATGGATTGGTGCCCTGCTCGCCGCCTATGCGCCGACCGGAAAATTAAAGCATGTCTTTGTGGAACTCTTTCATCATGAGGACCCTGCACTTGCCCCCTTACGCAAAGCAGTCAAGGGACACGGCGTCAATACAACGGACGGAAGAACCTACAACAAAACCGTGACAGACGGTATCGTTGATGTGGCTCATAGGCTGAACAATTTGGCTGCCCGTAAATTGATCAAAAACTGAAAAGCTTCCATTCTTTAATTAATGAAGTGTTGGCTTTTCCGGCACTTATTATTCCTACTATTTTCAGATTCAATTTTGAAAATAGATAAACTCCTGTAAAAATGATTATTAATCGAAGGAAGCTTCTTGCCTTTGGAGCGGTTGCCACCGGAACCGCTGTACTGGATTCAAAGTCCTACGCCGAAATAAAACCATCCCTTCCATTCCAAGGAAGGGGGTACGACTATAAGCGTCCTGATTTCCCCAAAGGGAGCCGACTCCTTTTTCAGGGTGATTCTATAACCGATATGAAATGGGGCCGGAATGAAAATGACCGTAACCATTACCTCGGGCATAGCTATGTCTTCCTTATTGCAGGTCGCCTTGGAATGGACATGCCAAAAGCAAAGCTTGAGTTTTTGAACCGGGGAATCAGTGGAAACAAAGTATCCGACTTAAAAGCACGCTGGCAAAAAGATGCAATTAATCTCAAACCCGACCTGCTAAGCATCTTAGTGGGAACTAATGATGTGGGGATGGGATTTCGTCACCCGGGCAAGGCAGTTACGCCTGGTGCCTTCGAAAGAGACTACCGCCATATCATTGAAGCCAGTCTCAAAGCCAATCCCCAACTTCGTATCGTTTTGCTCGATCCATTTGTACTCCAATCAGGCAGTCTAAAGAATGAACAAATCTACAAAGTACGGCGAAAAGAAACAGACAAGATGAGAACTGTGGTCTCTCAATTAGCAAAGGATTACCAGACCGCTCATCTTCAGACTCAAGACCTGTTTGATCAGGCAGCCAGTGAGGCCGGACCGGAAAACTGGATCTGGGACGGCATCCATCCCCTCCCCCAGGGTCACGAATTAATTGCCAGGCACTGGCTGGATAAAGTAGCCAACCACTGGCCAAAGACCTAAATTTTTGAACCATTCAACATGAAAAATTTCATTACCCTTTTATCCTTCATTCTATCCCTATTTGTTGCCGGATCTTTATCCCATGGCCAAACAAAACAATCGATTCCGCACAAACAAGTATGGGACGGAAAAAAAACCTCCTTTCATGGCTTTGATCAGTATAACTTCCCCCTTGAAGGGATTGCCTGTAGAGTGGTGGTTCCCAAGAAAATTGCGGACGGTAAACCCTGGGTTTGGCGGGCACGGTTTTTTGGACATGAACCGCAGTTTGATATCGCCATGCTCAATCGTGGCTACCATGTGGTATACTGCGATGTAAGTGGGCTATTCGGAAATAAGGAAGCCGTGAACAGATGGAATCAATTTTATAATTACCTCCGCTTTGAGCACCTATTTTCAGACCGAGCAATCCTCGAAGGGATGTCGAGGGGTGGATTGATCGTGTACAACTGGGCTGCCGCAAATCCGGATAAAGTGGCCGCCATTTATGCCGATGCACCGGTTCTTGATTTTAAAAGCTGGCCCAAGATCAATCCGACTATTCTGAAAGTATACGGTTTTAAAAATGAACAGGAGGCCAAAGCATATAAAAATAACCCGGTGGATAACCTGACTCCGTTAGCCAAGGCAGGCATTCCCATTATTCATGTAGTCGGCATGGCTGACAAAGTGGTTCCGGTAAGCGAAAACACACTGATTGCGGAGCAGAGGTATCAGAAAATGGGAGGCACTTTTAAAGTGATTCGTAAAGAAGGCATCGGCCACCACCCCCACTCTCTCAAAGACCCCGCCCCAATCGTAGAATTTGTAACCACACAGGGTCAGGGATCGGCCAACCTGCCTGCTGAAAAAATTGTTGGAAGAAAAAACTTTATCCTCCGGGGGGATTTCATGAACAGCCGGATTCGTTTTGAACGCAAAAAAGTCGGTCATGTCGCTTTTATCGGTGGCTCTATTACCGAGATGAACGGGTACCGCCCCATGGTATGTGACATGCTTGAAAAACGATTCCCGCAAACAGATTTTACTTTTACCCAGGCCGGAATCAGTTCGACCTGCTCGGATACCGGTGCCTTTCGCCTCGCCCGTGATGTCCTCAGTAAAGGCCCACTAGATATGCTCTTTGTTGAATTTGCGGTGAACGATGACCAGGACGGTCAAAAAACGCTTCAAAATGCACTCAGAGGAATGGAGGGTGTCATTGCCCAAGCCAGGAAACATAACCCCAAAGTCGATATTGTCATGACATTTTTTGCCAATCAAAATATCCTCGATCATCTGGGCAAAAACAAGAATCCACCATCCATCGCTGCACATACAAAGGTAGCTGAACATTACGGAGTCTCCGTTAATCACCTTGCTCAGGAATTATCCGACTTGATCAATGCCGGAAAAATGGATTGGAAAAAATACGGAGGGGTTCACCCAAACCAATACGGGAACACCATGTGCGCATCGATGATTGCAAATTCCCTGCTCGATATTTGGTCCAAACCAATTGCCAAGAATACTCAATCAAAAGCACACCCTCAAGTCAGCCCACTCGATCCATTTAGTTATGTAAGTGGAAGATTTTTAGATTTTGATCCAATTGAAATTGATAAAAATTGGAAAAAAGGGATTCCTGACTGGCCAAAAGAAAATAAGGGTAAAGTACGCTCCCGCTTCCTCGGGGCACCATTCATTTATGCAAATCAAGCAGGTGCCAAACTCAAGGTTAAGTTTAGCGGCACTGCCATTGGCGCCTACATGCTTTCCGGTCCAGACACCGCGATTATTCGATGCACAATCGATGGGAAAGAAAGCAAAGAGATCGACACATTACACCGGCACAGCGGATTTAACTACCCTATGACTGTGATGTTCTTTAACGAGCTAAGCGATAGTGGGCATGTTTTGGAACTCGAGATCCTAAAAAACCGGAAGGGTCGGATTCGGGATGGAGGAGAAGCTCTTAGAGTTATTCACTTTACCGCCAATTAAAAAAGGCTCACCAGTTGGTGAATAATCGAGAGGAATATATACTAACTTCTCAATCTCAAGAATCGTTAAAATCCGGATTGTTACAAGGTACAAACAGCCCGGACTTCCCATTTATTCGCAAACTTCTAAAGCTTTGCAGATTTAAACATCACAGACTTCTGCGGCATGCCTCAGGGCAAGAGCCTTGTCTTTCCAAGTCGGGATAAATTCCTGGGCCACGTACCCATCGTACCCAGTATTTACGATCGCATTCATCACCCCGGGATAATTGATTTCCTGCTTGTCATCCAGTTCCGCCCGGCCGGGATTTCCCGCGGTGTGATAATGTCCGATTAACTCCTTGTATTGGTTAATACGTCGGATTACATCCCCGTTCATTACCTGTACATGGTAGACATCAAAGAGTAATTTAAAATAATCGGAGCCGATTTTATTAATCATTTGCACACAATGGTCCACATCATCCCCAAAATATCCGGGATGTCCCTTCATCGGATGACTGTCGTCCCGGGAATTTAAATGTTCCAGGCAAAGTGTAATCTTATTTTTCTCAGCAACCGGGAGTACTTTTTTCCAACAGGCTATACAATTCTCCTCCGCCTGTTCATCATCGATCCCCTCCGCTTTCATTCCCGTGAATGTAATTACCCGCTTATACCCGGCAGCCGCACACAGCTCGATTGCTTTAGTTAGTTTTTCGATACACTCCGCATGATTGGCCCGATCTACCGGGCCTTTCTTAAATCCATGACTCCCCACCAGCGAAATATCTAGTCCCAGTTCCTTAACCATCGGATAATGCTTGGGGGAAATTCCCTCCATCGCCACCAACCCAACCTCCTTACACAGCCTGGCCAGTTCAGGAGTGGGCATTGGATTGAAGGTCCAACCCATGATGGACTGTTTGATCCGCCCGTTTTTAATCCGAAATTTCGGATTGGCCTGATCCATCGGAGACTGGGCACGGGCAGGTTTTGGAGCGGTCAGTAAGGTACCGGCAATCGCGGTCGATGCGGCCGTTTTAAGAAGGGTTCTTCGGTTGGTTTTCATCATATTTAAGTAGGAAATCT
>CAJQKB010000143.1 GCA_905478775.1 uncultured Opitutales bacterium | reverse complement strand
GAAATGAGGAACCGGATCATAAAGGAAAAGAATACCACGGTATATGCCTTTGTACGGGACCCCAAGCTCTACCCATTAGCACAATATCTCGACTATTCCGACCTTGCCCTGACCCGTAAAAAGAAAAACCTCAAGACCTTCATCAAGGGACTTGCGGACGAGGATCCGGTCAAACGCTACTGGTCAGTGATTGGCTTACTGCTCCTCGAAAAACAGGCCAAACCCGCGATCCCGGAACTGAAAAAAGTCCTCGGGGATCGCGATGAAATTCCAGCTTTTGCTGCCTGGGCAATTTATAAAGCCGGGGAAAAAACATTCGCCGAGAAATGGATGCTTGAGGCCATTACCCAAAATCCGGGAAACAAGACACTGGCCAATATCTTTGACTGGATGGGTACGGCCAGCCACTCCTTGCTCGCTAAAATTCCCAGCGATAAGCTCCCCCAAAAAGGTCTACTCAAAGATGTGATCAAACGATCAGGAGTACAAAATTAAAACTCTGAATGCTTAAAACCTGTAGAGAACGGATTTAAGATCCAACACTTTCCCCCTGAGAATGGGAATACCTTCCCGTTCGAGTAATTTAATCTTTTGGTCGATGCCATTTGCATATCCCCCCACCTTACCGTCACTGCACACCACACGGTGACAGGGGACGACTACAAGATCTCGGTTCTTAGCCAGGGCCCGCCCCACTGCCCGATAGGCTTGGGAGTCCAACACCCGGGCAATTTCCCGGTATGTGGTGACCTTTCCCTTAGGAATCTGCCTGAGTAATTCCAGGCATTGAACTTCAAATTTTTTAAGCAATTTATCAGATACAAATAAAGATTTCTATCTTAGCGGTATAAATAATTAGTCTGGCAATCGAAAAATCAGGTCTAAACTCCGCAAAGATTTTAAACTTTAACATGCAGATGGAAATTGACCTGTATCCATAAACTTTGAAGTTTTAAAGGATGATAAAGTCCCTCACCTCTTTAAGGCTCGTTTGCCTGCTATTATTAGGGTCCTCCGTACTCGCCCAACAGACAAAGCAAAAACCTCCCGTTCAGGAAACCAAGGCAGCTGTAAAGAAGAAGGTTAAGACCAAGTTCTTCGGCAAGAAACCCATTCCTTTTATCAATACCGCCCTCACCTTTGCCGGTCCGATGAACAAGATCGGGCGCGATGGAATCCAGTGCGACCTTCCGGCAGCCGTGTCCGGCAAAGACGGAAAAGCCCTGATCTCTTATTTGGAATGGGATGGCAAGACGGACCGCCTCATTTTATCCCGGGAAATAAAAAAGGGATTCCAACAAGTTTCCGGTGATGTGGCCAAGGGCGTACTGCACAAACCAGCAATTACAATCGACGGCAAAGGAACGGCGTGGATCTTTTGGAGTGAAACCCATGGGGACACGACCGTGGATCTCAAGGCAAGATCGTGGTCTGCGAGCAAGGGTTTCGGCTCTCCCCTTACCCTTGCTGACTCCGATGCGGCTGAGGCCTTTGTGGTCGCCGGAACCGACTCCAATGGACGGGTCTGGGCTTCCTGGCAATCATTTCGGGCGGGAGAAGCGGATATTTATGCCCGTTTCCTCGATCCAAAATCCGGAAAATGGTCAAAGGAAATTGCCGTGGCTACCCAGCAGGGAGGAGATTGGGAACCGAGCATCGCCTTCGACCAAAAGGGTCAAGCCTGGATCGTCTACGACAGTTCGCGTGGAAACGAGTTCAACCTGAACTTGGCCCGGGTGAACGATCAAGGCCAAACCAGGGAATTCGCAATTGCCCACAGTCCCAAGTACGAAGCCCGTGCATCCATCACCACCACCGCACAAGGCGATGGATTCTGGATCACCGCCGAGAGAGGAAAGGAAAAGCACGGACTCGACTACCGGGGTCATGGAAACGATACTGGAATTAATGCCAAGAAATCAGTTCTTTTCGGAAAATTCGAAAGCGCAACCGGCAAGTTCACCGAGATTCCCCTGGGGCATGCAGGAAGAGCAGGTAACCCCGTTAACCGACCAGTCGTGGGAGTCGGTAAGGATGGAAACCCCTGGATCGCCTATCGCTATTTCAACCGGGCCCTTTGGCGAATCGCCGCAACTGGCTATCGTCTTGACTCCAAGACCTGGAGCTCGAGAAGAAGAATTCCCAACAGCAGTTTCGGGCAAGACAGGACCGCCATTTTCCTACCAGCCCATGAGAAGGGTGACCTCCGCCTATGCTGGCCATCCGACGAGCGACCGAACAAGGCCCATCAAACCGCCGCGGTCTTTCTCGCCGCCCTGCCCTCTTCGGCATCTCTGCCCGCAGCCACCCCCGAAAAAGCAGGTAAAGCCCCAACCAAGAAGCAACTCCCACACTCGCACAAAACCCCCGAACGCCCTGCCTTCGACCGTCATGAATGGAAGGTCGACGGACAAACCTTTGGGCTCTTTTGGGGGGATGTACATCGGCACACTGATGTCTCTAATTGCCGCACCGGGTTCGACGGATGCATCGTCGATCATTTCCGCTATGCCTACGACTTGGCCAAGATCGACTTTCTCGGAACCTC
>CAJQKB010000142.1 GCA_905478775.1 uncultured Opitutales bacterium | reverse complement strand
ATACACACATCACTGGGGCGGAATAAATTGATTAATCCATTGATTCGTCCGGCACTTGCGAAATCAGCACCAGCAAAGTTTTTCTTCGGATTACTGGTCAGGAAAATATCCCGTTGGGGTAGGGTAATACCTGCACCTTTCGTTTTGGGATGGTATCCAAACAATACATTTCTGGCAGGTTCGCAACTAATGACATAGCCCCCAAACCGATCCTCCATGATTCCATTTTCGTAAAAGGCAATTCCAGTTGGCGATCCACCACCATATACATCACCCGCTGGAACAACACCCGGATCTTCCTGACGCCATTCGGCAACCTGCGTGGTTTGCCCGGGCATTTTATCACTTCCCCATCTCCTGAGTCCATCCCTTGATGTGAAGCCCATGTTTCCGTATTCCATTAACCAAGTAGTGCGGCTGGCGGGTGGATCATCATTGTCATTTTGAAAAACATCTCCCAGTGAACTGACTGACTGCTCGTAAGAGTTTCTGAAGTTATGACCGATGGGGCGCATTCCGGTGCCATCCTGGTTGACTCGAAACGCAACTCCTCCCAGGTAAATCTGGCCATCCGAACTGGGTTTTCCGGAAATCTGCTTCATTGAATAAAAACTTCCCGCGTTTAATTGCCAACCCTCCTTGTCAGTTACCTGTGCTCCTTTGTTTCCGAAATTCAGATAATATTGTCCGTTCGGACCCACGGTAACGGAGTGCAAACTATGGTCATGATTATTCCCGCTAAATCCGGTAAGCAAAACTTCGCGTTTATCGACATTCTCATCGAATCGGGCATTTCTGTTCATATCTGTATAGACAATTAAATCAGGAGGCTGAGATACGATTATCTTATTATCCACCACTGCAATTCCAAGGGGCGAGATGAAAGATTTTTCCTGTACGAAAACATGGGAGCTTTCGGCTACCCCATCTCCATCTTTGTCTTCGAGTACTACAATCCGGTCACCGTCCGGTTGCGTGCGCTTGCCACGATAGTTTCTTCCCTCGGCTACCCAGATTCGGCCCTTGTAGTCGATATCCATATTGGTTGGATTAAAAAAGAGTGGAGACTTTGCCCACAGTTTAACTTCAAGCCCCTCTGGTAGGATTAATTGATCGGCGGGATAATGATCTACTTGCGGTAGGTTTTGCTGTGCTTGGGCAATTTTGGATATTTCAATGGGCTTGTTCGATACAAAAAATTGAACGCTGCTTTGCGTGCCACTTTGCTGATCACTGCCTCCATTATCAATTCCAGCAAGGCATCGAAATTCTACAAACTTATGGTTTTTGGGTAGTTCATAATGAATCACACTATTTGCATGGGTACCGATACCATAAGCGATATCCTTTCCATTAATTCTGAGGGGACGTCCTCCGCAGTTTTTATTAATCTGTACTTTTCCCCAACCCGATTTCGCGTATTTCCATTTTAGATCAGTGAGTCTGGTTTCTTTACCACTACTATCGATCAAGCGTGGCAGGGCCCAGTCCGCCCAGTCGCATGAATAGGAATTCGAGCCATCCGATACGGTGAGATATAAATTCTGAATTCCTTTGATTTTTGTCTTCACTTCCACGGCATGCCCCTTGGTTTTTGTGGTAATTAATTTACTGCCAAAAAGAGCATGCTTTGGATCCACTGCTTGTACGAGGGGAGCTTCCGTCTGTTCCTTCTTTTTTGTGGTGGGATTAGGTATTGATTGAACTCCATTCTTGGGGACTTCCATTTTTGCTGTCCAAATAATGGCGTTCAAAACGCAGGTTCGGAAATCATCATTATCCCAGGACTTGTGGTGGTGGGCACCAGTTACTCCAAACCCACGCTGTCCGTTCGGCCTTTCGGATGCCCATCCGACATGTTGTTTTTCTTTTCTTTCGAGAACTGATTTTCTTACATGTGGATTATTACTGTGCGGACCATCTCCACGCTTCAGAGTATCTGCCGGTGGAAGGGCACTTAGAATGGGAGTGACTCCCTCCATCCTGTCGCGGAACTTCATGTGGTAGTACCATTCATCCTTTAGGCTAAACGGTTGCACTCCACGGGTAATCGGATGTTTGGGAAGTGTTTTAAAATCGGCGGTCCAATGGGGATTGACCGACCAAAAGACCTCAAAATATCCACCGAGCCATTTTTTGAGCATATCCCCGGGGGCTCCCTTGGGTACCTCCACAGCATAATGCACGCAGACCAACCCCACTCCTTTTTCTGCCAGAGCATCAAATTCCTCGAGGTTTTTATTGATTGGGTGTCTACCACCGCCGTCCGATAAAATGACCACAGTGGCGGCGTTCTTAAAAAGGGAAGGATCTTCGGGCCAGCCGCCTTTGTGAATTACAGTTTGGATGTCGAGTCCGGACTGGTTGACCAAGGCATCGGAAAGTAAATCAACTCCCTCTCCCCAGTTGTGAGCACTGGTACCGTGACTGTCTTTTCCGGCAATCAGCACAACTTTGGTACTTGCCCAGGACCAGTGAAATGGGAAAAAGGAGGCGAATAAAAGGGAAACAAGAAAGATATTTTTATGCATTAATCTGATTAGAAGAATTTTCGGTTTATAAACAATGACAAACAGATTGGATTGGTGATATTGTTTCCCGCCCCCTATTTTAGCGTTCACAATAGGAGTAGATTCCAGTTTCTCAAAAATTGGTTTTTGATTGTAACCTCGTGCTCATCTGATTTCCTAATTTCGTATGGAATTGATTAACAAAATAGAAATTCAGTTTATACATATTCTTTCCCAAAATATGGGGGTTGGTGAAATTAATGCCGGCTATTTATATGGTTTAATTGCATTGCTTGTCATCATTAGCCTCGGTTGGGTATCCAATTTTTTCGTAAAGCGATTTGTGCTCGGATTAGTTAGATCGTTGATCAAGAAATCAAAAACCTCAATTGGTGAGCACCTAACTGATGAGAAGTTTTTTCATCGATTATCCCACTTGGCACCCGCTTTTGTAATCAGTTCTCTTTCGAGTGTGGTACTGTTGAATTATTCATTCCTGGATGAACTGGTTGGGGTTGTGGTTAATCTGTACCTGGTCGTCATTGCCCTGTCGGTAATCGATTCGTTGATCAACTCCTTGTATAAAGTTTCTGAAGATAGCAAGATTTCATCGAAACTCCCGCTCAAGGGAATTTGTCAGGCAATTAAGATTTTAATTAATGGAACGGGTGTTATTTTTATTCTTTCTATCTTGTTGGATAAGTCACCGGTTTATTTCTTTTCCGGATTGGGAGCCCTTACGGCAGTTATTTTACTCGTTTTTAAAGATGTCATCCTAGGCTTGGTTGCCGGTGTTCAGTTGACCACCAATAATATGGTGCGTAGGGGAGACTGGATCGAGATGCCAAAATATGGTGCAGATGGGGATGTAATTGATGTTTCTCTCACCACAGTAAAAGTACAGAACTGGGACAAAACAGTGAGTACCATACCGGCTCATGCACTGGTTAGTGATGCTTTTAAAAACTGGCGTGGTATGAGTGAGTCTGGAGGGCGTCGAATAAAACGTTCGATACACCTCGACCTCTCCAGTTTGCGTTTTCTCAAGGAGAGTGAGATTGAAGAACTGGAAAAAATTGAACTGCTTAAAGATTATTTTAAAGGAAAGCGTTCTGATATCGGAGAAAAAGGACTGGCCGTGGAGAAGCAGGGAGTGGTGGCTCCGTTATTAAATGGACGAAACCTTACCAATGCCGGAACATTTCGTTCGTACTGTCTTGAATATTTAAGAGCAAACCCTTCGATTCATAAGGAAGGGATGACTTTCCTTGTCCGTCAACTTGCACCCACTGATAAAGGGCTACCCATTGAAATCTATGTCTTTGTAAATGATATCCGGTGGGTACAATACGAGGCGATTCAATCGGATATTTTTGACCACCTTCTTGCCTCGCTGCCCATCTTTGGACTGCGTGCATTTCAACTCCCGAGCGATTCGAGTTTTTCCCACTTGATCGAACAAAAGGCATAGGACAGGAAGGTTTTTCAGCGAACTGAGTGAAACGAATTAAACTGTTGTCTGTATGCTGCCTGTTCTTACTCGGATGCACAGAGAAAAACTCAATGGAGTTATCCGACTTCACCAGTGATGGATGCAGCCTTTTTATTGATGGAACTTTTGAAAAGCCTGACCTTTGGAAAGAATGTTGCCTCACGCACGATATTGCATATTGGCAGGGAGGAACTCAAGAAGAGAGACTGGAGGCAGATCTTGCCTTCAAGGCATGTGTAGAAAAGAAGACTGGCGATTCCACACTTGCAAAATTAATGTACGATGCAGTTCGTGTAGGAGGAGAGCCTTACTTTCCCACCTGGTACCGTTGGGGGTACGGCTGGCCTATTGGCCGGGGGTACCAGGAACTGAGTCGACAGGAACTGCTATTGGTACAGGCAAAATTGGAAAAGTATCGGGCATCCCAGTGAATTTATTGGGATGAAATGTGCGATTATTGGGGGGGGAGCCGCCGGATTTTTTTCTGCAGTTACCTTGGCACAGAAAAACCCAGATGCCGATATTTCGATATTTGATTCGAGTAAACAATTTTTAAGAAAAGTCAAAATTTCGGGGGGAGGGCGATGCAATGTTACTCATTCCTGTTTCGAACCCAAGGAATTAGCTCTGCATTACCCAAGGGGAGAGAAGGAATTGAAGGGAGCTTTTTACACCTGGCAACCCCGAGATACAGTTGACTGGTTTGAAGAACGAGGGGTTCAAATAAAAACAGAGGATGACGGTCGCATGTTCCCTGTCTCGGATAATTCACAAAGTATCATTGATTGCTTACACAGGCAGGTAATCAAGAATGGTGTTGTTTTATGCGAAGGAATCGGAGTTAAATCCTTACTTCATGAAGAGGAACAATTTACTCTCGGGTTTTCCAATGGCATGAGTAAAAGATTTGATCGCGTATGCGTTGCCACTGGTTCTATGAAATCCTCATCGCTGACAACATCACTCGAGAAACTGGGGCATAGCATTGAACCGTTAGCTCCCTCACTCTTTGCTTTTGATATCACCGACGAACGGCTAAAAGAATTAGCCGGCATTTCACTTGAAAATGTATCGGTACGAGTAAAATCGAATGGGAAAAGTCAAACAGGGCCAATCCTTATTACCCATCGTGGTTTGAGTGGTCCTGCCATCCTGAAACTCTCGGCCTGGGAAGCTCGTCAATTAAATGAATCGGACTATCAATTTGAGATTGAGTTAAATTGGTTGGGGGTGCGAACAGAGTCAGACTTACAAACTCTTTTTGCCCGTATGCGAAATCAAAAAGGCCAACAACTTGTTAAAACCAAGTTATTCGAGGAACTGCCCAGACGATTGTGGGAAAAAATTCTCTCTTCTGTAAAAATAGAGGGAACATTACAATGGGCACAATTACCGAAGAAACTGGAAGCTCAGTTAATCAAGGAACTCATCACCGCCACATTTCAGGTTCGTGGGAAAACGATGAATAAGGAGGAATTTGTTACCTGCGGGGGCATTCGTTTAAAAGAAGTGAACTTTAAAAAAATGGAAAGCCGAGTGATCCCCCATTTATACTTTGCTGGAGAATGTCTTGATTACGACGGGATAACTGGCGGCTTTAACTTTCAGGGTGCCTGGACAACCGGTTA
>CAJQKB010000141.1 GCA_905478775.1 uncultured Opitutales bacterium | reverse complement strand
GGTAGACCAGATTCTTTTCTCCGTAAACCTTAGTTCGGGCGGCGAGTGCCAGCCTTTGTCCAATCGGCTTTTTGAGGGGCGGATGGATTTCATCAGGCAAACCACAATCTGTTGAAACAACCGTTGCCGTATTCGGTAGGGACTTTTCCAACAGGGCAATCGATTCTCGCATCTCCGCCCATGGACTTCTCGGCCAATCACGGACTTTTCCAAAAGCAGGTAGTTGGACGGCAAGAAAGGCCAGATTGTTTTGCTCAAAAGTTTTCCGCCACTCTTTTACCATGGTCGGGAGTTGTCTGCGGTATGGCTCGGCTCTTCCCTGATTGGATTCGCCCTGGTACCAAATCACTCCCCGCATCGCAAGGGGAGCGATGGGTGCAATCATCGCATTGTATAGACAGGAAAGCCTCCATGGTTCGGTGGGCGGTCGGTTGGGATCGTGATTCGGATCTTCCTTCCAGGCGGCGTGTGCATCGTCCCATTTTTTCTTTTGAACCCTGTAGGGCTCAACAATATCGCGGGAAAATTCCGGGCTGTTTTCAAGGGATTCGCGGGGCATCCAGCAATAAAGTTTCGAGCCGCCGAAATTCGACTCGATCAACCCAACTGGGACATCCTGCGAAATGCGTACCTCGTGCGCAAACCAGGCCGCTACGGCACTGACCCAGTCGAGTCCAAACCTTTCGTTGTCGACGATTCGCCATAGTCCATCATCACCTCTTCGCCATTGCGGATTTTGAAACGCGCCGTCTCCTCCGATATCTGCAATCGGCTCATCCGCGATATAGGGGCCAACCTTGAAGCGACGCAGCGTAGGGTGGGGGATAAGCTTGCGCGCCTCCTCTGCGTGGGTGGACTTGGGAATGCTGAATCCCATGTTGGATTGGCCGGAGGCCAACCAGACATCTCCCACGAGAATATCTTTCAGGGTGATGGATGTGCCGCCGGCGGTCACTTTCAAGTCCTGACCCTGAGTATTTGCCTTCATGGGATCGAGTTTGATCATCCATTTGCCTGCCTCATTCGAAGTTATGGTTTTTCTTTGGTCTGCAAAGTTGACCTGTATTTGGGTCTTTGGTTCAGCCCATCCCCAAACGGGCACGGGCATGTCCCGTTGAAGAACGCAATGGTCGGTGAAGATTTTAGCAAAGGACAAACCTTCGCCGAGCAGTGTGGAGGTAAGAAATAGGCCGGTAACAAAAAAAGAAATTTTCACAGGCGTAAGCGAGAGTTAAGCTAAGACTTGTTTGATCACATGACCGTGCACATCGGTGAGGCGACGATCAAGTCCGTTGTAGTACCAACTGAGTTGATTGAAATCGAGACCCATAAGTTGTAATACCGTGGAATGAAATTCCCAGATAGTGGTTGGGTTTTCCTCAGCCCGTCTACCGAATTGATCCGTTGCTCCATAACTAATGCCCCCTTTGACTCCGGCTCCCATCATCCAAAGTGTGAATCCGTCCGGGTTGTGGTCGCGTCCGGCGGTTCCCTGCTGACTGGTGGGCATTCGTCCGAACTCCGTTGTCCAAAGTACGAGGGTGTCCTCCAACAAACCATTTTGTTTTAGATCAGTAAGCAAAGCGGCGGTGGGCTGATCGAAAATGGGAAAATGGCGCTCGTAATCCGCCTTTAGGGTCTTGTGGGCATCCCAGTTGAGCAGGCCATCCACGCCGCTGGCCCGGGAAGCACAGTAGAGACTTACGTATCGGACATCCCGTTCCAATAATCGTCGGGCAAGCAAGCAATTAGATGCGTAGGAGGCGGTGAGGGAATTCTTGGAATCGGTTCCGTAGAGCTGATGAATATGTTTGGGTTCCTTGGAAAAATCACTCACTTCAGGTGCGGACAACTGCATCCGGGCAGCGAGTTCGTAAGCCCCGATACGAGCTTGGAGTTCACTTTCCGCGGGCCGTTGGGAAGCATGGTTTTTGTTAAGGAAGGAGAGCAGGTCACGCGTTTGCTTTTCTTCTTGAACAGAAATGCTGTCGGGAGTCTTAAGGTTTCGAATGGGTTGTTGGGCGGCCATGACAATCGCTTGGTGGCGGGCGGGCAGAAACCCGTTGCTCCAGTTTGCCTTACCATTGGGCGGTTCGCCTCGAATATCGGGAATTGCTACATAGGTTGGCAATTCGTCGGTCATGCTTCCCAGTCCATAACTGATCCAGGAACCGGCGGAGGGGAAGCCTTCGCTGGTATGCCCCGAGTTAATAAAGATGCAACCGGGTCCATGCGTATTGGTTTTGGAATGCATGCCGTGGAAAAATGCGATGTCGTCCACATGTTCGGCCATGTGGGGCATCATCGAGGAGATCATCTTCCCGGATTTTCCGGCTGGTTTGAAGGTCCACGGGCTTTTCATGAGGGGACCATTTTTGCCTTGAAAACTAACGAGATTTTCCTCACCTGGTAATGGTTTACCATGCATCTTCTCAAGCATGGGCTTGTGTTCCCACAAATCCATGTGGGAAGCGGCTCCCGGGCAAAAGATTTGCAGAACCCTTTTGGCCTTAGGGGGAAAATGAGGTTTGCTTGAGGCAAAGGCATCCCGAGCGATAAGGTCGTGCAAGCCCATGCCCATAACTCCGGTGGCGACATTCCCGAGGAATTTTCTGCGGGTGAGTTCGGATAGGGTTTTCATATTTTTAGTCGAGATAGATGAGTTCGCTGGAGTTGATAATGGCCCGGCAGACTGCCTCGAGCTTTCCTTGCTTTAACAGAGTTGCCATCCGTTCGCTTTCTTCTTTAGACGGGAGGCGTTGGTACGCAAGTTGGTAAAGGTTTTCGCTTTGTTCTGCTGGTGATTGACCGGAGATGCGGGTTGCCAATGCTTTGGCCATATCAAGGGTGAAAGAGTGATTTAGCATGGTGAGGGCCTGAAGCGGGGTCGTTGTTCGAGCTCTGCGTGGAGCCGATAGGGAACAATCCGGCTGGTCGTACTCAGTCATTAGGTCGACCACCGCAGCCCGGGCATTCTGATGGTAGACCGCCCGGCGATAGGTCTCGGGTCCATGTTCATCCAAGGGGTGATAAGTGGAGACATTGTCCTGAATGTGCTTGTAAAGCCGAAAGCCCTTGCCGCCCAATCTCCTTCCACGCGAATTCGTAAGCTTAAGTTTTCCGGATACAAAAAGGAGAGTGTCACGGATTTCCTCCGCGGATAGACGACGGGGCGGAAAGCGCCAGAGAAGCCGGCTGTCACCATCTACCTTGGATGGACCTTCTCGATGAGCCGAACTTTGCCGGTAGGTTTCGGATAGCATAATGAGTCGGTGCATGGGTTTAAGCTTCCAATCATTCTCGACCAGTTTACTGGCAAGAAAGTCGAGCAATTCGGGATGAGTTGGTCGTCCACCCATATAGCCAAGGTCATTGGGTGTGTCTACGATTCCCGTGCCGAAATGATAGTGCCAGAGTCGGTTGGCAAGGACTCTGGGCGTCAGGGGATTAGAGGGGTGAGTAATCCACTCGGCTAGTTCCCTTCGCCGCTCGCTCTCGGAGGAGTTGGAATCAAGCTGATAACCAGGAAGGACATCACTAAGTGTCGAGAGGCTGGCAGGTCGAACCTCTATTCCTTTTCGTTTGGGACTTCCTCCGATAAATAGATGGAAGGGACCTTGAGCGTCCGAGTCCACTCGTTTTCCAATCCAGGCAGTGGGGAGATTGGGAACCGATTTTACTTTCTTGAAGGCTGCATGAAAGTCTTTTTCCAATTTTTGGCGGAGTTTTTTTTCCTCTTCCGAATAGGCAAGGTTTCTGAGGCGAAATTCCAAGTGGGAGAGTTGCTTTGGAATTAACTCTCTTCTTCTAAATCCAGTGAGTTTTTTGGTTCTTGGCTGGCGATCCATCCCGTTTGCAACCTCGATCCATTTTTTATTGTCTTGAGAGATTTCTATTCGGTATTCCGCTACAAATTCCAATATTCTATGCTCAGGAGCCTTTTCAACTCTGGCACTTGAGAATAAAACGCGGTTAATCAAAGCAGGCTTTTCGAGTTCGATAGTTAATTTCCCTGAAGAGGAAAAACGCTCTCCAAAGGCACCGTCATTTGCGAGTTGTGGTCCATAAAAAGAATCTCGCCCCGAACCGGATGCGATTCCACCGTTTTTTTGCAAGGCTAAGTTGACAGGATTTTTGGCAGAACTCCATACTTCAAATTCATCTATCTTAAAACTTGTTTCATGCAGGTTTACATCCCCGGCTTCGCAAACTAAGCGAACATACTTCGCTTTTACAGGCTGGAATTTTTCCTCGGTTCCACGGCGGTCAACGATTGAATGTGTCCAATTTTTTTCATGAGTAGACTTAAACTTTTTGGTTAAGGCTCTTGCTAGAACTTTATCATCCATTTTAAGAATGGCATCTTTGATTTTCCTTTGCTCAGCTTGGAGAGGCTTTAACTTATTTGCATATGCCTGTTTTTCCTGGGCAGTGGCCAAGGGCACCGAACCGTGACGAACCCCGGAGAATGTGGCGTACATTTGATAGTAGTCTTCCTGGGCAATCGGATCGAACTTATGATCATGGCAACGGGCACAGGAGATAGTCATACCGAGAAAAGCTTCTCCGGTGGCGTTAATGATTTCGTCCAGGGTGTTGGCCCGAATCTGAGCCTTCGCATCCGAATCCTGATTATTCACATCATCATAGGGACCAGCCACAAGGAAAGCACTTCCGATCACTTTTTCGAGGTTGTTGGGTTCGATTATGTCACCTGCGATATGCTCTCGGATCAATTGGTTGAATGGTTTGTCCTGATTGATTGAATCTATGACATAGTCCCGGAACGGCCAAAGGTCATTGATCATGAAGTTGCGTTCGAACCCGTTGCTTTCCCCAAAGCGCACCACATCCAACCAGTGCCTGCCCCAGCGTTCACCATAGCGCGGGGAGGCGAGCAGGCGGTCAATGAGTTTTTCATAAGCTTTCGGGTCCTGGTTGTTGACGAATGCTTCGACCTGCTCGGGAGTGGGGGGCAGACCGGTGAGGTCGTAGGTGGCCCGGCGGATCAGGTCTCGTTTCTTTGCAGGTGGATTACGTCGCAAGTTCGCCTCGGTGAGCTTTTTATCGATGAAGGAATCGATTTTGGAAAGTCCAGAGTTGGTCAAGGGTTGGTAAGCCCACCAGGATTTGTCCGCTTTGGACGCTTCGCGTAAAACCAATCCTTTCGGCCACTCGGCCCCCTCGTCGATCCAGCGGGCGAGTAAATCGGCTTCTTCTTTGGTCAGGTGCTCGCCCTCGTCGGGCATGTAAGGAGGTTCGTTAGGATCGTCTGAGGTGGAAGCCAACCAAATTTCACTGGCATAGGCATCTCCGGGAATGACCAATTCCTTCTTCGAGCCAAAGATGGATTCGGCGGAACTGAAGTCGACCTTACCCTTGGTTACATTTGGATTGTGGCAAGCCAAACACTTTTTCTCAAGGAAGGGTTTGACTTGGTTAACGAAATCGATTTTCGCTTCTGCCAAGTGAGTGGAAAATGTAAGAATCAAAAACACAAACCAAATTGATCCTGAGAAAGAATACTTCATTCAAAACTTCTAATTGGAGTAAAATTACATTGTCAACTTTGCTAACTCTAATTTTCGAAGTTAATTCCTTTTAACTCTTCAAGCATTTCAAGGAGATTCTTGATCAGGATATCGGAAGACTGAGGCTGGAAGCGCGAAGTCCCCAGCCAGGTCTCGTAGCCTCCGAGTTTGTGCTGGTTAGGTGGAGGAAGATAGCCATAGCCACCATTGGCCATCGAAATCAGGAAGGTCCGCTCGAAGGGGCTCTTCTTCTTGATTTCCAAACCGATTTCCACCAATACCTCGAAGGGCATACTGACAATGGCCTGAT
>CAJQKB010000140.1 GCA_905478775.1 uncultured Opitutales bacterium | reverse complement strand
AAGGAGCTTTAAGAATGTCCTGTAATACAAAGGCTCCGATCTCCGATGAACGAAAAGCTTCAAAGTCAAGATGAGCAATCCAATTCGCACTGGAAGGAATCTTTTCCAATCCGATCTGTTTTTCCGACGCTGTTCCGGTTATTGTAACTAAAAGAGTTGAGAGCAAGAGAAGGATTTTTTTCATATCTAGGATTTCCGTTTAATTTGGTTTTAATGATTAGGTACATCCTTGCTACAAACCTCAATTTTAAAAGGTTACAAATTTTTGATAATTCTTAATTGAAATTCAATTCTTTTGGTAATATTCAGGATTTCTAGTTAGATTTATTTACCTGAAAGCAAGGTATTTTAGGTTCATCATTCCACCTTTAATACCTGGTTTTACAAAGCGAATAAAAAGATCTCCTTTAAATTGCCTCGGCTTGATTTTTACAACCTGTTCGGCATATTTATCCCAACTCCCATTCGGAGTGACTACCGTTTTTCCTATGATCTCTCCTCTTAGTGATCCTAGTCGGATTTCCACCACTCCTCCGGACCCGGCACTCGTTACACTCAGCGCAATTTCTTTAATTCCTGAAAGGTTTATATTTTCGTAACATAAAAATCCATCATGAGCTATCTGTTTGACGCTAATAGGATCAACTTTTACTCCGTTATTTCGATCAGCATGGTGCCCCCCCAATATAGGGGCGCGAAGGCGAATTAGGTCTGACCCGCTGAGAGGAGCCAAAGGCAAGAAACCGTCATCTAAATAACTGGCTTCCAGCAAAAGCGTGGCAGTTTCATTTTTGTTGAACTTTGAAGGAACTGGAATCTCGAAAGAACCAGTCTCTCCGGTCAGTGAGTTTTCTTTGGGAGTGGCGAGTGAAAAAATCCACTCTACCATTTGTTTTGCATCATCCAGGGAATGCTGGGGGTGGGGCATCATTGGAATTTGTCCCCATACTCCTGTGGAACCTTCGAGAATTCTTTTGGCTATCACTGGCTTTGTTTTTTTGCTCTTCCAATATTTTTCGGAAACGGCCCGAAAGGTTGGACCGACTAAAGCTTTGTTAACTGAGTGACAATTGAAGCAGTCGCTTTTTTTCATGAGTTTGAATCCTTGATGACTGCTCTCTGATAAGTTGAGTGTGTCAGGTTTTTTTCGTATCGAGCCTGACATTAATTTATGTGTTAGTGAAATCCGGCTAGATTCAATTTTTTTATCTTCGTGATCACTCACTTGAACTTCCCATTTCACTGGCTTGCTAAAACTGAAGAAATCCCCGTCCTGTGGAGAAATAATTTGAACTCTTGGTTTTTCATTACCAACCGACAGGGGAATACTCGAAAAGTGGGTTGCACCTGAGCGGTCTCTAACGGTTAAGGTAACTTGCATATTTCCAAAATCTTTTAAGGTAATTTCAGGATTAGCTTCGTTTGAAAGGATTTCTCCATTACCCGGGGTTTTACGCCATTCAAATGATATCTTGTCATCTGTATCGGGGTCCATTGAACCTTCACTTGAGAATTGAATGGTTAAGGGCGATTTCCCTGCTGTGATATTAGCTGAAATTTTTCCTACAGGCGAACGGTTGCCACGGACATAATCAATTCGAACCAGCTTACAGTTTTCATTTTTCCCCCAGGTAGTTCCATATTCAATGAGATAAAGAGAACCGTCCGGTCCAAAATTCATATCAATCGGACGAACGAATTTTTGATCGGGCATAAAGGGTGTCAAGTTAACCAAGTTTTCATCCTTATCCAACTGAGCAGTAAAGATCCAATTGCGGGTCCACTCGTATATAAAAAGACAATTATCAAATTTTGAATGAAGTTGAGTTTTATTCTTCAAATTATGATCGAAATGAAAAACCGGACCGGCACATGCAGTTCTTCCGCCTGTTTTCAGAATCTCAAAGCCCGTGGTTTCCTTTCTTTTATACCAAACAAATGCAGGTTTTGCAGGTGGAAGAGTTATAGGCTCTTTCACATACCTCGATTGATTGATAGGTGCTTCTGCTGGTTGTGGGGGACTGATCTCCGAGGTGTTGAAATCACGCATGGGGTAAGCGAAATTGTTACCTACAAAATAAGGCCAACCATAATTTCCTGCATTTTTTGCCTGATTAATTTCATCATGTCCGGATGGTCCTCTCTCATGATCCACCGACGCATCGGGTCCGACATCGCCCCAGTACAAAGTACCCGTTCTTTGATTCAGATTGATGCGCCATGGATTTCGGCATCCCATTATATAAACTTCTGGTAATCCTTTGGATCCATCTTTGGGAAAAAGATTACCATTCGGGATTTCCAATGTTCCATTTGCAAGGGGGCGAATACGAAGAATTTTTCCATTATGGCTGAAAGGATTGGACGAAGATTTTTCGGCACTGAAAGATAAGCGGTCAGGGCGGTCGTCGATAGGGGCGTATCCCTTAGAATCTCCGCCAGGGCTTGTGTTATCACCCGTTGCAATAAAAAGGCAACCATTCGGCCCAAATTCCAAGGAGCCGGCATGGTGTGCGCCGGTTCCATTGGGTTCGTGAAATTCGATCAATATTTTCTCACTCCCTTCCACTATTTTGTTCCCATCGAGTGTGAACCTGGAAGTTCGTTGTGAGGTCAAACCAATGGGAGAGTATTGAAGATAAACCCAATTATTTTTTTGAAAAGCAGGGTCCAGTGCCAATCCAATCAGCCCGACTTCTCCTTTACGGGCCACCTCAAATTTTTTGATTTCAGTAACTTCTTTTGATTTCGAATTTAACACTCTAAACGCACCGTCTAATTCAATGAAAAATATTCGCCCATCAGGAGCGACTTCTAGTTCCATGGGACGATTTAAATCGGAGACTAGTGTTATCTTAGAAAGTCTTTCTGGATCATAGACTTGATCGTTCGCAAAGACGAAAGAGTGAAAGGCAAAGAATGTCAGGATGATAAAAGAACGCATTGGGAGTTAGATATTGATTTGTTAAAAAGATTCCTCTGGCAATGGGAACTTACAGGAAATTAGGCAATGATGTCTTTAATGACATGGGCTTCCTCATCCACCCCAGTCAGTCGAAAATCGAGACCTTGGTGTTTATGGGTGAAGAATTGGGATTGGATTCCTAATTGATGAAGCATGGTGGCATGGAAGTCGCGAACATGAACCACATTTTCTTCCGCATTATATCCAAGTTCATCCGTGTTTCCGTAAGATATTCCTCCTTTGATTCCTCCGCCCGCCATCCAGATTGAGAAGCCTTTGATGTGATGATCCCGGCCATTTCCCTGGGCCATCGGAGTGCGTCCAAATTCACCGCCCCAAACCACGAGAGTATCTTCGAGCATTCCGCGTTGCTTTAAGTCCTGTACGAGGGCAGCGGAACCCTGATCCACAAGATTGGCCGTTTTTTGAACATTATTTTTTACTCCACCATGATGGTCCCATCCACGGTGGTATAGATGAATGAAGCGTACATCCCGTTCTGCCAGCCTTCTTGCCAGTAGACAATTACTGGCAAAGGATCCATCCCCCGGTTTTGCTCCGTACATATCGAGTACATGTTTAGGTTCATTGGAAACGTCCATTAAGTCGGGCACACTTGCCTGCATGCGAAATGCCATTTCATATTGGCTGATCTTTGTCGAAATTTCTGGATCCCGGAGCGTATGGTTTCCAATACGGTTTAACTGGTTTACTGAGTCGATTACCGACCGTTGATCTTTATTGGTTACCCCATTAGGATTGCTCAGATAAAGAACCGGGTCTCCTTTACTATGAAAATGAACACCCTGGTATTTACTGGGTAAGAATCCACTGTGCCATTGCCGGGATGCAATCGGTTGGTTTTGCCCGCCACCCACTGAGGTAAGTACCACAAATCCTGGAAGGTTATTGGTTTCAGCACCTAACCCATACAGCACCCACGAGCCCATACTTGGACGTCCTGAAATTTGCGTACCTGTGTTCATATATGTATGAGCCGGGTCATGGTTAATCTGCTCCGTGGTCATTGAACGGACGATGCAGATATCGTCTGCTATCCCGCCAATCTTAGGGAATGCAGAGCTGAAATACTGACCGGACTTTCCCCATTTTTTGAATTCCAGTTGGGGAGCGAAGCATTTCAATTGCTTACCTTGTAACTGGGCGACGGGCTGACCCTTAGTGATGGATTCAGGCATGGGTTTACCATCCATCTCCTTGAGCTTGGGCTTGTAGTCAAAAGTTTCCAAGTGAGATGGACCTCCAGCCATACAGAGAAAAATGACCCGTTTGGCTTTCGGGTTTCCACTCAGTTTCGCATGCGGGGGTAGGTTGGCAGACCAAGCTTGGGGGTTGGCCATGGCATTACCTGCGAGCATACTCGACAGGGCGGTTGAACCAATTCCCACGGTAGCTTGGTTTAGAAAAGTTCTGCGATTGATAAAAGTAGGATTCATGAAAGTAGTCTTATTTAGTAGCGGGCAGTGGTTTCATACATATTGAGGAGTGTGCGGGATACACTTGTCCAGGCAGCCAATTCAGAGACACGCAGGTTTTTATTATATGTTTTCTGTCCGGTTTTCACCAAAGCCAAAGCAGCCTCTTCATCCTCTTGATAACGTTTCCTTTGCT
>CAJQKB010000139.1 GCA_905478775.1 uncultured Opitutales bacterium | reverse complement strand
AATGTGGAAAACCTTTTTGATGTGGATGATGTGTCGCTATACGATGATTACAGAATGGGGATGTATGGAATTAACGAACTTGAAAATAAACTGGATGCAATCGTTTCGGTACTGAAGAAAATTGGTGGCGAATCTGGTCCGGACATTGTTCTTCTGCAGGAAATTGAAGTCGACCGAACTCCGAAAAAAAATCGTTCCGCTACCGAGGAATTACTCCGTGAATTAAAATTACACGGTCTTGGACCCTATGAATATCGACTGGGATATGATCCCAAAAATTCACCCGATTCATGGCCTTCAGTTCATTGCCTGACTCTGTCTAAATTCCCGATTACCGAGAGCCGACTCCACCAGTTGGAAAGAGCCCGTCCCATTCTCGAAACCACTCACTTAATTGACGGGCAGTCATTTACCCTTTTTAATAATCATTGGAAGTCAGGGGCTTCTTCGCCCAAAATGGAGATTCTCCGGATTCAAAACGCGGAAGTTTTACGGAAGAGAATAGATGAAATACTCAAACAGGACCCAACGATTGATTTCCTCGTAGGGGGAGACCTTAATTCACATTACAATCAATCCACTGTTCACAGGAATGTAATGGATCGAACAGGAATAAATGATGTTCTTCATTCAACCGGAACCGAGCCACCAGGAAAGAGTAATGGTGGTAAATTATACAACCTCTGGCACGAACTTGAACCCGACGAACGGGGCTCGGATGCATGGCGGGGAAAATGGGGTACACTTATGCATATTCTTTTACCTGACACTCTCTATGATACAAAGGGAGTTCAATATGTTACCGATTCTTTTCAAGTGGAATCATGGAGCAGGTATAACAAGATTGAAGGACTTGAAATTCCCTTTAAATGGTCCAATGAACTGAATGGTTTTGGCACGAGTGACCATTTTCCACTATCGGCCCAATTTATCACGAATGGAGGACGCACTGCTAAAGGGAAAAATTATACGAAAGTAGAAACTAATCAAAGATCGATTGATTATGAGGGAGCCAAAAAGAACGCTTCTGTTTGGAACCAGTCAAAACTAAACCCAAAGAATTTTGGTAAAACTTTTTATTTCACAGGAATTGTTTCAAAAAAGAAACCCTTCTGCTTAAAAATTAATGAATTAGAAATGGGAATTTATAGTTTTGATTCACAAACTAAAGAAAGTCTTTTTTCGCGTTCGATCGGCGAGAAAATTTCCTGTTATGGATACCTGTCACGTTATCGTGGAAACTGGCAATTTATAGTCGCGAAAAACGATTGGATTGACTGAGTATTTAAGACTCTTCCGTTTTCGCTTTTTTTAAGCGCGAGGATACTGATTTTCTCTGCATGTCGCGGTAATAACTTGCATTGCCCCTTTTCTTAGAAGCTCCCGTACCCGCTTTTCCGCCTTTTTTGCCCATGAGAGAGGCGACTTCATTTAAGGAAGTGGTCTGTTTCTTTGTCATCTTGAAGGTACAATGATCATTTCATTCGATTAAAGGCATTTAACACTTTCTCCAACCTCTTATAGGAATTCTCCATTTGTTCAATAATTGGGTCGAGTTTATTTTCCTGATGCTCAGGTGGTGGAAACAAAAAGGAATCAGAGTTTTCAATTTCTGTACTGTCTTCATGACCCGATTCTTGCTGAAATTCGACTCTACCCCACTCTTCCAATGAATTTTCCATATCAATTTATTTGCACAAACGATTGTGCAAAACAAGCTAAAAAAAAACTTTTTATTTAGAAAGTTTTTCTAAAACCTGAGCACGGAGATTGTCTAAGCCCTCTTCTAAAATTGCTGAAATGGGTAAAACATCGATTTCGGGAAACTTCTTTTGACAAAGTTTTAAGTTCTTGGCGGAATTATCTTCGTCTATTTTATTCCCAACCAATAAAAAGGGCTTTTGTGCAACAAGGGGATCATAGTCCTCCAATTCTTGACGAAGATGGACGAAGTCTTCCCATGGTTCGCGGCCATCGGCGGCAGATAAATCGATCAGGAAGACGAGTAGATTACAGCGTTCTACATGACGAAGAAATCGGTGTCCCAATCCGCGGTTCTCGGCTGCACCTTCAATTAGGCCAGGAACATCTGCCATGCTTACTGTACGATATTCCTCAGGATAATCAATAATACCAACAGTGGGAACAAGAGTGGTGAACGGATAAGAAGCAATTTTCGGAGTCGCATTGGACAGGGTGTTGAGAAGAGTTGATTTTCCCGCATTTGGAAAACCGACTAATCCAACATCGGCAATCGTCTTAAGTGTAAAGATATAATTCTCCTCACCACCCGCTTTTCCTTCGGTGGTTTGTCTCGGGGTTTGATTGACCGAGGATTTAAATGTTGAGTTGCCTCTTCCCCCCTTCCCTCCTTCTAAAATGACTAATTCTTCCCCGTGTTTTAATAACTCGCACAGAATTTCATCAGTTCCATCGACCCTAATTTCAGTGCCCAATGGGAGTTTGAGTTGACAGGGATTTCCCCCTCTTCCGTTTTGATCACTGCCACGTCCTGGTTCGCCATTTTTTGCTTTCCAGTGTTTTTTAAAGTGAAATGCTCGTAAATCGGATACATTTTCATCCGCAAGCAAATAGACATCACCTCCACGGCCACCATTACCACCATTAGGCCCGCCTTCTGGCATATACTTTTGTCGGAGGAAGCTCATGCAACCATCCCCACCATCACCTGCTTTGAGGTATACCTTTGTTTCGTCGTAAAACATAATAGTTTAAAGGTCAGTTAGATACTAGAACCGTAGACAAAGGTCAACGAGGGAAGCAAAATTGCTTCCCTCGTTGTGCTAAATAAAACTATTAGATTTTAGTATCTGTAGTGTTCGGGCTTGTAAGGACCGCCTACAGGCACACTGATATAATCTGCTTGATCACTGCTTAATGTGGTAAGTTTCGCACCTAATTTGTCTAGGTGTAAGCGAGCAACTTCTTCATCCAACTCTTTGCTTAACCGATAAACACCGATCTTTCGATCCGGATTGCTTTGTATATCAATCTGAGCAATCGTTTGATTGGTGAAACTGCATGACATTACAAAACTTGGGTGACCTGTTGCACAACCTAGGTTGATTAGACGACCTTCGGCAAGAAGATAAATGCTACGACCGTCGGCAAATGTGAATCGGCTAACTGGTCCACCTGGTACTGAGTCCTCTTTAATTATTTCCTTGGTAACACCTTCCATTGCTTCGAGCTTTGCAACTTGGATCTCGTTGTCAAAGTGTCCGATATTACACACGATTGCTTGGTCTTTCATTTTGCTCATGTGCTCGGCTGTGATAATATCCTTGTTACCAGTTGTGGTTACAAAAATGTCAGCGGTTGCGAGTGCATCTTCTACAGTGGTGACTTGAAAGCCTGCCATGCATGCCTGTAATGCACAGATGGGATCTACTTCCGAAACCATTACCCGTGCTTTTTCATTGGCGAGGGAGTCAGCGGAACCTTTTCCTACATCTCCAAATCCGCAAACAATCGCTACTTTTCCTGAAATGAGAACATCAAGGGCGCGTTTGATACCGTCGACCAAAGAGTGTCTACAACCGTAATTGTTGTCGAATTTCGATTTGGTTACGGAATCGTTTACATTGATGGCTTGGAATAAAAGTTCATTATTTTCTTCCATTTGGATAAGACGGTGCACTCCAGTTGTGGTCTCTTCGGAAACTCCGACAACTGAATCAGCAATTGACTGCCAACGATTCTGATTTTCAGCGTGAAGACGCTTGAGAAGATCTTTCACCACACCTTCTTCCTCATTATCTGATGGTGAGTTCACCCAATCGCTTCCCTTGTCGAGTTCAAGTCCTTTATGAATGAGCATAGTGGCATCGCCGCCGTCATCCACAATCTGATCGGGGCCGGATCCATCTGGCCATGTGATTGCCTTGAAGGTACAATCCCAATAATCTTCCAATGTTTCACCTTTCCAGGCAAATACTGGAATACCAGCTGCCGCTATTGCAGCAGCAGCGTGATCTTGTGTGGAGAAAATATTGCACGAACACCAACGTACATCTGCGCCCAAATCAACTAAGGTCTCAATAAGAACTGCAGTTTGTATTGTCATGTGTAATGAACCCATAACTTTAACCCCAGCAAGAGGTTTGGAGGGACCATACTTTTCGCGGGTTGCCATAAGTCCTGGCATTTCGTGTTCGGCGATCGAGATTTCCTTGCGTCCAAATTCGGCAAGGGTAATATCTGCAACTTTATAGTCTAGGGTAGGTGTGAGTGTCTCTGTCATAATGGTCATAGTTTAAATAACGATTGGAATTTGAATTAAGATCAAAAAAGAAAAAGTTTTAGGCGACGGCAGATTGGAGTGCCTCCGTTTTACTGGTCTGCTCCCAAGGTAGGTTTGCTTTACCAAAATGTCCGTAATGAGTGGTTTCTCGATAAATGGGACGAAGCAGATCTAGCTGACTTACGATATTGGCCGGCTTAAAGTTAAATACCTCTTTTACGGCATCTTGAATTTTATCCTCTGGAGCCTTTTCTGTCCCAAAGCAATCAATTGTTATACTAGTGGGATCGGGATATCCAATTGCATAGGCAAGCTGGATTTCTACTCGGTCAGCAAGTTGAGCCGCGACAATATTCTTGGCTACCCAACGGCACATGTAAGCTGCTGAACGATCGACCTTACTGGGATCTTTTCCAGAAAATGCTCCCCCTCCATGCCTGCCCCATCCGCCATAAGTATCAACAATAATCTTTCTGCCAGTAAGTCCGGAATCGCCCTGTGGCCCACCAACCACAAATCGTCCGGTCGGATTAATTAAGTACTGAGTATCGGAAGACAAAAGTTCTGCGGGCAAGGCCGGTTTGATCACCTCCTCGGTAATAAAATTTCGTATAGTGTCGTTATCTACATCTGCAGCATGCTGGGTGGAGACAACCACATTTTCAATGCCCGTCATTTGCCCACCCTCATACTTGAGAGCAACCTGAGATTTACAATCGGG
>CAJQKB010000138.1 GCA_905478775.1 uncultured Opitutales bacterium | reverse complement strand
GCAGCCGGAAATATTGCAAACGCAACTTTGAATTTAATCGTGGAGGATTTTGCATTTACTTTAAACGGTAAGGCAATAGATGGATATTTAACCGGATCAACGGTCCTATTTGATGGAAAAGCCGATGTTGGTGGATTTGATGGACTGCACGATTTGGATCGCACGATTATAACGGATGCATCGGGAAGTTTTTCTTTGCAATTAACCCCATCAGAATTATCTGCATTTGATCTTAACAATAATAATTTATTAGATGCCAGTGAAGGAAGAATAATAATAACCGGTGGATATGATCCTACAATTGACACCAATTTTACGGGTAGATACCAAACCGATGTGAATTCTTCAGTAGTAAGTCCATTATCTACCTTGGTAACCGCGATCATGGACCAAGGTTTAAGTAAGGAAGAGGCAAAGAATAAAGTAATTTCTGCATTTGGATTAGCCACTACTATTGACCCCACGAATTATGACCCGATCGCCGCTTCTTTAGCAGGAGAATCTACCTCCAGTCAGTATCTTCTGGCTACTGCTCGGCTTGCAAATGCAATGAAGCAGGCGGATGCACTGGGAAGCTATTTATCGATCCCGACAACAAGTGCCGGACAGGTGAGTACAGCCTTTGTTTCTCAGTTGGCGCAAAGCCTTTCGAGCTCTCTCTTAAGCTTTAATCCATTGGATGATTCAGCTGTATTAAATCAGGCTTTTTCTACTTCTCTCCAGTCAGTTCAACCCAACGCGAATATTAGTGAGGTTTCAAGTGCGGTTACATTACTGCAGTCTGCTGATAATTTATTAGTCCAGACAATTAATGCCGGAGGAACACCCAATATATTAGCAGTAAGTTTGGCTAAAAATCAGCAAGCCGTGGAAGATGCAATTATTGAAGGATATTCGAATCCTTCTTTGAGTGATCTTTCCACTCTAGCATCCACTGCAACTACTTCATCCATTCAACTCGCCAGTAATGCAATATCTTCAATTAATGTGTTCCCTCCAGTTGCAGAGAACTTTCAATCGTCGATCCGTGCGACTTCATGGTCACCGGGAAGCCTTCTTATGAACATTAGTGCAAGTGATGGAGATGGAGATTCAATTCTATATTCAATTACCACAGCTAATTTTGATTTAGATGCGGATGGAAATAATCCATTCGTCCTTTCTTCGAGTGGGGCACTCTCTATTAACGATATTGATGATTTGCTCCCGTACGCGGGAACGACAGTGGATATTAAATTATCTCTGTCTGATGGAAAAGGAATGTCTACTACGATAGTAGGAGCATTATCCATAGACAACAAACTCAGCTTGGATTCTACTCCAATCAATGGGAAGCAGGGGTGGGTTGAATCAACTTGGTTCAAGACGTTTTATTCTGCTGGTGCCCGATGGATTTATCATCCCGCTCATGAATGGTTATATGTAAGTCCGGACAATTTGGATGGCTATTGGTTCTGGGATAGTAATAGTAAGATTTGGTGGTGGACGAAACCCACTGTTTACCCCTATTTTTATCGATCAAATGGAATATGGAATTATTGGCATTTTAATGGAAACAATCGTGTGTACTTTGACTACCAGTCTAATACATGGATAACGCCATAACTTGTTGAGTGCTGCTATGAATCGGTTTTTCCAATTACTTTTATTTCCTTTGGTTTTGATTAGTGGGAATGCATTTGGTCAGTTATCACTTGAAATTGATCCGATTACTCAGGTCTTGGTGGGGGGAGGGTTTCAAATATCAGGAAGGATAGTACATGATGCTAATTCATCCAATATTACTGGCGGTACTCCTATTCAATTAGATATTGAAATTCAGGATCCCAGTGGCACGCCCATTATGACAAACCCCACCCTCATTTTCTCCGGAGGTTTCTCCGGGGGAACGGTACAGCCCTATTCCGTTAGTTTTTCCATGCCCTGGAGTGAAGATGATAAATGGAATACCACAGCAAGATGGCGTGCGGTGGCAACAGTAGTTGGAGGGGGAAGCCCCCAGGGAAATATAACTTTCCCGCTGGTTATTCCCGATCTAACAATTGGATCTGTTACTACCCCAGTTTCTGCCACTCCTGGTTCTTTTGTAAATATCCAAGGTTCCCTTTCTAATTTAAGTGTCGCAGCAACAGAGGCACAAAGGTTCTTTAGAATCGAAGCGAGCATTGTAGGATCGAATGTTACCGAATCAATTATTTTTCCAGATCCAGCAAATTTTCCGGCAAACGCACCTTGGCCAGTCGTAGGGGGTGCTGGTCTGAATTTTATAATCCCCAATTTTTTAATTCCTGCTACATCGAATGGTACGGTCCAAGTTCAAATCCAAGTGGACCCTGCGAATCCACAAATTATTCCAGAATCAAATCTAAATAATAATACATTCAACCACCCCATTACTATTGTCCCCGGCAATGCAGATATTTCCGCAACCGTCTTTTTTGATGCCATCGGTACTTACCAAGGCTTAGATCCTATAAAACTCAAACTGGTTGCCCGAAATACTGGCGATGCACCCATTGTAAACGGGGATAATTTTGACCTAGTTGTTGCCCTGTCTCAGGATAACAGATTTTCCAATGATGATTACATTCTTCGTGAAATTGATATGGGGGGTGGGGCGAATGCCTTGGGTCGAGGGTTACTGCCCAATGAGACCATCTCAGTGGACTGGGTTCAAATGTTACCAGATAATTTCGAGGGAGATTTTTATCTTATTGTAACTGAAAACAGAGCACAGAATCCACTTTTCTCTTCTTCCACACCTGAGATATCTATCCGGTCCGAAAATTTGGTCAACCTGTCTTCAATAACCGCAAATCAGGCTAATCGTAGTAGCAGACCATCCACAGATCGAGATGGAAATTATGTGGCATTTGAATCTTTTCAAGCAGGCCAGACGCAGATTTTCGTTCAAAATATCCAAACTGGACAAACAGTTCGTGCCTCGAATGGATATGATGGTACGAATCCGGATGGTTCAAGTTATGCCCCTCAAATAAGCTCAGATGGTCGCTATGTTGTGTTTCACTCGCTGGCGACCAACTTGGTACCGGGAGATAGTAATAACCATTCCGACATATTTTTATATGAAGTATCTTTATTGGATCGGGTTGCAGAAAACAATCCAACGGCATCAAAATTAACTAAAATTTCAAACTCCTCTGCCGGAGGAAACACAAATAGGGGCAGTTTTTATCCCAGCATTAACGCCACCGGAAGCCGAGTAGTATTTGAGTCAGAGGCTACCAATTTGACAAATGTAGGAAATGTAACAGGCGGAAGGCAGATTTATACCTTTGACCAAAATAACTCCACTGCATCTGGTGTTATTCGACAAGTTACTTCCGGAAATAAAGATAGCTTTGACGCTTCAATTGACGGGAATGGTACGCGTATCGTTTTTACTACCTATGCAAATAACTTGGTATTGGGAGAGCAGGATCTTAATGAAAATTCCGACGTTATTTTGTGGGAAAACAACATTTTTTATTTTGCTGGACGAACGGAATCGGGTGTTCTTCCTGTAGGAGGAGATAGCAAAGAACCGGTTATTAGCTTGGATGGAGGTGTCATTGCTTTCCAGTCCGCTGCACCCAACATGGTTTCTGAAAAGGGAATTTCCCATATTGAAATTGTGGACGGAGGCCTTGGTTACACCAACAGTGCAACCGTACAAATAACCGATACCAATGGTACCGGAGCCAGCGTTTCACTGAGCGTAAATACCTATGGTGAAATAAACGGGTTTACTATTGATACTCCAGGTCAGGGTTATGTGGATGCCAACCTAACCGTTGTACCTGACCCAAATGTACAGGCACCCACACGAATGGTTAGTGCGATACCCCGCTTAGTGAATCCCCGGGGTGACGTGTTTCGAATTAGCACCGCTGCGGTTAAAGCAGAAGCAGCCTCCAAAAGAATCAGTCAAAGCCAAAGTTTAAATGGAATTGCAAAAGGCGAGACAGGTGGAAATGAAAGGAGCCGGGAGCCTGCAATTAATTCCGATGGCTCCCTAATTGTTTATTCAACTCGTGCCGGTAATCTACTGGATCTCAATATAACTTCCACGAGCACGAAGATTTTTCCCAACCAAAGTTTTCGTCCCGCATCAGCACAAGCCATTTTACATGGTGGAATTGGAAAGATTATTGTTGCAAATCCGGGTTCCGGGTATCCCGCTTCCGGTACTTTTCAAATTCAGGACTTGTCGGGTAATGGAAGTGGTGCCGTGGCAACCTACAAAGTAGATTCAAATGGCGGGATTGGTTCAATTGATATCGTCAATCAAGGATCGGGTTATGATTTAAGCCAGACCATAATTTCTATCCAAAATCCAGGAACGGGAACTGGATTTCTGGTCGGACAAATTTTATTTCCTGCTGTCACAGGCTCCGTTGCAAATCGTACGGGGGGGGCATCTATTCAACGAATTGAAATGATCGATCCGGGGATTGGTTATCCCCAGAGTATTCACCAGTCTATGCAAACACCGACTATTATTATCGATGGAGACGGTGTGGATACAGACGGCGATGGACAGGCAGATTCGAGGATCAATTCCGATCGCCTCCACTTTGGACAAAATGGAGAAGTCTACTTGGAGCAGCAATTTAATATTTCTTTAAATAATATATTATCTCTTTCTTCCACCACGCTAGAAATTACAGATTATTCACGAATAGAAAAAGGCGAGGCTCCATTGGTATTCTCATTTGCAAATAATGCATTTCCACCTCCTCTTACAATCCGTACAAATGATAACAACATAACCGCGATTCGACAGAGGTTAATTACTGAGATTCGAAATCAATGGTCGAGCCCTCAGGACTTGTTTGATGGGCCCCAAATTGATAATAATTTAACAGGAGGCAGTTCTTTCAGGCTGAAGGCCCTATCCGGTAGGGTAACTAGCAATAACCCCTCCGCTCTAGGAGTTCAACAGACGACAAATA
This sequence comes from uncultured Opitutales bacterium, assembly GCA_905478775.1. Taxonomy (GTDB): domain Bacteria; phylum Verrucomicrobiota; class Verrucomicrobiia; order Opitutales; family Seribacteraceae; genus Seribacter; species Seribacter sulfatis. The sequence continues at coordinate 2,076 of CAJQKB010000138.1, read as the reverse complement.
TGCTAATTCAAGGAAGCGGCTTTTCCAGGGCAACTGCTCAAATAATTGCCTCCCCTGTGATTCATGGTTTTTCGGAAGTATCCTCAGGAATGAATACCACAATTGCAGGTAGCGGAAGGCCCATCTTTCAATTCCAGAATGATACTCTAACTGATGACATTTATCTTTATAATCATTCGAGCCTTCAAAACGAAAGAATCAGCGTCAGTAAGTTTGGATTTCCGACCAATTATCTTCAAGAGGCAAGTATGCCCTCTCACCGGTATCCTGTAATTACTGGTGACGGTCGTTATATTCTCTTTAGCTCCGACGCGGGTGGATTAGGCGGAATAGTTTTTGGTAACTCCAACCAATTGCCTTTGCCCGCAATCGATAACAGAAGGCGGGACATTTTTTTAAGAGATATGAAATCGCTTAGCTTGCCACAATCAAATGCCACCATTTCTTTACAAATGGATATTTTTGAAGAAACGAACTTCACCATAACTCATGGCCAACAAATGCCAATTATCATACATACTCAACTTGAGAAAGGATATGTTGAACGCGCTTCATTGTACGTTGATAACCAGCTTATAAATTCAATTACACCTAGAAATAACGGTTCAAGTTCAACTCAAATCATTATTCCCTGGCTCAATATCCGCGAAGGAAATTCAAATATTCATGTGTTAGTCGAAGATAATTTCGGTAATCGTTTTCAAAGCAATAACTATGGAGTAAATGTAACTGCTCAAAATCCAGAAATAATGAGTGGATCATTAAATTTAAATCCCGCAGTTTTGGGTAAATATGAAATTATGATAATAAATGGAAATGCCTTATCTGGACCATTTACTGAAGGGGATTTAGACGAGGCTTTTGCCCTGAGTCGACCCGAGGCTAACTTGGCAAATATGGCATTTTTTGAATCGGAGTCTATAAACAATCGAGTACCCCTTTCCAACCTTTATCCATCTCGAGCAAATATCACTCGCAGTTCATTTTTGAATGCTCATGTGGAGGCGGTAAATTCTCGCGGCAAGAAATCGGACCTAGAAAAAGTAATCTTTTTCTTAAATGGAAAAAAAATTAAAACAGACCAAACGCCTCCCTACTCTGTAGATTTTTCCCCCCCTGTTTTTTCCGACGATAATAAAACGCTTTTTACGGATTGGGTTTTAAGTGCACAGGCAGTTCCCCTGAAAGGTGCCTCATTTACTCTAAATGAGTTTGGTGGCATTGATAATGAAGTAGTCTTTCCGGTTTCAGAGTTAAAGGTTATTTCTGGAAATTTAAATAATGCTGGTGAGATATACGAAGGTCAGTCAATCGGACTACAAGTTTCTGCAACCGGTAATTCCAATATTCTTTCTACTTCACGGGCACAACACTTTGTTGTAAACGGAATTCCGCTTGCGAGTGCTTTAGCATCGCCAACTCTTAATGCAAATGGTGAAACTCTTATGGTTGATTTTTATGCTACCCTCAATGCAGATTTTGCTAAGTATGCAGAACCGGATGGAACAATTGAAATTACAGCTTTTGGGGAATTAAATGTTAAAAATAATTATACCCCTGTCTATCAATCAAATTCTATAAAATTAAAAATCGCTCCTCCTATTCCATGGATCGACCCGACAAGTACAGCTGTATCCTTATTTTCAGATTTTTCTGACGACAACCTTAGCAGTAATCAACTACAAATTTTTCAAAATATTAATAAAACTAGTTCTAGTCCAATAGCTGATTGGACTGAATATTTGGTTGCATTGGGAGATTTCCAAAACCGAATAGATATCCATTCAGCTCATCATATTACAATGGGTGCATGGCATGAATCATTTGTAGATTACAAAACCGAAACCGATTCTTTTGTTCCAGCGGATTCTAATTCTTCCATTTTGTGGCTTAAATCTTATATAAATACTTTATTATCAGGCTCTAGTTATGTTTCAAAATTTGGACAAGTTCCTTATCTTGTTGGATCCGCATCAATGGGTACAGTTTACAATTTTGGACTCAATCGAAGAATGTTTGCCGAGCAATGTTTACGAAACAAATTTTCTTATAATCCATCTTTTTTACAAATGAATC
>CAJQKB010000137.1 GCA_905478775.1 uncultured Opitutales bacterium | reverse complement strand
TAAAACTTGAGCTCTAGCCTTGGAATTGTTTTGAAAACTAACTGCACATCCATCAAGTTATACAAACTATTTAAATTTGCCGGGATAGCTCAGTTGGTAGAGCGGCGCATTCGTAATGCGTAGGTCGTCGGTTCGAATCCGATTCTCGGCTCCATTTTTCTTTTATACAAAAGAAATGTTGGAAGTATTGAATTAAACGACTTTCAAAAAAAGAGATTCTATTCTAGTAACTTTTTAATGTTGTACCGTGTACTAGTCAAAATTCTGCTTTTACTTGCTGCTTCGGTATTCGCATACTCCCTTTGGGTGGTCGGAATGAGGGAGGAGGATAATATGAAATTATTGGGCGGAGGATTTTCCGTTGTGTTAGTCCTCAGTGTTTCCTTCTCTTTATATTATGATTATAAAAGGTAACCTGACAGGAGAGCCTTTTCTATCCCTTGGAAGATTCTTCAGCAACAACCAGTAGTGGGGCTACAGCAAGAGGAGGTATCGGAGGGAAGTTCCGGTTTTTCGGTAATTCCACATTTATCCTTGGCCAGGCAATCGGTCTGAGTGGAAGAAAGGTGGAATGTGCCCTCTACAAATTCGAGACCATATTTTCCAATGGTTTCTGTTTGATACTCTACTTCTACTTCAAGATCGCCTAAACCGATTGAATTTTCGGCGATATCAATAATATCAATGATTTTTTCGGGTTCTATTCGATGGTCCAAGTCATCTGCAGTCCAGAGTTGAAAATTGGCGGTTTTGTCTTTTCGGATCGTTCCCCCGCAGTCAATGTATTCCTTGGAAATAATTCCCAGTTCAGTAATGTGAAAGTGGGGTGGAACATTATTTCCATTCGGTAAAACGAAAGAAACTTCTTTGAGTTGCTTCAGTATATTTTTTATTTCTGATATTTTCATGAGTAAGTAACCAACCTATTTTAAATGATATATTATTCAAAGAATAAAGTGCGATTTGGTCTAGATTTTTGAAAATATGAACATGAGGTTATTCGATTGTCGAAATATTGCATACCAATTGTATTGCTCTTGCATTTGACCGGTTAGGCTCTATTCGATAATGGGATGAAGCTTAATTTCATTTGGCTCACTGCGACCTTATTATTTTTGGTTGGTTGTTTGGATACAGAGACCACGAGTGAAGAGGTATCGGAAGAACAACTTGGTGATTCAGCATTTGGCCGAAAACAACAATTAAAAGAATTAAAGTTAAAAATAGAAACCTTACAATGGGAGAATTCCCGCCTTTCTTTAAAATTAAAAACGGTTAACGGCAGTGGCTTAGTTATGGATAAGACAACCGGCTTGTGGCATTATGATGTCGAACGAAATCCTTTTTCCGGTCGAGCATCGGAAGTTTATCCTGATGGTACTCCCCGTGGTGAAGCAGATTTTTTTAAAGGACGAAAAGACGGAATGGAGAGATTTTGGTGGCCCAATGGAAACTTAAAAGAGGAAGGGCAGTGGTTTGATGGAAAAGCAAGCGGAGTTTTTCGAAGGTGGAATGAAAAGGGAGACCTCTTTAATATATCACGTTATAAAAACGGTCAATTGACTGAGGTTATTTTAGATAAGCCGAGAATTTAAATTAATTGGGATAAGATAATCCGCGAGGAAGGGATACCTCGCCAAGAAATTTTGGCCTCTCTGTGAAAATAGGACCCCGGCTTGAGAGTAATACATCTTTAAGAATGATTTGAAAAGCCCTGGAAGGTTGGTCGAAGGAAAAGGTAAGCAACAGGTCTGTTCTCTGGTTCGGTTTGTTCATGTCGTCCATATCTTTAATGATTATAGGACCGCCAGCACCCAGTTGATCCGGGCAAAAGTAGAATAGGTTAGAAGGAGTAGCGGAATTAAACCTGATCAAAATATCACCCTGCCCCGATCCGTTCCCCAGGATGCCTTGTTTGTAGGCTTGATCTGAGTCTTCAGGATCTGACCCAATCATAAATGTTTTTGAATACGTGAATTTGTTCAAGGTTAAGCGATAATCTAAGTTACGATCTAAAAACAAAATTCTTTCGTTGCTTTGATTTAAATCGATTCCTTGGTCACTTTTAATTTGAAACCTTCCATTTTTCCAACTGACGGGAAGGAGAACTTCAATAGCAAGTAGTTGAGTTGTTTCCCATTGTATATTGTAATCGGATGCTTCCTTGAGAATCGGAATGAATGACTCGTTTCGAACTTGAGAAGGGGAATATCGGGCAATGTGACGAAGTTCATTTCGCCACAAATGTTGGAATGCAACCTTCCATTTTTCATTGAGTGAATAATGTGCTGGAAAATTTTGTTTGTGTTGAGAAATGAGATTTTCCTGAATGGTTTTGTTTTCAATATTCTGCAGAAAAAACTTGAAGGATTTTTCATTCAAAGAAAAAATGGAGCGATTGTAATAACTGTTAAAGTCAGCTTGCCTAAAGGAATCGAACAGAGTTCTACCAAACGCTTCCATGGGGTGCAGTTGAGCACGCCCATCGCTTGTTACCAATTGAAGTAGGATGCAAGCTGTAATAATTTTAAATATGCTGCACATGACTGAAAGTTATGGATTTCTTTTCATACACACAAGCGAGAATATAAATATTTGTAATGCCTTGCTGTAATTGAGGTGGCGAAGATAGTTCGGGTTTCATTTCAGATTGTCATAATTCGTGCAAAAATCCTTAAAATACAAAGTTGGTTCGTGATTTGCTAATTGGTTGGAAATATGAAAAGAATTCGTCCATTTGACACTAGGCAACTTGAAGCTTTTGATGTGCTTTGCCGTACCGGAAGTTTTACCAAAACAGCAAAACATCTTTTTCTCACTCAATCAGCAGTGAGTCATTCAATGAAAAATTTAGAGGATGAGGCAGGTTGCAAACTCTTTAGTCGGCAGGGAAAAAAAGTTTCTTTAACACAAGCGGGTGATCGATTATTGAATTTTGTTCGCCCATTTCTTGTTGAAATGGAAAATGTTCGAGACGAATTGGATGGTTTTGAAAAATTTGGCACAGGGCGCATTCGATTAGGTGCGAGTACACAGGCTTGTCGGTTTTTTCTCCCATCAATTTTAAAAGAATTTAAAGAAACTCAATCTCCATGCCGGTTTGAGGTGAAATGTGAGGATACACCCGAATGCTTACAACTTTTGAGCGAAGGGAAAATTGACCTGGCGGTTACATTGTCGCCTTTTAATATGCCAGAAATTGAATTCATGCCCTGTTTCAACGATGAATTAAGGGTGGTGGTTTCTCCTTCTCATCCCTGGGTCAAAACCAAGAGGATTGATTGGGATAATGCAGGGGTTGAGAATTTCATTCTCTACAATAAAGGCAGTTATACATTCCGAATTATTACTGATTATTTTGATAAAAGGGGAATTCGACTTTCCTCATTTATGGAAATTAGTAGTCCCGAAGCGAGTAAGGAATTAATAAAAGTCGGAATGGGAGTGGGAATTCTTGCCGACTGGGCAGTCGAGGAAGAGGTCCAGCGGGGAGAACTAGTCAGCCTTGCATTGGGGCCCAAAAAATTAGCCCGCACATGGGGTATTTCAGTTCGAAAAGGAAGGAAATTAAACAAAGCAGAGAGAATGTTTATGAAGATCGCCGAGGAGTCGGGTTGCCACTGGATGGTGAATCGAAAGTTATGATTGTCAAATAGTCCAAGGGTTGACTCGAAGAGCAATCGTATTCTATTTACTATGGATGCGAGTTTTACTGATTGGACTATTCACTTTTATGCAATTTATGACTGCATGTTCGAGTCAAAACGCATCGGTTAATCGAAGCTTTCCTTCCACTTTTGAATTGGATGTTTCAAGTGATATCCTTGAAACCCTGAATGGAAATACATTTGTTGCCCATGTAAAAGAGTTAAATCCTGTTTTTGGACGGGCACTAACCATAAAGGTCCGGGGATTGAATGTAGAATCTCTTACCGACCCGGATCCACTTAAAGTAAGCACTGCCTTTCGACAATGGCATCGATTTCGTCGGATATTAAAAGAATCAAGTCATGTGCTAATCAGAAATTTAGAGCGCGGAAAAAATGGATTTTGGGTTTGGGCGGATGTTTATCTCGATGGGAAAATTATTGCCAGTTCTTTGTAATGAAACTTGCAGGAAACTATTAATTGGATCAAAAAAGGTATATGAAAAGGAATTTATTTTACCTGCCCGTTTTTTTAAGTGTATTTTTGAGCTGCACATTAGTACTTTCACAAAGTCGTGCCCGGGATGGTGATTCTAAGAAATATCGATTATCCCCAATAGTAAAAGTATCCACCTCCAAGAACCCAACTATGGATGCGGGGAGATTGAATGTTTCTCTTTTAATGGACGGGAAATTGCCTGAAGACGGCTGGCGCTCGACTTGGACGGCTTGGTTTAAGGTAAACCCGGTAGTGACCTTTGATTTGGGTGAAGAAAAGAGAATCGGTGTAATTAGGATTTACTTCCAAGCAACCGACCGAGCGGATGAATTAGCAGAGATTAAAGTGGAGGTGAGTAAGGATGGAAAGCAATTTTTGGACTTTAACGAGTATGATGGTTTTATTACTGAAAAGGGAAAGGGAGCGTGGGCTGAGCTAGATTTACGAGCGGTGAACGCCCGGTATTTTAGAATTTCCCCCCAATTTCAAGGCTGGGGACATTTGTGGGGAGAGGTTGAATTTTGGGAAATTGCGAATTAAGGCTTGTTTCCCTCCTTTTCTAAAGGTTGATTTTCATCCCAATACTCTTCCAAACTCTGGCTTGATGAACTGCCTTTATTATTCATCTTTCTATTCTCATCTCGAAGACGAAAAACCTCCCAAATAAGAAATATATTTATGATTATAGAAGTTGCCAGTACGAGGGAAATCTTGACCTTAAGTTTTGTTTTCATTGATTTCTAATGGGATTGGTAAAATAATTTGAAGATACAAAATAGGGTGGAACGGATCGCCGCGGGGGCAACTCAATTCTTCCCGCTTTGGTCGGTATTGGTAGGAATACTTGCCCTTATTGAACCTTCCTGTTTTTTGTGGTACGGGAAAGATGCGATTGGATGGGGCTTAGGTATTATTATGTTGGGTATGGGAATGACCCTGCAGCCCAACGATTTTATTCGTGTTTGGAGAGAACCAAAAGTAGTGGGCTTGGGAGTTTTTTCTCAGTTCTTAATCATGCCAGCATGGGGAGCGGGATTGGCTTGGGTGCTTCAGTTACCATCTGAAATGGCGGTCGGTTTAATTTTAGTATCCTGCTGTCCGGGGGGGACTGCCTCAAATGTTGTGGTTTTTTTGGCAAAAGCAAATTTGGCGCTATCGGTGAGTTTAACTCTCGTTTCTACGATACTCGCTATTTTCTTAACCCCCTGGCTCATGAACTTATACGCAGGACATTATGTCCCGGTTGACTCGTGGGGACTACTCAAGAGTATTTTACTGATTGTTTTACTACCTCTTCTATTTGGATTGCTATGGAAAAAGTTATTCGAAAATTCTGCCCATCAGGTTTCAAAAGTGTCCCCATTAATATCAGTATTATTTATATTATTAATTGTTGGTTATGTATTGGCAGCTAAAAGAAACATAATTTTAGAGTATTGGTACCTATTAGTAATTGCCGTTCTTTTGCTTCATTTGGGCGGTTTTTTTCTTGGTTTTATGATCGGATTACTCTTCAAAAGAGATCGATTGGACTGTCGAACTTTTTCGATTGAAGTAGGAATGCAAAATTCCGGGTTGGGTATGGCTTTGGCGAGTAAACATTTTTCACATTTGCCGATGGTGCCGGCTCCCTGTGCATTGAGTGCCGTAATTCATTGTTTGATTGGGAGCGTTCTAGCCACTTGGTGGAATCGAAATAAGTGAAATAATATTTGACTTACCTTGCGGAAGACGGTTTTGTGTAGTCGTGCGCAAGGATGCGCGAGCGGTATTCCGCTATTCTCATTGCATGGAGGCAATTATTTTAATATCTCTATGCTTTCACCTAACTCACCAATTTATGGAAACCTTTCCCACGCTACGGGAAAAGCGATGCTCGATTTACAGAGGAGCATTAGTAAATCGCTTAAGGTTCACTCCACCGAGTTGGCGATTTCAGAAGGAAATTCTGGTGATGCGAGTTACTTAGCCAGACTAAGCAGCTTAAGCGACAATAGAAAAGTCGAGTCTGAAAATTTACAAAACTTAGTAAGTTTTGGGCAAATGCAGGATGCCGGACTAGAGAAAGCCTTTGCCATTACGGATCGAATGGGAAGCATTGCTGGTTCTGCTTCTAATTCTCTTATCAGTTCAAATGAAAGATCCTTATTAAATGCTGAATTTGAAACTCTTAAATTGGACCTTGCCGAATTGCAGGATATTCAGTTTCAAGGGTATAACCTTTTCAAAGCCAGCGAAAATTCTCTTTCCATCAATGCGGGTAGTCATAAAATAATTTTTGAGCCCGCTGCATTTGATAATTTTTCAGGATACTCGGTTAATAACGAAGCAAACGCTTCTTTATCAGGAGCAAAAATCTTAGATGAACTGGATACAATATCTGATAAAAGGGCTACAATAGGGTCGGTTACAAATGAAATTATGATGTCCACAGATCGATTGGATTCGTATTTTGTGGCGGAACAGGCACACCTTGCTAAAAAAGAAAGAGATTTTGCATCCACTTCAATCGATTTTGCAAAAAAGAGCTTACGCTCACAGGCCACTAGTGCACTACTTGTCCAAGCTCAGGGCATTAATCAAAACTTAGTAGGAAAACTTTTGTAAGTCCCATGCTTTCTCCCAATGCATCTATTTTTGGGAACCTGTCGCATGCAACTAGTAAGGCACTTCTTGGCCTCCAGCGTAGCACCAATAAAGCCTTATCCGTTAGTGCAACTGAGGTTGCGATAACGAAAGGTAACTCAGGGGATGCTAGTTACTCTGCCAGGATGAGTAGTTTAAGTGATCGCAAGAAAATTGAAGTTCAAAACATACAGAATTTTTTGACTTATGCCCAAATTCAAGATGCCGGGTTGGAAAATGTTCTCCAAGTAATGGATCGAATGGCAAGTGTTGCAGGTTCCGCTTCCAATGATTTGATCAGTTCCTCTGAGCGGGGAATGTATCATGCAGAATTTGAAAGCTTGAAGGAAACCCTATACGATTTGCAAGGCACTAAATTCCAGGGGCATTATATATTTCAGGAAAGTGTGGATTTTGACAGTGGTTTGAATGAAACTGAGCAAAACCCAACAGCACCCGATACCTACGAGCACAGGAATGTAGATTCTGATGATGACACGGCTTATAACGGAAGAACAAACTTGAGCCGATGGACTGCAACAAAGGATGTTCGTTATGACCGAGGTACACTAACATTAAAAGTTAATGCGGGAACAGCACCGGAAAGATTTTATGTAAAGCAAGGAAGTAATAATATTTTATTTGATAGTAGTTGGTGGAAAACTGCAGGGAATGCGTATAACGAAGATTTTGATCAATTCGTTATTCAATATTCTCCAGGACAATCCACAACTTACAATTATAGTTATTTGGATAGTGACTTAGATGGTGTGGACGATAATTCTAGCTTTAATTCTGGATCTAAAAGCTCGATGTCGAATTTCAATGGAGATCCCATTCTTACCAACAGTGCTCAGCCAAATGAGACTCAACTCAGTGTTATAGTCGAATCCAGCTCTTTGTTTCAAGCGGAAGCCAGGTTTGATGCATTATTAAGCGATGATGTTTTGTCGGTAGATGTGGGTGGGCAAAAAATAAACCTGAGTCCCGCTTTATTTAGTACTCTTTATGATGTTTCCGTAGATTCGAATGAAAATGCATCAACTGCTGCTTCTCGAATACTGAACGAGTTAGACAATGTTTTAAAGCAACGAGGGAACTTGGCTTCTATGGTGAACGACTTGAGTATTTCCGCAGACCGTCTCTCTTCTTATGTTATTGCGGAGCAATCCAATTTGGCCAAAAAAGAGCGAGACTATGCCGAGACTGCGATAGATTTGGTAAAAAAGAATTTAAGGTCAGATGTGACCAGTTCTCTCCTTGTACAATCCCGAGGGATCAACCGGAATTTAATGAGTAATCTTCTGTAAGGGGAATGACCGGAATTTCTACTGTCAATCTTGGGAGACTTTCGATGAATATGCATCGAAGTGCCACGGGTATTGAACACTCTACAAGACGCCTTATGAACTCGGGGGACGCGGCTGAAAGTATGCGTGAGAGTGGGGACGGAGGCGGTTTGACTATGGCGTCCCGTTTGGGGGCAGAAAACCGCACTAAAAGTAAATTAGCAAGCAGCATGCAAAATGCGGTCAGTTATATACAAATGCAGGAAGCGGGATTGAAGAAGGCACATCAACTTTATGAGAGAATGAGCCTGTTGGCTTCACAGGCAATGGACCCCTTGCTTAGTCAATCAGATCGTTCTGTTTTGAGTACTGAGTTTGAGACGTTGCGACAGGATAGCCTAAGCATAAGGGCAGATACATATGAGGGGAAAATTCTTTACGATGACATTGCCGCTTATGTAAAAAAAGATGTTGATTTTGGTGCTGGTTTGGCGGAGACAACGCCAAAAACATATGAAAATTTTAGTGGTAATACCGATGCTTGGGAGGTTACGAAAGATGTTAAGTTCACTTCTGGAATTATGACAATTGATGTTAATGGTGGAACTTCTGGAGAAAGGTATATCCTAAAACAAGGATCCTTAAAAATATTTGATACTGGGGATAATTGGGATACTGCAGGCAACGCTAAAAAGTTTGATTTTGATCGATTCATTGTTGAGTACAGTCCAGGTCAAAACACAACTTTTCAATTTGTACCTTTGTCTGATGGTAATTCTTCACAAACAGATTTAGATGGAGCTGATAATATTAAGGGTAATGATGATGATGAAACAGTGCCGACCGACAGCAATTTTGATAATAAAAGTTATTACTTAGCGAATCTTGGTTTAGCAGATGATGGCAGTCCTTCTGGAATGGATTCTAAAACGGGGACTAAGTTTACTAATCAAGGACAAGTTTCAACAACACCTGCAAATAATGAAACAACTAGTTTAACTTTGAGAATTGAGTCTACTTCTCTATTTCAAATTGCGGCTAATTATTCCGTACCATCGATACCATCAAACTATGTGACTTTAGGCGATTCTTCAACCGATTCGGTTACTCTTGATCCGGTGGGAATTGGATTAATGCAGAATGTCTCGATCTCGACAGCAGGGGAGGCGGCAAGTGCAGTCGTGAGCTTGGCGAAAGAGATCGAGGGGATTGGTGCCCAAATGGGCACCATCGGTGCAAATATGTCCAAATTGGAAATCGCGGGTGAGCGATTAAGTAATCAGGTTTATTTGAGTGAGATGGGTATATCCAGACTAACCAGTAATATCCTGGCTGACGAATCGACCCAAATGGCGAAGGAGCAAATTAGATTGCAGAGTTCGCAGGCTCTCATGGCACAGGCTTTTTCTTTGAGTGAGAATATTTTAAATACTCTACTTTAGTATGATTACTAGTTTTTTCTTTGTCGCTTGCCGATTGTAAAGCGGGGGATTAATTTCAATCTTGTGAGTGAAATGAAAGATCTGCCTCCCCACATTTTAAAACCTGAAGTTCATTGGCGAAGGTCTCATGGTTATCTCGCGATGGAGATGTATGAGGATGCGAAGAGAGAGCTAAGGGCATTACCCAAGGAAGAACCTTGGGGGAAAAGGAGTAAGGTCTTTTTCCTCAGTATCGATCAAGAATTAGAAAATTGGGAGGGAGCACAAAAGATTGCCAGGGGATTGAGGTATGAATTTTCGGAGGAGGTGGACTGGTGGATTGCGGATGCTTATGCGACCCGTCGCCATGAATCAATTACCGAAGCACGATCTATCCTGTTAGAGGGCTTGGCCTTGCATTTTGATGATGGGTTAATTCGCTTTAATTTAGCTTGTTATGCCTGTGTGTTAAAAAAACCGGGGGAGTGTATGGATTTTTTAAAAGAAGCTGTGAAGAGGGAGGAGAAGTTTAAACTGATGGCATTGGAGGATGAGGATCTAGCTGATGTGCGAGAAGCTTTGGTCCAATTAGGGTGGGGGAAGGCATTCGCATAAAATCGAAAATTACCGGCTTTACTTTGGTTGAGTTGCTTGTGGTGTTAGCAATTGTGGGAGTATTATGTGGGCTGATGTTTAAGGGTTACTTTTATGTGTTGGATAAACAGGCACACAAACAGGCATATGTGGAGTTGCGAGTTCTAAAGGTTTCGATCGAGAACTATCGTCGGTCTTTCAATGGGTATCCCATCTGCCCGCAGAATGTTTGCACTCCCGGAGAATGTCTATTTTTATCACTTGCCGGGTTTCATAATGAAAAAGGAACATTGGAGATGCCTCCCTATCCTGCCACTATTTCGACTGAGCTGTTTGGATACGACTTAGAATCTTATGACACCACCCAGATTCCTGATATCGAACATAACGAGGGAAAATCATTGATGCTTTGGTTATCTCAAATTTTGGGTAAGGACGTCGCGTTTAAAGACCCTTGGGGCAATGATTATGTCTATGAATACCCTCTGCAAGAGGGGGGGCGAGGTTTTCGACTTTTCTCAATGGGGCCTGATGGGAAAACGGGAGAGGATGAATGGATTGAAGACGACTTGGAATAACTTACTTAGTTTGTTTTTTAAGTAAGCGATTTTTAATTTCGACTAATGGGGCCATTTCAGGACTGTCTGGGTTTTCTGAAATTAATTGATCAATATCTTTCATCGCTTCTAAATACCGGCCTTCTCCGTAATGGAGCATGGCTCGAATCGCTCTGGTATAGCTATCTTTTGGATCTATTCCTAAAATTGCATTTATGTATAATAAGCGGGTACTGGCATCACCATTGGTGCTGGCAGATTGAATCAGATTACGCAGCATGCGTGTAATGATGTCTTTCTTAGAAGAAGGCTGAAAATCTTTTTCGCTTAGACGTAGTCCGGTAATTTGTGAGGCTTCTTTTCGGCTGACAATTTTCCCCCCGAATGGATCTACCAAAATTTCCCTCGATTTATTTTTTGATTCGTCCCGATACATCGCAATGAAATGTCCAGGCAGTCCGAGCCCGCTGACTGGTAGTTCCAACCGGTTTGCTAATTCGATAAAAAGAACTGACAAGGTGATTGGGAGACCCTCCTTGTCATCCATCACTTCATTGATGTAACTGTTTGAGGGATGACTATAGTCAAGTGTACTGCCGTGGTAACCCATCTCCACAAATAGTTGATGTACTAATATTTTTAATTTTTCTTCGCCTGTTGCTTTCTCGGGAAAGTGGGATGCAATATTCTTGGCCAGTCTTTCTGCTTTATCGAGGTATGTATTCAGATCAAAGTTCTGATTTTGTAACCGTGCGATCAGGAGAGCGGATCGAAGCAGGTCGACTGAGTTTTCATCCTCATGAGCAAGAGACTGTGTGAGTTCCTCAACGAGTAGTATATCCTTAATTTTTTGTGCCAGTTGATTTAAGTTAGAAGACTTCTTTTCGAGTATTAAAGCCTGATCCTTTAGGGCCTGAGGAACTGATGAGCCCATCGTGACTAATTGTTCAAGATCCTGTTCGCTCAGTGGTTCTAACTCAGTGAGGTTTTTAGTAATATTTTTAATTTTTCGTCTTGCCTGCGGAGAAATTAAAGAAGTGGGGAAGCTCTTCGCCTGTTTGAAATTCCGAAACTCTGCAGTTGGCGAACGAAACTTGCAAAGTCCAACTTTTCCATTTTGGAGGGAAGAGTCGGTTATTTCAATAACCAGTTGATCATTTACAAAACACATGATTTTTCCCTTTTCCTTGAGTTTGACCCGCAGACTATTCCATTGCCCCGGTCGGTACATTTGTGAGGTAACCGTGTTCAAAATATTCCATGAGTAAACGCTTTGCCCTTCAAAGCAAGTTAAGCGAAGCGATTTATTTGTGGGATAAAAACCATAGTGTTTATTTTGGCCATCAGCGTGAAAAACCAAACCGGCTGCACCGCTTTCATCGTCCAAGCGAACCTCCACTTCTAATTCATACGGTACTGCAATTGTATCTTTAGCGGAGAGGCAAAGCATTCTTCCCCCAAACCCTGATCCTAGACCGGAAGCAATAATGGTTCCTGCCCGTTGTTTCCAACTCCCCGCCATTATAGAACTCCATTCCGTATTGTCGAGTGTTCCAATGGTGAACCATTTTTTTATTGGGACTGGGATTTGTTTATTGAGCAGAGACTTTAGCTTATTTACTGGTACTCCAAAACCCATGGCCCCTCCCGACTTGATGGCCAGTATGGATACTACTCGACCGTCTAGATCCAGTGTAGGGCTCCCACTACTGCCTGGTTCAATGGGGATTGCCACTTGAACCAGGGGGCGACCATCGCCCTGTTCAAGCTCACGAACCGCCGCAATTACTCCTCGGCTTACGCTGTGGCTGTATCCGAGTGGATTTCCGATTGCAAATACGGATTGACCAGGTGAGATTTTATCCGAATCACCGAGCTGCAGTACAGGCAGATTCTCTGCGTCGATCTTGAAAATAGCTAAGTCGTTCTCTCGGTCGATTCCTAATATGGCAGTGGGTGTGTAAGTTTTTCCATCGGCAAAGCGAATTTTGAACTCTCGATGCTCTCCAATGACATGAAAGTTAGTGGCAATTATCCCGTTTGAACTCACCACGAATCCAGTTCCTCTTCCTCCTTCTCTTCCGATTCGATCCACACCTTCGACCACCACAATAGAGGGTTTGATAAGGGCTGCCAGTTTTTCAAAATCTTCCGCATCTCTTTTAGCCAGTTGAAGGTCGGTCAAACCCGATGAATTAGATTCGTTTTTCTCTACTCCTGCGAGTGATACAGAATTAAAGAAAAGTAAAAAAAGTGTTCCGGTCCAAAAATGTAAATGAATTGAGAAATATAATAAATTCATAAAGCAAATAATAATTACGCCGTAAGTTTGAAAGTCAAGTTTGCCTGATTGGATATTTCTAGATTGTCAGGTATTGCTTTCTACTTGAACCTATCAAAAATCTAATTTCATACCGCGTGTTGAGCAGAAAGTTACTTCCACTTAGACCGTAAATCCTGTGGAGTGTTTTTCGGTATTCGCGATGAATGCCTGCCCTAATCAAATTTTTCCTGTGCTGGTTCAGTTCCTGAGACTGTTCTTCTAGGCAATCTTGAGGTACGAACGGTGGAAAGAATTGACTGGGGTGGTCCCGCGATGAAGCAGAGAAAAAGTATATCAAGCGAAAATATGGAAAAGGTTGGTTACTTTAGATTATTTTTTGAAATCACAGAGCTTTATGTTTACTAGGGACTACAAAACATTTACTTTATTATAATAGTAGAAACATCTCTGTTCCGTTAAACTCATCTAATGAAAAAGTTATTTCTTTCAGTGGTCATTGCTTTCATCTTTGGATTTAAGTGTTTCTCCGCGGAATTCCCATTCCGTACTTGGACTTCAACCACTGGCGTGCGAATTCAGGCCCGTTTAATAAGCAAGTCAGGGGATAAGCTCACGATTGAAAGAAATGATTCTAAGCAATTTGTTTTCCCGCTCGCTATGCTCTCAGGGCAAGATCAGGCCTATGTCAAAAATGCCCTCAACGGACAATACAAGGAAAGTGTATCTCGTGCTCCAGTCGGATCGGTTAGGCCACAACGACCGGGCGGAACCACCCTTTCCTTAGCCATTTGGAGCCCATCTGAGATGGACAAATGGTGGTCGATGAACAAGGAAGGTGACCTCGATAAACTTGCTAATGAATTGATGTCCAATCTTCGTTCTATTTGGACGAAGAAAGAGGACAGATCAATGAGGGAGGGTCGGGACTTCTTTTCCTGGTTTGACCACTGGCGATGGATCAATCTCTATTCACGGTTCTATTCCAAAACAGGAAACGACTCGTTCGAGTCCGTTTTTGTTGAGGTGGGAAAAAAAACCACTCTTCAAAAAGTTTTTCTTAAAGCTCTACATCATGAGGACAATGATATCCAGGCCCTGAAAATTTTTCTTTCGATCGCCCGCGATCATCCTCAGTCCATCGAAAAATATGCAGCATTAGCTTCCGCCTACGCGGTTGTCTTTGATCAACCTTTTCCAAGGGACTGGCCTCACCATCAGGTTTCCAACAAAGATGTACCGATTGATCCTTCTCTGCCCAGTCAACGGTTTGGAGAATTAGTCAAAGCTCACTTGGCGAGGAAATTGGAATATGACCCTAGTCAGCTCTCGGTCACGGAGCTGAAATTTGTGGTAGATCACCGCTTGCCGAGCAGCGAGTTGGAATGGGTTCGGAATAGCGTTAAATTCAGACGGTCCAGCTTTGGTAAAATATTTGCCTCCATTCAGTATGACCGTCCGAGGTTGGAGGGCGCTCTTTTTCGCTGGCCGTACGGGAGTTATTCGCTTTCTGCCATCCAGGAAAAAGGTGGAATTTGTGTTGATCAGGCCTATTTCAGTTCGATGGCAGGAAAAGCCAAGGGCATTCCCACTCTTACCTTCGTGGGACAGGGAAGTGGAGGTGGTCATGCCTGGTTTGGATTTCTGAAAAACCCGGGTCGTTGGGAAACGGATTGTGGTCGCTATGAAAATCAGAATTATCCGGTGGGCAATGCAATTGATCCGCAAAGCTGGAAGTTAATTACCGATGATGAACTGGGTGCACTTGCCCGCGGAGAAAAAAACCTCAGCGGATTTCGCGGGAAAGCAGTGGATTACTTTGCATGGGCTATGGCAAACCCGACCGCCGTTTTTTTCCGGGAATCTCTTCAGAGAGCCCGAACACTTCACCCTGCATTCACCGAGGTATGGAAGGAGGAAGCAAGCTGGGTGGAGCGGAATCTTTCCGACCTGAGGGAGAAGAGAAATTTTTGGGATGCTTGGTTAAAGGCATTTTCGAATACGGTTGACCTGAAGATTGAGGGACAAAAAAAATTAGCAGATGTATACGACGAGATGGGTAACCCGAGACAAGCGGACCGAATTAGGAGCCTAATTCTAAAACAGAACCGCTCCGGACGGTTTGATTTGGCAATCAAGGAGGGAGCAGAGCAAATAATGAAAAAACTAGAGAAAAAACTTTGGTCCGATGCAGAAAAATTATTTGAACGGATGGTTAAGGATTTTGAAAAAACCGCTGGAGGAGAGTTGTATTACGGTTTAGTCAGGCCATATGTTGAGACTCTTGCCCGAAGTGGTCAGAAAGAACAGGCAAGGGATGCGATTGATTTTCTTGAGAAGAGAAATGTATTGGATCTTGGTCCAGGGAGTATAATTGGATTGGAAATGCAGAAGCTTCTCCAAAAAATAAATTAATTCTTTGGTAATAAACCAAGGTATTGTTGGTAAAGGGCATCTGACTTCGCAGATTGTTGATCAACTTTACTTTTAACCAGATTAAATTCTTTTTGCCGAAGCGCCTCTTCCGCTTTAGCCTCTTCTAGGGATTGTTCTTTGTTCTTAAGCTGCTCTGGTGTGGATTCTAGGAGTTTTACGGAACTATTCAGGCTATTTGCAGCTTGAGTAACTGCGTCCTTTGCCTGAATGATTTCCTGTTCCTTCCCTGCGAGGAGATTTTCGGTTTCAGCGAGATCTTTTTTAAGTAATGTGATAGTTTCCTGAAACTTATCACTTGCCTGACCAAACATGGAGTTAGGTTCCTGTGCTTGAGACTTATTTTTGGCAAGGGTGGCCAATCGATTCACATCCTGAATAAATAAGTTCTTATCTGCCCTGACCTGTAAAACTAAAACTTTTCTTTTTTCGGTCTCAACCAAAGCAATTTTTTTCTGAGCGAGCAATTCCTTATTCCGGGCAATGGTTTGAGGTAATTTCTGTAACGACTCAGCAATATTTTGAAAAGCTTTCTGTGCAGAGTTTTTCAGTGCCCTTGATTCATTGAGCACAACCTCGTACTCGTTCAATTCGGATTTTAACTTACTAAGATTTCTTAATTCAATATGGCGTTTAACATTAATAATTTCAGCATTCCAGCGGGAGACTTGATGTTCAGCCTGTTTGAAATTCTTTTCAGCCTGTGCAAATTCAGTCAGTGGTTTTTTAGAATTCTCCTCTGCTTTGCTTAATGCCACCTGGCTCTTGGACACATTAGCTTTTGCTGTGGCAAGTTGAGTTTTGGATTCTTTGAAAATTGTAATTTTATCATTTCTCTCAAGGTCCATCTTTTTCTTTTTCTCCAGTGCTAAATTGTAAGATTGGATACTTGCTGAAAGATTTTTTTCAGCGGTCATTATATTTTGCTCGATAGATTTTTTACTCAGTAAAGCCTGATTGACCACGCCTTGCTGCTTCTTCACTTGTTCGGTGGACTGT
>CAJQKB010000136.1 GCA_905478775.1 uncultured Opitutales bacterium | reverse complement strand
TCTCTAATCATCCATACCGGGACGACGTCTAAATTTTTTGGTTTTCGAACGAGTATCTTTGGCCTGTAGACGGCGTTCTTTGGATCCCCGTGTTGGAGCAGTTGCCCGCCGGGACTTGCGAACCTGCATCACTTCCTTGATCAATTCCTTCAATCGATTCAGGGCTTTTTCCCGGTTGGTCTCCTGAGTGCGTGCTTCCTGAGACTTGATAATCACGATGCCCCCCGGGCTGATCCGACGGTCTTTCTTATTCAATAAACGCTCCTTATAAACCTCAGGTAAAGAAGATGCCCGGATATCAAAGAATAAATGAACCGCAGTCGAAACCTTGTTTACATTCTGCCCACCGGCTCCCTGTGAACGAACGGCCTGCAATTGAATCTCCTGCAAGGGAATGGATACTCTGGAAGATATTGGCAACATCGTACCTATAACATCCACCAACCCCGTCGGTCACAAGCACAACGTTAGGCTAATTCGTTCGAATTCTTTAAATCGGATAAAAGGGAAAGTATATTTTTTTTAACCTTGAATAGACTTACTTGACACTTTTGAGTATGAATTCGAGTTCGTAAGCATTCTCCTTGTATTCTTTCTCAAGTTTTTTGGATTCAAACTGAGCAATTCTTTTATCAGTCACTGTGATAACCATAGGTAAAAATTTGAGCACTTTTCTTTCTGGGTCTATCCATTGAGTTGCAAATTCATCTGGACTGGATTTCACAATTTCTTCACCCCATAAAAAAATTTCATCAAAAGAAAAAATTTCCTGCTCATCAATCAAATCAACTCCATAATACTTACCATTGCGAATTGTACAAAGTCCATGAGTCATTGGCGGTTCAGTATCTTCTTCAGAATTGTAAACGGCGGTCGTAGACCCGTCCGCACGACGAATAAATTCTGAAATCTTATTTGAGTCGCATTCAGGATCGTTATCAGTAGTTCTCCATTTTCCGACTATTTTTTTATCCATTGAATAAGATGGGTCCGTAAGGAATTTTATAATGTCCTCAACATTCAGAATGCTGGCTAATTGTATTTGGTCAAATAATTGGGCTTCTTTTAGTGGGTCCGCTTTATTAAATTGACGCATTTGTGGCATTTCAAAGGAAGTCACTTTTGTCTCGTTGCTATCCCCAATATCCTCCGAATTAGTAATTATTTTTTCTTTGCTTGATAATTTCATTTTTTCCTCGGCCACCCAGATATCTTCGGTGGGGATCCGGTTTTTCACTTCAATTGGCCAATCCGAATCTGTTTCGATGTCAGAATCTAAAATGTCCGCATAAAGAAAAACAGAATTTTGGACGGCCCACAGACCATGCCCAAAAAAGGAACCCTTTTCTCCTTCTTCGACCCAAGTTACTTGGATTGAAAACACATGGTTGGGTCGGCGAAAAATTTCCCATTTATCTCCTTCTTCATTTTCCCCTTTCCATTTACCGAGAAGGTTTTCTTCTTCCTCCAGTAAAGGACCTCCGAACGTAAAATTACCTTCCTCCGTGGTTATCTTCGTGATCCATTCGTCTGCTTGTAATGAACATAATAATGCATGAAAAATGAGTGCAAACCAATAGAAGTAATTCATTCGGTTAAAAATAATTCAAATTTTAAAAAAAGCTACAAAATTCAAACATCGAATAGTAACTCCTAAAAAACAGGAAAAGTTACTTGATAAATAATTAACAGAATAAACATATTCCCAATAATTTGCTTATAATCCCCAATGATAACATGGGTAATTGCGGCACCGAGCATTGTGAGCATGAGTAGGCATCCGGAGTATAGGAGGAAGGGGATAGTGGAGTTGGAAAGGAGGAGAGCGAGGAGCATACCCGTACCACAGAGCACTTCAATGACGGCAATCGTGCGTACGGTGATGGGCTTGAAGTAATTGACCCAGAGCATGCGCTTGGCGAGGACATCGATAGGTTGAAAGAATCGATAAGCTCCGCCCAATGCGAAGATTAAAAAAAGCAAGACTTGGAGTGATTCTTGCAAAGTGGGCATCGGGCAATTAGGCCGGAATCAACAATTGGGTGCACATGTAAGCAATGGCGATGCAGGCACAGAGCAGGGAGAAGGAAGGAAGCATGCGCGGGGCGTCACTTTTTAAGCGAACATGGGTGAGGAGGGCGGCAATCATGAGAACGGCAATTCCGAGGGCTCCGAGGCGCACGACCTCAAGGTTTTCGTTAAATAACATGATCGCGAAGGAGAATTTAAATATGCCGACTAGGTCGCGTAACCAGTTGGGTAATTTAAAGAGTTTAAATTCATCCTTTATGTTGTTGTAGCGTATGCCCCATACAAAAATGATGGAACCAAATACCAGGATGGAGAGGATTTCTAAAGCGAGTGGCATAGTAATAGTCATTCTTGGATCATCTAGTAAATTGGAGTTTCCGTAAATCGCAAAAGGAACGGTCTGTCTCGTCGTTGGAAAAACAATAAATACAAAGAAAATTGATTACGGTATGTTTTACCTTGAAAATCGGGA
>CAJQKB010000135.1 GCA_905478775.1 uncultured Opitutales bacterium | reverse complement strand
CTTTGCTTCAAATTTACCGGATTTTTTACCTTTGGATGGTTTTGGAGGGCTGTATCGGCCGAACATCCAGTAATCCTTGGGTCCTTTTGCAAGGAAGACGGGTGCGTCCTTAAGATTGGACGGGCCAACGCCAGGGACTTCTTCCCAGTTTTCCCAAACAGGGGACTGGTGAATGGTAAGAGATTGAAGAGATTTCTTACTTTTGAATTTCTTAAGCTTTGTTTTGAAGTGCCCATTTTTTTCCTTGGGGGAGACTAGATTGTCTTTAATGACGATTCCTTTACTCGATTGAATATTCTTTTTCCATTCTGTTTGGCTCTTAATTTTCCAGCTTTCGGAAAAAAGAGAGGCTGTGACGGTAAGGGTAAGGGATATGATTGAATAAAGTTTCATGACTATTTTGTAATTGAATTAGTTTGATTTTGATATGGTGAATCCTTTAGGAAGGTAGGATACCTCTCGGTCATTAGGTACTTTTTTTCCCGAAGAACTTCTTCCATTTTTGACTTCCTTGTCGAGTAGCTCAATTAGCTCTTTTACCTTTGCTTTGTTCTTTGCCTGAAGATTTTTTTTCTCCCCTTTATCCTGCTTCAAATTAAATAATTGAATGGGGGGCAAGCCTTGCTTTTTTGCCTCATTTTCCTTTGGAGCACTCCATCCACCACTTCCTGCGGAAAGGCAAAGTTTCCAGTCTCCCTGCCTGATAGAGAAGTGACCGCTAATCGAATGACTGATCAGGGTTGAGCGGATTGTTTTTGGTTTTCCTTTAAAAGCAGGGACCAGACTGAAGGAATCCTCGCCTCCCTGATCAATTTTCTTCTGCCCAGTAATCTCTCTCATGGTGTCATACAGATCGGTTAGGCATGCGAGGGCATTGGTCTTTTGACCGGCCTTGATCCCTTTTGGCCAGCGGGCGATCAACGGTACCCTGTGACCACCCTCGTAAATATCTGCCTTATGTCCGCGGAACCCGGCACTTGGGTCGTGACCAAATTCGGCTAATTTTTCGAAGTTTCCCTGGGGAGAACAACCGTTGTCACTGGTAAAGAAAACTAGGGTGTTTTCGTCGACTCCTGCTTCTTTAATTGCTGCGAATAGTTCGCCCATGTGTCCATCGACTTGCATCATGAAATCAGCATAAGGATTCATCTTACTCGCATCTTTGTAAGGAGGCACGGGTACGATTGGAGTATGCGGGGCGGGCAAGGGGAGGTAGAGAAAGAAAGGTTTTTTCTTTTTGGCCCGCTCTTTAACATAGGCCACGCTTTTATCGAATAAATGAGGGAGTACCTCATCAATTTTAAAATCGGGCCCGATTGGACCTTCCCGATACCAGCCATATGGGTCTTCTTTGCTGGTCACGCCTTCTTGCCTGTCGGGTTGTGCGGTTATTTTCCCGGTATCTACCCATACGTAGGGAGGCATATCCAAAGATCCGCAATGGCCATAATAATTGGTGAATCCATTGATGTCGGGTCCATTTTTCACCGCTTTAGTAAAATCAATATCCTTCCATTTCTGCTCACTCTTGTCCGCTTTGGCCCAATCCCATCCAAGGTGCCATTTACCGATCATTTGGGTGTGGTAACCGACTTTTTGGAGCAAATGCCCCACGGTGGCCCGGTTAGCGGGAATCAAATGATCGCTGGTTCCTGAAAGCACACCACGTGCTAGTCGGGAGCGCCAATTATAACGCCCGGTAAGAACCCCATAGCGGGTCGGTGTGCAAACTGCACTGGAAGAATGGGCATCCATAAAAGTAATCCCTTCCTCTGCCATCTTTTGAAGATGCGGAGTCTTGATCTTACAGTCCGGATTGGTGGGGGATAAATCTCCAATTCCCAAGTCGTCAGCAAGGACGAAGATTACATTCGGGCGAGCATGATGCTTGGCGTGAAGGAGACAGGATAGGAAGATACCTAGGGTGAGTATATATGATTTCATGATTTTATAAATTTTATAGTTTTTCGACTTCGGTGAAGTAGGCACCACCCACTTGTCCTTGTTGATTATATATATAAGTCCAAAGCTCAGTAATTCCTGACGGTAAGGTAAGAGTGAAATTAATTTCCTTGGATCCATCTTTGATCACCGTTTCTTTTTCAAGCCCGGCAATTTTAATCCTAGCCTTGACGCCAGCGATGGTCTTATCGGCTTCTTTCGGCCATTGTCGAAGAGTAAACCGATATTTGCCGGCTTTTAGTACGTTGACCAACCATGGGTGAGTCACTTTAGGGATTTTCTTGATGGACGAAAAGTTCCATGGCGGGTTACCCGTTTCCGGACGCCAGTCCTGCGAGCATAGAACTGCGGGATTTTCACTTGGATCTCCTAGATCGATAGCGACTGGTTTTAATCCCGGGGAAACGCGTTTCCAAAATGACTGATAGGCTGTGCGTAAATCCTTAATGAATCCAGGTCTTTGGCTGGCGATATTATTTCGTTGTGCCGGATCATTTACGATATCGTAAAGTTCTTCAGCTTTATCCGTATTCACCAATCTCCATCTTTCTGTCATCACAACTGAATTGGTAAGGGGACCGAGTGCAAATTTGTGATGGGCTCCTCCATGATATTGTAAAAACAGGTGATTGCGCATCCAGGATTTAGCTTTACCTGCAAGTAGGGGAGTAAGAGATCGACCATCCACATCATATTCTTTGTCAGGCTTGGGAAGTTTACATAGATCAGCAAGGGTGGGCAGGACATCAATATGTGCGGCGAGGGATTCAATATCCCGGCCTTTAGAGAAACCACCTGCCGGCCAGTGCAGAAAGAAAGGAACTCGGTGACCCCCTTCATAGATCGAAGATTTTTTGCCCCGCATCCCCGCGTTGAAACCCAAGGTCGGCTCCGTATCCAGTCCTGGAAACTTGCATCCTGCAGATGTGCCATTATCGGTCATAAAAACCAGGATGGTGTTATCATCCAGATTTAAACCTTTTAAATGATCCCGCAGAAGTCCAAGGTTGTGATCAATATTGGCTATCATACCAAAGAAATTAGGATTATTTACACCTTCAACCTTATAGGGTTCAGCCCACTTTGGATCTACCCGATAGGG
>CAJQKB010000134.1 GCA_905478775.1 uncultured Opitutales bacterium | reverse complement strand
TACAAAAAAGTCGATTCGTTTGCGGAATAAATATTTTCCTTCCCCAATCCCATGACCGGCTCCGGGAATCATAAAGAATTCAAAATCCTTGCCTGCACGGACGAGGGCATCGACCACCTGAAGGGTGGAGGCGGGGTCGACATTTTTATCCAGCTCTCCGACGGTGAGCATAAGATTACCCTGTAATTTATGGGCATGAAGTACATTGGAGCTTTGTTCGTAATGGGGACCCATTTTTCCCATCCATGCCTCGTTCCACCAAATTTTATCCATCCGGTTATCATGGCATCCACAGTCGCTGACGGCGGCTTTGTAAAATTCTCCGTGGTGGAGGAGGGCAGATAGGGCATTTTGTCCACCGGCACTTCCGCCATAAATTCCGACTCGGGATAGATCGAGCCATGAATATTTTCGAGCGGCCGCTTTGAGCCAGGCAATACGGTCTGGAAAGCCGGCATCGGCCAAGTTTTGCCAACAATGATCATGAAATTTCTTGGATCTCCAATTCGTGCCCATTCCATCAATTTTGGCGATTACAAATCCGAGTTCGGCCAATCGTCTCTGGGATATCTGGAGACCAAACTTTTTAGGGACATGAAAGCCATGCGGGCCGGCATAGATGTTTTCGATCACGGGATAGATTCGGTTGGGATCAAACTCGGTCGGTTGGATAAGAAATCCATGGATCATAGTCTTACCATCCCGTCCGGGAGCGGAGAAGCGAATGGGCATGGAGTAACCTTCTTTTAAAAGAGCCGAAATATCCTGACGGGCGAGTTCTTTAATAAGTGAGCCATCCCGGGCGGAGCGTAATTGAGCAACTTCGGGATGATCGACTCTGGACCAGCGGTCCACGAAGAGAGTGCGTTCGGGGTTGAATTCCCAGCGGTGAGTTCCGTCCCCCTGGGTCAGAACTGTCAGGTCTGATCCGTCCAAGTTTACTTTGGCCAGATGGAGGTGGTAGGGATCCTGTTTCGGGTGAATGGCTAGTGCAGAAAACCAAACAACCTCACTCTTTTCATCCACATGTTCAATTTTTCGAACCACCCATTTTCCCTTGGTGATGGGATTGATTACCTGCCCATTTGAGGCATCGATCCGATAGAGATGATTCCATCCACTCCGTTCGCTGGCCCAGATTAATTGCTCGGACTGGTCGAGCCAGTGAAGCATGGTTTTTTGGGAATAATCCACAAATGTATCAGGAGATTCCCGAACGAGGTCGGTCACTTTTCCGGTTGAGGCATCGATTGAAAGAAGGGCGAGTTCCTGGTGTCCACGCTTGTTATATAGAACATGTGCGGACCGACTGTCTTTGGACCAGTGCTTAAATTGAACCGACCAGGAATCAAGGAATGAAGCTTCGTCTACCGGAATGGCGGTCTTCTTTTTGAGGTCAAAGAGGATGGGGCGACGTTGAGGACGGGGATCGCCTGGTTTAGGATAATTGATAAATTCGATGGTGGGTTGAATCTGATCTATGGGAGAACTGCGAAGTAGGGGGATCTTCCGGGGGATGACCCGGGTGGATTGAAAACCAAGGGCGTAGCGCTTGTTGGGCGAGTAGCGAAATTCATTGAGGAAGGAATCTTCCTCTGTTCCTTTGCGGGTCAGTTGAATATCCTTTTTATCTTTTCTGATGAACCAGACATTATGTTCGCGAATAACCAATTTTGAAGCAGGAGTGGAGTCAGGCTTGGGGGCGGGGGGAGATTGTTTCATTGCCACCCGGCGGGAGCGGGAGTCAATTTTGGCAATACAGTCATGGTTGGAGGCGGTAAAGATACCGGTCAGATCGTTGGCGGAAAAATCGAGTACCCATTGATGACCTGCAAAGGTGGAGATCGACATATCGCCCTTGGGTGGGATTGTTCCATAGTTTTTAAGTTCCCCTTGCAAATCTACCCAGTAAACACGGACCGGACGGGGGAAGGAATTTTGAAAGGTGATGGATATATTATCAGAACTGGAGGAACTGCGACCCCAACGAGATTGGGGGGGAAGAAATAAAGAATCGTCTTCGTCTTTGGCTGGCTCCAGGGAAATGGATTTTTTGATTTTACCAGTCTTGCCCTCAATGAATTCTTCCTGGGCAGTCTTTCCTTTTCCTGTTTTGAGGATGATTCCATTGTCCTTCCATTGGAAATTCAATTTCAATGGCTGATATGCCTTTTGAAATTTCGGAGCGATCTCTTCGGAGCGTGCATACCGGCGGGCAATGGATTCGCCAGTTTTCGGAGAATCAGCCTGGATGGATTGCGCAAATCCCCCCGGAGAGAGAATGAGGAGTAAAAAAGCAGAAATGATCCGGTGTTTCATGATTAAGTGAAGGACACCGGATGGGCTTCGAATAAAATAAGGTTTAGACGTCCTCGGCGGTGGACTTGACCTTGATGTCGCGGAGTTGGCGATCGGTTACAGTACCGGGGCTGTCGGTCATCAAGTCCTGTCCTTTTTGAGTCTTGGGAAAGGCGATTACATCGCGGATACTTTCCTTACCCGCGAGGATGGTAATTAAACGGTCGAGGCCGAGGGCAATCCCACCGTGGGGTGGGGCACCATATTCGAAGGATTCAAGCATGTAGCCAAATTGGCTTTTTACCACATCGGCCGGAATATTGAGGACATCCTCAAAGATTTTCTTTTGCACATCGGGCTGGTGAATACGGATACTACCTCCTCCTAGTTCCACTCCATTGAGCACGATATCATAGTGTTGACCCCGTACTTTTTTGGGTTCGGATTCGAGTAAGGGTAAATCTTCCTCCACTGGCGCGGTGAACGGATGGTGTGATGCCACATAGCGACCCTCCTCCTCTTCGAAGTGCATCAATGGAAAATCGATCACCCAGAGAAACTTCCAGTCCTTGGGATCGCGAAGTGCCTGACCCCGCTTTTCTAAAAGTGTAGCCGCTTCCAAACGGACACGACCAAGGATATTGCAGGAGCTATCCCAGGAGCCGGCTGCGAAGAATATGATATCTCCGTCTCCCACTTCGAGTTTAGACTTGAGAGTTTCCTGCTCGGCATCGGAAAGAAATTTGAGGATGGGGGATTTCCACTCTCCTCCTTCGGATTTAATAAATGCGAGACCCTTTGCTCCGAGGGATTTGGCGGTTTCTTCGAGGTGTTTGAGTTCGCCCTGAGTAATATCGGCAAGTCCCTTGGCATTAAATGCTTTTACCGACCCGCCCGATTTTACAGTGCCGGCAAATACCTTGAAGTCGGACTCGCGGAAGTCTTCGGAAAAGTCCTGAATTTCCATACCAAAGCGCATGTCGGGCTTGTCGGAACCGAAGCGGTTCATTGCATCGTGGTAGGGCATGCGAAGAAAAGGAGTGTTGATTTCCTCGTCGAGAGTTTCTTTCCATACCGTGGAGAGGAGACCTTCGATCAGGGCGTACATGTCCTCGCGGTCAATGAAGGACATTTCAATATCGACCTGAGTGAACTCGGGCTGGCGGTCTGCCCGGAGGTCTTCGTCGCGGAAGCAACGGGCAAGTTGATAGTAACGCTCAATCCCGGCGACCATTAGCATTTGTTTATACTGCTGGGGGGATTGGGGGAGGGCGTAGAACTTTCCTTCGTTCATCCGGCTGGGGACGAGAAATTCACGGGCTCCTTCGGGTGTGCTCTTAAACAGAATCGGTGTCTCGATTTCAAGAAAGTCCTGCTTGTCAAAAAATTCCCGAATTGCCATCGATGCACGGTGGCGAAGCTTGAGTGTGTTCAGGTTGCTCTCTCGGCGAAGGTCGAGATAGCGATAGGTAAGCCGGAGGTCTTCGCCCACCTTATCGGCAGAGTCGTCCATGGGGAAGGGAGGCGTTTTCGACTGGTTATGGACAATGATGGAACTGGCAAAGAGCTCGATATCTCCGGTGGCCAAGTTGCTGTTCTCCGTACCTTCGTCGCGGTTGCGGACTTCTCCCTTTACCTCAATCACACTTTCGGGTTTGAGCTTGGGGAAGAGTTCGGAAAGGGTCTGGTTTTCGGGGTCGAGTACGACCTGGGTCTTTCCTTCCCGATCGCGGAGGTCGAGAAAGAAGACGCCTCCGTGGTCGCGTAAGGAATCGATCCACCCAATTAAAGTGGCGGGAGATCCGGCGTTGTCTTTGCGAAGTTGATTGCAGTGATGGCTACGTTTCATGCCTAATATAAATAAAAATAAAGGATCGAACATAAGGAATGCATTCTTGGATGGCAAGTATGCTATGAGCCGATTCAGGGGTATTGTATGAATTTTTTACAGAGTGGAATGGAGCGAAGGATTTTTAAACTCGCCATTCATCAGTGGCGTGGCATGGCTTGAGGGTATGAGCAATCGGTTTGTAGTAATTATGGCAGGCGGACGCGGTGAGCGTTTTTGGCCTCAAAGTCGTTTAACGCGTCCCAAGCACCTTCTTCCCATCGTGGGGGATTCTCCAATGCTTGCCCAAACTGTGGATCGTTTGAAGGGGTTAGTACCACCGGAAAATGTTTTTGTGATTACCAATAAAGAACAACGGGACGCGGTCCTGGAGAGTTGTCCCGCACTACTCCCCGAGAGAGTGATTGGAGAGCCCGAGGGAAGGGACACTGCTGCAGCAGTGGGGTTGGCCGCTTTATTAGTGGACCAAGAAGCAAAGGATGCCGCATTTGCATTGTTGCCAGCGGATCATGTAATTGAGGACGGGGAGGGCTTCCGTTCAGTATTGACGAGTTCTTTTGAAGCGGCTGAACAAGATGATTACCTGGTCACAATTGGAATTAAGCCAAGTTTTCCGGCGACTGGTTATGGATATCTTTCTCAGGGAGAGGAATTGAATAAGGTACTGAACCGACCTGTTTCCAAGGTCGATCGATTTGTGGAGAAGCCCAATTTAACCACGGCGGAGGAGTACTTAAGTGAGGGTGGATATTTTTGGAATGCAGGAATGTTTGTTTGGAGACCTTCGGTTATACTTTCCGCTATCGAAAAGCATGCCCCCGTTCTTTCGGCGGGTTTAAAAGAATTACAGGCAGACTTTACTTCGACAGGTTCTCTCCTTGGAGCGATGGAAAAAGTCTATCCAAAACTGGAAAAAATTTCCGTCGATTTTGCCGTTATGGAAAAAGCAGAGGGGGTAGTCATGTTGGAGTCTGATTTTGACTGGGATGATGTGGGGGAATGGCCGGCGATAGAAAGACATTATCCGGCAGATGGAAATGGAAATGTGTTTAAGGGAGAGGGAATTGCGGTGGATTCGAAGGGAAACTTGGCTTTTTCAGAACAAGGGCATTGTATAACGCTCCTTGGAGTGGAAGATTTAATTGTCGTTCAATCCGGGGATGCCACCATGGTATGCCATAAAGACCGTGCCCAAGAAGTGAAGGAACTTGCCCGGAAAGTGGGGGAAGCACACCCTGACTTAACTTAACTGTATGCCGGTTTATCTCGGGATTGATTACGGGACCAAACGGATCGGTTTGGCATGGGCTGATGAGTTGGGCATAGCCTTACCAATCGGAGCGGTTCCAGGAGTCGATGATCAATCCTATCTGGACCGCATCGCAGATTTGATTGAAGCGAAGGAAGTGAACGAACTTATTGTGGGGTATCCAATCCATATGGATGGAACAGTAGGGGTGCGGGCGAAGGAAGTGGATGTCTTTATTGCGACCTTGGAAAAGAGTTTTGCCATGCCTGTCCACCGAGTGGATGAGAGACTAACCAGTTTGGCTGCCGAGGAGTCGTTAGGGGTACAATCCAATAAAAAGAAGAAGAAAAATTTAGGGAAAATTGATGCCTCAGCAGCTGGAATTATACTACGCGACTTTATTGAAAATCGAAATGTGATTCCTCCTCCACAGGACTAGGCACAATGAAAAACGAAGAAGTTGATTCTGGTAAACGATGGTGCTGTGTGTGTGCCTACGATGGAACAAACTATGCCGGTTGGCAAAAGCAACCCACCAATGACGCGGTACAAAATAAAATTGAGGATGCATTGCACAATATTTTTTCTACTCCGATCCGAACGATAGGAGCGGGTCGAACAGATGCGGGGGTTCATGCCAATGGGCAGGTTTTTCACTTCGATCATCAATGGACGCATGGCGTAGATAATATGTTACAGGCAATACGTGCCCATCTTCCCTCTGACATTTGTCCACTTTCGATTGAACCAGTTTCCCCCTCTTTTCATGCCATCAGTTCGGCCAAAGGAAAGCGTTACCTTTATCGGGCGGTAAGGGGTTGGGCTATGCCACAGGAGCAGGGATTTTGCATCTCGTTAAAAAATAAAAGTTATGATCTGGATGCGATGAGGGAAGCGTCCCAGTTTTTAGTGGGAACTCATGACTTCAGTGCCTTTGCAGTTTCTCACCGAAAGGAAGAAAAAGAAGATCCAGTAAAAGAAATTTGGAGCATGACCGTTAATCAGAAAGAAAGGGAGTTCCAATTTGAAGTCGAGGGGAGTGGTTTCCTTTACAAAATGGTACGCAGTATGGTGGGAGGCTTATTGGAAGTGGGAAGAGGGCGTATTGAAGTCGATACCATACGGGAAATATTACAAAGCAGGAAACGGACGGAGGTGGTGGTAAGTGCACCGGCAAAGGGCTTGTGCCTTGAGCAGGTTTATTATTAAGGCCAGATTTTTGATCGAAATGAAATTGTATCAGGAATATTTGAATTATCTTTCCGATTTAATTTTTCCGGGAATCTGTCCGGTATGTGAAAAGGCTCCTTACCAAGATGGACTTTCTTACATGTGTTTAGAATGCGAGGATTTATTGGCTTGGATTACCAAAAGTGGCTGTAAGTATTGTGGGATTCCGATGAGTGGTTTTGATTTTAACGGATTGGTTTGTGCGGGGTGTCGAGAAGATCCGCCCCGTTTTAAAAGAGGGAAGTGTTTATTCCTTCTCGACCAAAATGGGAAAAAAATAATCCATGAGATCAAATATCATGGAGTGAAGGATGTGTTGAAAGATTTGCCCCGATGGCTGAATCGAAATGATTCCTTTCGGGAATTTCTTCATGATTCAATTTTGATTCCCGTTCCATTACATCGAAAGCGATTGAGGAAGCGCGGTTTTAACCAAAGCGTGTGGATTGCGAATGCATTCAAAAAAGACCTGGGAGATCGCGTGCAAGTAATTGATGCCCTGACACGAACGAGAAATACTGAAACTCAGACAGAGTTTGACCGGTTTGAGCGAAAAAAGAATGTAAAAAATGCTTTTGCCCTTAAGCATAAAAAGGGTTTAAATAAACAAAACAAATTAATTCTGATAGACGATGTTTACACCACTGGAGCGACCTTGGACGAATGTGCAAAAGCATTAATGCAAGAAGGCTTTCAAAATGTTAATGTTGCAACTTTGGGACATGGATAACAAAAAAGATTAAATTATGGCATTTTTTAGCAAACCAAAATATTCGAAGGTAGTGGTAAAGTCCCGTGAGGGAGTACCGAAGGGAGTTTTTACCAAATGTCCTGAAACCGGTGACATGGTTTTTGCCAAGGAGTTAAAGAAAAACTTAATGGTGGTACCTTCGAGTGGTTACCATTTCCCACTTGCTGCACCTGACCGAATAGAATCGTTATTGGATCCAGGAACCTTCGTTGAGTGTGATTCAACTTTGTCCTCTCTCGATCCTTTGGAATTCAAAGGACTTGCTGCTTACAAAGATAAACTGGAGCAAAATCGTAAGAAAACTTCCCTGGAAGATGCAGTTATATCCGGAATTGGAAAAATGGATGGTCACTGGGTAAGCTTGGCGGTAATGGACTTTCGGTTTCTAGGAGGAAGTATGGGCTCGGTAGTGGGGGAGAAAATTACCCGGGCAATTGAGCGCGGGTTGGAATATTCGATGCCTGTTATTGTAGTCTCTGCTTCGGGTGGTGCTAGGATGTATGAAGGAATATTGAGCCTAATGCAGATGGCAAAAACAAGTGCGGCACTGGCTCGACTTGCAGAAGCCAAGGTACCTTATTTTTCGATTCTAACCAATCCTACGATGGCTGGGGTCATGGCAAGTTATGCAACTTTGGGCGATGTGATCATCGCCGAACCTAAGGCATTAATAGGATTTGCCGGAAGACGTGTGATTAAGGAAACGACCCGAGCCGACCTGCCAGAGGGTTTTCAAACATCAGAATTTTTACTGAAACATGGATTAGTGGATCAAATTGTGGATCGTCATGATTTGCGTGACCGTTTAATTACATTACGGGGTCATTTGGGTGTGAATTTAAAAACCAAAGAACCAACCAATCTCCTAACTTTGGGTAATAAGCCGGTTACAAAGAAAAAAGTGACAGCCCGAAAAACGGCTCCTAAAAAAACTCGGGCAGTGCCCAAATCTAAGTAATCCGGAAATTTCACCTGGAGCGTTGGTGAACGAGACTCTTTCATTTTTATACAGTCTCCGTAATCGAGGCTCAAGTTTCGGGATCGATCGAATGTCGAAGTTCGTGAAGCTACTTGGCAATCCACAGCTCGATTTTCCAGTCATTCATGTTGCGGGTACAAATGGAAAAGGTTCTGTTTGTGCCATGCTTGATTCAATCTATCGAGCGAATGGGTACAAGGTGGGACTCTTTTCTTCTCCCCATTTAATTGAATTGGGGGAACGAATACAAATTAATGGAGAACACATTACCGAGGACGAGATTAACCAATGGGTGGATCGATTAAAACCTCTTGCCCAAAAAATGGAGGAGGACGAAAGCGAGAACCATCCCACATTTTTTGAATTCATGACTGCTATTGCCTTTTTGCACTTTCAAAAGCAAGGGGTAGACCTTGCGGTGATTGAGACTGGTTTGGGCGGGCGATTAGATTCCACGAATGTGGTCGCTCCCGAATTATCCATTATCACTACGATTTCTAAGGATCATTGTGCCATTTTAGGAAACAGCCTTGAGGAAATAACCCAGGAGAAAGCGGGAATCATTAAAAGGGAGACGCCTGTCCTTATTGGAGATTTGCCGAATTGTAGCGTGGAAGTGGTTCAAAAGATCGCGATTCAACGGAACTCAGAGTTACACTCTATTTCTCATTTCGTACAAGAGGAAAGACCCCAGACCAACCTTCAGGGGTCGTACCAAAGAGCAAATGCAGCCTTGGCACTGCGTGGAGCGGAAATAGTAAGAGAAAAGATTCCCATTAAGAATGATCTTGCCCGTCAGGGGTTAAATCAAGTGAGTCTGCTAGGACGTTGGCAAATAATCGAGGGTTCTCCCCGAGTTATTCTGGACGCGTGTCATAATTCGGCCGGTGCCATTTGCTTACGGGAAAACTTGGACGCATTGTCAGAAAAACCAGAAATTTGGCTTGGGGTACTGGGAGAAGATCGTGCGAAAGAGATTGTTGATGTGGTTTTAGACTTTGCCAGTTCGATTACACTTTTTGAAGTCGAGCAACCCCGTGCTTGTACGGTTGATTACCTTCGTTCTTTAATCCCTGATTCTTTTAGGGGAAAAGTAATCGATTTTAATTTAGAAAAAGCAAAGGATAAATTGAAAAATTCTAGATCTAATGGCACGATTCTAATAACTGGGTCTATTTATTTGATTGGCGATATTCTACAATTTCTCACGCGAGGAGACAGGCACGCAAAAACGAATTGGAACGACTTGTTTTAATTCCTGTGATTCTATGATTTGAACCATATTTTAGGCCTTATTTTTTGGGTTTTGATCGAATCCTTTCCAGCAAAATGAATATTTTTTATAATTTTATAAGATAGTTTTTTGGACTATCAAAATGTTACTCTCCTGTAAATATGCGAGGAAACTAGGTTTTGTGAATAAGTAAATTAACAACTAGTGATAACTTTGTCTTGGAAAAGTAAAAAAAATACGATTTTCTTGTGAATTTTAGTTTCCCCATTATTTTTAAAGGATCATTTTAATTCAACCTCCAAAGTTATTCACACCGCTACATATTGTGTCTCTAACCAAGGGTAAACACTACATATTGTGTCCACGTTAACAAAAACTTTACAAAATTTTCATTTTTTTCTTTTCTTTTCTCTTTTCAACAGACAAGGTCAAATTATGCAACCGACTAATTCCGTTCCCCAAAATTACACTCGGAGCATACTGACTGATACGATTAAATAACAAATATTTTAGCACAATAACAAACGACACAGGGAGCAATACAGATGGACAAAGAATTCAAAATTGGCGAAAAAACTTTTCTTCTCGACGAAGAAAAAGCAATGAAGGCATATCAAGAAAAACAGGTAATTAATGGGCGTGATACCATGACCTTTAATTTACTCCCTCTGAAGTACCAGTGGGCATACGATCTTTACCGCAAAATGAAGGCAAACCATTGGGAACCGGAAGATGTTCCCATGCAAAAAGACGTGGAGCAATGGAAGAGCCAAACTGAATTGAGTGATGCGGAACGCTGGATTGTAATGATGGGAATCGGTTACTTTTCAGCAGCGGAGGGAATTGTGGGCGATAATATCCAGCATGTGGTACGCGAACTAGTTACTGCTCCCGAACTTAAACTTGTTTTAGGTCGCCATGCTCATGAGGAGAATATCCACGCAGACAGTCTACTTTACATGATTAGTTCCTTGGGAATTAACCCCCACGAATGTGAGGCAATGTTCGAACAAGTTGATACCATTCGCAGGAAAAACGAGTTCGTCACTAAAGTATCGAAGAGCTTGCGTAGAGATATGGATTTAACGCAAACAGCTGAGAAGCAGGAATTTGCAAAAAATATATTCGTTTTTGGTCAGTGCATGGAAGGAACACAGTTCTACGGCTTATTTGGTATGATATTGAGTCTTGCTCGCCAGAATAAATTTCCTGGCGTGGGGCAAATGTTCCGCTACACATTGCGTGACGAATCGAATCATATCGAACTTTTTCGTAATCTTTTCCGTGTATTGGTGGACGAAAATCCTGATGTGTGGACTCCGGCTTTCAAGGACGAGTTAACTGAATTAATGAAAGAAGCAGTTGAACTGGAAAAAGAATTTATTCGGGACTGCCTCCCTGTAAATTCAGTAGGGTTGAGCTCCGATGAATTTTGCACTTACATTGATTTTATTGCAGATCGCCGGCTCAATGGAATTGGATTGGATGTGCTTCATCCCGGACTTGATAATCCATTCCCTTGGTTAGCGGAAACAATGGACGTTAAGAAAGAACAGAATTTCTTCGAAGGCCGTGTGACAGAATATCAAAAGTCCTCTGCTTTGTCCGAAGTTGCTGACGACGAGCTTTGATTGGTAAGCTCAGGGGTTCTAACAATAATTAATAGGTGGTTGAGGGGTAAGGATAAGATTTATGCGTAATACGATTTTTGATGAAGATAAGTTGCTTGTAAAAGCAGCAGGAACACCCAGCAAGGATAAGCCTCGCTTCGATTGGGCTCAGGGCCTGGGTGATAATAGATTTGAAGTACCGAAGGTACGAATTACAGATGGCGCGGGTGATCGTGATTTCCACATCGCCGAGGTGGCCGAAGTCATTGGGGAGGCATTGACCAACCTAATGATATCAAGGGAAGAAAACGAGATATATACCCCAAAAAACCGGGAACTCGTGGTGGAGTCCGCCCGGATCGTCGCGGATCGCTTAATTGAGCGAATGGCCGAGGAGGAGGAAGGCGGAGCCCCCCGCCTCTCCTTTGACGAGCTTTATCGTTTGATCGAAAAAGCATTAGTTGAAAACGATGCCTATGATGTGGCGAAGAGTCTTGTCTTTTGTCGATCAAATGATGGCGGAGCGATCTCGGATGATCACATGGTCGACCAAATTCGGTTGATTCGGAGAAGCGGACAGGTAGTTCCATGGAACGCCGCCAAGATTGAAGTAGCGGTGCGTAAAGCATTCCTTTCCTTGCAAACGGACTCTCAACCTGCAGTTGAACTTGCCCGCCAAGTTACTCGCAAGGCATTGTCTACTGGGCAGGCCTTTATTAATATAGAGGATATCCAGGACCTTGTTCAGGAGGAATTAATGCGCACCGGGCATTTTAAGGTTGCGGAATCCTACATTTTATACCGAGCACGCCGACGCATCGAAAGAGAGACTGGTGCAGGTATTGATGAGGCCAAACAGGACTCAATGATTGTCGTTCAAAAAGAGGACGGTTCCACTTTTTTCTGGGATGGCATTGACCTCAAAAAACGAATTTCATTTGCTTCAATTGGACTTAATCTATGCCTGAGTACTGAAGAAATTGAAGAAAGCCTTCGCCGCTCTGTATTTTCGGAAATTAGTGAAGTTGATTTACGCCGAACCATTATTTTAAATTCGAAGACTCTTATTGAAAAGGATGGAGATTTTGCCAAGTTTTCGGCCCGTATACTTTTAAGTTATGTCTACGAAGAGGTGTTGGGTTGGGATATCTCGGTCAATACAATCGAGGAACTCAAAGGTTTTCATGCGAAAGGCCTTAAAAAATATCTTAAACATGGGGTGGAAATCAAGCGCCTTGATGCCAAATTACTCAAACTTAATATTAGTAAATTAGCAGATGCTATTGATCCGTCGGCAGATTTAGATTTTGATTATTTGGGAATTCAAACTTTATACGATCGTTATTTGGTGGTCGATAAAACAAATGAATCTCCCCAAAGACTGGAAACTCCTCAATTGTTTTGGATGAGGGTCTCGATGGGAATATTCGCCCACGAGGACAATCCTGAAGATCAAATTATCTCCTTATACAACTTATACAAGAGCAGAAGATTTTGTTCTTCTACACCCACATTATTTAATTCGGGAACTCCTCATTCACAACTTTCTTCCTGTTACCTTTACAAGGTCGATGACACGATTGAATCAATCATGTATCGGGGAATTGCGGAGAATGCATTTTTGTCAAAATGGGCGGGTGGATTGGGCGGTAGTTGGACTGCTGTCCGTGGAACGGGTAGCCATATTGCAGGCACCAATGGCGAGAGCCAGGGTGTGATTCCTTTTCTCAAAATGCACAACGATCAATTGTGCGCTGTCAATCAGGGAGGGAAGAGAAAGGGTTCGGGTTGTGCCTACTTAGAATCCTGGCATTGTGATATCATTGAGTTCTTAGATCTCCGTAAAAATACGGGCGACGACAGGCGTCGGACCCATGACATGAATACAGCAAATTGGATTCCCGATTTGTTCATGAAGAGAATGGAGTCCCGCGGGAATTGGACATTATTCCGGAGTAATGAGGTTTCTGATTTACATGACTTATACGGTAAAGCTTTTGACTCGAAGTATGAGGAATACGAAGCTCTCGCGGAAAAGGGAGATATTTGGTCTCATTCGATGCCCGCACTCGATCTTTGGAAGCAAATGCTAAAAATGATTTTCGAAACGGGGCATCCATGGATTACTTTTAAGGACACTTGCAATGTTCGCAGTCCACAGGATCATGCTGGCGTAATTCATAGTTCCAATCTCTGTACTGAAATTACTTTAAATACTGGAGCCGATGAAACGGCAGTATGTAACTTGGGTTCCGTAGTTTTGGATTCTCATTTGAAGAGTGATGGTTCCTTGGATCATGACAAATTAAGGGATACCATTCGTATTGCGATCCGAGCATTGGATAATGTAATCGATGTAAATTTCTACCCGACCGATGCAGCCAAGACTTCAAACATGAGGCACCGACCTATTGGATTGGGAGTGATGGGCTTACAGAACGCCCTCTTCCGGAAAGATATTTCCTTTTCTTCAGAAGAAGCAATTGAGTTCAATGATGAATTCATGGAAGCAATCTGTTACTACGCCTATGAAGCTTCAAGCGATTTAGCCAGCGAACGCGGTACTTACTCTTCATTCCGTGGTTCAAAATGGGATCGGGGGATTTTACCGCAAGACACAATCGAACTACTTGAAAAGGAACGCGGTTGTGAGGTGGAAGTTCCCAAGGGCGAAAAAATGGACTGGTCAGTTGTGCGAGAAAAGATAGCCAAGCATGGAATGCGGAACAGTAATGTTATTGCCATTGCACCGACGGCTACAATTTCAAACATTATGGGATCGTCACCTTGTATCGAACCCACTTACAAAAACCTATTTGTTAAAAGTAATCTCTCCGGTGACTTCATGGTGTTAAATCGTTTCTTGGTGGAGGATCTTAAAAAACTTGATCTTTGGAATGGTGAAATGTCAGATCAATTGAAATATTTCGACGGTGAACTCTCTGACATTGCTTCGATTCCGGATAATCTTAAGAAAAAATATTCCACTGCGTTTGATGTTTCTTACGAGTTTGTAATCGCCGCGGCGGCCCGTCGTCAGAAATGGATAGATCAATCTCAGTCCGTTAACTTGTTTCTTGGTCAACCCAACATGAAAACACTTTCTCACATGTACCGGGCAGCATGGAGGCAGGGACTGAAGACCACCTATTATCTTCGTACATTGGGTGCTTCGAATATTGAAAAAGCAACCGTTTCTTTAAATCATTCCAAACCGATGGGGGATGTGGCAGGTGAACCTTCTGCAAAAAAAGAGTACACCGATGCGGAAGCCAAAGCGTGTAGCATTCAAGCCATGATGAATGGTGAAGAGTGCGAATCTTGCCAATAAATATCTAGTAACAGACTTTCTTTTTAATTGAATGTAAAAGATCGTTTGGCTGAGTTTCTTGCTCAACAACCTACCTGCGATAGCGATGTATTCATCGCACCGAATGCAATAGTTGTGGGAGATGTACGTATCGGTAAGCAGTCCAGTATTTGGTACGGAAGTGTTTTAAGGGGTGATATTAATTACATCGAAATCGGAAATTTTTCCAATCTGCAAGACGGGGTAATCGGACATCTCTCAGATGAAAAACCTTTAATCGTGGGCAATTATGTAACGGTTGGGCATGGTGCAATTATCCATGCCTGTACGATCGAAGATGAATGCTTAATAGGAATGAATGCCACCGTGCTTGATGGTGCGGTGGTCGGAAAACAATCCATTGTAGCTGCGGGTACAGTTGTACCAGCCGGAATGTTAATTCCTCCTGGTTCTTTAGTTGCCGGTGTGCCCGGAACCATAAAGCGGGAGTTAGGAATTGAGAAACGAAACGGATTGAAGAAATGGGCTGAAAAATATCTCCAAGTAGCGAGGGCTCATCAAGAGTTGAATTTTAGCTAAGTTTAATTTTTAGCGGATTCCTCCATACCATATTGTTGGTACAGTTCGATCACAGATTCTTTAAGAGAGGGGAGGGGGTGAGTCGCCCCAACCGCTTCCGCACAGCAAGAAATATAGGATCGAATTGCACTTTCTGTTGCCACTTTTTGATCGGCAGTAAGGGAATTTAATAATGCACAACGTGCTTCTTTCCACTCTTCTTGATCGAATGAATGTTGAAGCATAACTTCTCCCCATTTCTTAAGTTCATCCTTACTAAGTTCTTTAATCCATTCCATCCCACAAAACATAGCCAAATTAGACTTCATCGGCAAATCGATTCCCAAAGAGAAAAGTTTATAATTTTCGCTTGGAGTCGAGGGTGGAAAATGCGTAAATAAAATACTCTTTAACATACTATCATGACTACTCAATCTGCTGATCATCTTTACAGTAAAAGTAACCCCTATTCTTCAGGACTCCTTGTCAACCGAGTGATGACAGAAGGGTCGGACAAGGAAACTCGTCATTTCGAATTTTCACTTCAGGATAGTGGTTTGAGTTATGAACCGGGAGATTCTCTTGGTGTGCTTCCGGTAAATTGTTCGGAGGTAGTGGATGATCTTTTGTCAGTACTTGGTTTTTCCGGTACTGAACCGGTACAAATTGGCGAGGAAAGCTTCTCCCTGAAAGACACATTACTTCACAAGTTTGCCTGTACGGTACTGAGTAAAATTCAGATTAAGAAATTTAATGATATTGCCCGAGTTCCAGCTCTTGAAGAATTACTTAAGATCGAGAATAAAAATGATCTTGTCGATTATATGTGGGGTCGCGAACTGATTGATTTATTTAAGGAATACCCTCAACAGGGACTTGCTGTTGAAGATTTTGTGAGTCTTCTCCGACCAATGCCCCCCCGTTTATATTCTATCGCATCGAGCTTAAAAGCTCATTCTGAGGAAGTTCACTTGACCGTTGCGGTGGTTCGGTACGATTCGCATGGCAGAAAAAGAAAAGGGGTTTGCTCCTCTTATCTTGCTGAGCGAGTGGGGGAGACCATTCCCTGTTATTTTCATCCCAACAAAAACTTCAAGTTACCGGTAGTTCAAAATGCTCCCATTATCATGGTAGGTCCGGGGACTGGAATTGCTCCCTTTCGGGCTTTTATCGAAGAAAGAATGGCAACTGGTGCTACAGGGAAAAATTGGCTTTTCTTTGGGGATCGTTCTCAAAAAACTGATTATCTTTATGGAGAAGAATGGATTCGTTATCAAAAGGAAGGAATTCTTAATGAATTAGATCTTGCCTGGTCGAGAGATCAGGAAGAAAAAGTTTATGTCCAGCATAAGATGTTGGAAAGAGGTGCAGAACTTTGGAATTGGATACAAGAAGGAGCCCTCTTTTATGTATGTGGGGATGCATCCCGTATGGCGAAGGATGTCGACCAGGCATTGCGAACGATTGCACAGGAGCATGGTTCGATGAGTGAGGAGGATTCTGCTGTTTGGATCAAGTCACTACAAAAAGAAAAGCGCTATTTAAAAGATGTGTATTAAATCTAGGAATTAAATCTTTTTTAGGTCCTTTAATACAAATACTTTTTTATTGGAGAAAATTTTAGAAAATTTGTATTTCGCTGTTTACAATAATTGATAAT